>NZ_QSOO01000029.1:0-32448 GCF_003436255.1 Bacteroides sp. D20 | reverse complement strand
TAGTAACACATTTATTAGTTTGTAAATGTGTCTACCTATATCAGGATAAGACAAACCCTTTCTGAAGTAATGAAAAGGAGGGCGTTCCTTTGCATTTTCAATTAAATTCCATAGCTTTGTTCTTTGAAAACCTATATATAAAACCCTACGAATATGACCAAATTTGAAATAGAAGAGAAAATAGTCTCCATGCTCAAGACCGTATTCGACCCGGAAATACCGGTAAATGTATACGACCTGGGACTGATTTACAAAATAGACGTCTCCGACCAGGGAGAAGCCTCCATCGACATGACGCTGACTGCCCCCAACTGTCCGGCAGCCGACTTCATCATGGAAGATGTGCGCCAGAAGGTGGAATCCATCGACGGCGTAACCTCCGCCACCATCAATCTCGTTTTCGAACCCGAGTGGGACAAGGACATGATGAGCGAAGAAGCGAAACTGGAACTGGGATTCCTTTAAATCAGTTGAAAGTTCAAAGTTGAAAATGGAAAGTTGAAAATGAAGAATGTATATTTCCTCTCGGATGCTCACCTGGGCTCACGAGCCATCGAACACGGACGAACCCAAGAACGGAGGCTGGTCAACTTCTTGGACAGCATCAAGCACAAGGCATCGGCCGTATACCTGCTGGGAGACATGTTCGACTTCTGGTACGAATTCCGTACCGTAGTGCCCAAAGGATACACCCGCTTTCTGGGCAAGCTGTCCGAACTGACCGACCTGGGAGTAGAAGTCCACTTTTTCACGGGAAACCATGACCTTTGGTGCGGCGACTATCTGACCAAGGAGTGCGGCGTCATGATACACCGCGAACCGCTGACCACCGAAATCTTCGGAAAAGAGTTCTACCTTGCCCACGGTGACGGGCTAGGCGACCCGGACAAGAAGTTCAAGATGCTGCGCGCCATGTTCCGCAGCCGTACCCTACAGACGCTGTTCTCTGCCCTGCACCCCCGCTGGAGCATGGAGCTGGGACTGAACTGGGCCAAGCACAGCCGCTTGAAACGCATAGACGGGAAAGAACCCGCATACATGGGAGAAAACAACGAATACCTGGTGCTCTACACCAAGGAATACCTGAAAAGCCATCCCAACATCAACTACTTCATCTACGGTCACCGCCACATCGAACTGGACCTGATGCTGAGCAGTACCGCCCGCATCCTCATCCTCGGCGACTGGATAAACTACTTCTCGTACGCCGTCTTTGACGGCGAGAACCTCTTCCTTGAGAATTTTGTGGAGGGAGAGACGAAGCTATAACCCGCATTTCCAAACTGTTAACCATCATACCATTACCACCCATGAAACCTTTAAGACTGAAAAACATGATTGCCGGATGCCTGCTCGCAGCAGGAGCATTGCCGATATGGGGACAATCCGGCGCCCCGACACTTGTCATCCGCATTGACGATCTCGGTGCCCTGCATTCCGTCAACGAAGCCTGCATCCAGACCTACCGCTCGGGTATTGCCCGCAGCGTGGAAGTGATGCCCGTAGCAGCCTGGTATCCAGAAGCCATCAAGATGCTGAAAGAAAATCCGGGACTGGACGTCGGCCTGCACCTCGTCATCACCAGCGAGTGGGAGAACGTGAAGTGGCGTCCGCTGACCCACTGCCCCAGCCTGACGGACGAGAACGGCTATTTCTACCCGATGATGTTCCCTAACCCCGCCTATCCGGGACAGTCCATCATGGAGCAGAAATGGGACATCAAGGAGATAGAGCAGGAGTTCCGCGCGCAGATAGAGACGACGCTGAAAAGCATTCCGCAACTCAGCCATCTGTCCGGACACATGCTCTCCACCGGTTTCAGCAAAGAAGTGAACGAGCTGGTGCAACGGCTCGCCAAAGAATACAACCTGCCGTCCATCGACCGCATGGACTCCTCCAAGGACTACCGGTTTACCTACATCGGGTACGACGGCCCCAAAAGAACCGCCGAAGAAAAGGAGGCCAGCTTCATCAAAGCATTGGAGAAGTTGCAGCCGGGCCAGCGCTACCTTTTCTTAGACCACCCGGCACTGGACAACGATGAAATGAAAACCGTCTTCCACATCGGATATGAGGACGTGGCGCTGGACCGCCAGGGAGTGACCGACCTGCTGACAAGCCCCCGCGTCCGGAAAGCCATTGAGGACAAAGGCATAAAGCTGATTTCCATCAACCAACTGACCAAGGGCCTGCCCCGCGCCGCCGCTACTCCGAAGCTGGACAAGGCCATGAACAGATATCTGGATGCCGTAAAGAAAGCCGGACAAGACCTGCACAGTATCATGATTGTGCAACACGGCAATGTCATTGCCGAAGAATGGATGGGCGAAGGGAAAGAGGATGAGCCTCACATCCTGAACTCCGTCAGCAAGACATTCACCGCCACCGCCGTGGGACTTGCCGCCTCCGAAGGCAGGCTGAAGCTGACGGACAAGGTCATCTCCTTCTTCCCCGACAAGCTTCCGGCAACCGTCAGCGAAAATCTGGCAGCCATGACCGTACGCGACCTGCTGACCATGAACTGCGGGCACGACACCGACCCCACCGGAACGGTACGCAAAAAGGCGGACGCCGATTGGGTGCAGGAGTTCCTTGCCTTCCCCGTGGAGCACAAGCCCGGTACCTTCTACACCTACAACAGCCTGGGAACCTACATGCTCTCAGCCATCGTACAGAAAGTGACGGGCGAGAAAGTGGTGGATTATCTCTATCCCCGTCTGTTCCGCCCGCTTGGCATCGTCAACGCCCGGTGGCAGGAAAGCCCGCAAGGCATCAATACCGGAGGCTGGGGGTTGTACCTCAAAACGGAAGACCTTGCCAAGATGGGACAACTGTTCCTGCAGAAAGGAAACTGGAACGGACAGCAGATTCTGCCCGAAGAATGGGTAAAGGAGGCATCTGCCTGCCAAGTGCCCTCACTGCCCGCCGGCATGAAACCGGAGATGCTGAAGAAAGCGAAGATGAGCGCCAAGACAAGCGACTGGCTGCAGGGCTACGGCTACCAGATGTGGCGCTGCCGCCACAACGCCTACCGTGCCGATGGTGCCAACGGACAATACATACTGGTGTTGCCGGACAAGGATGCTGTCATTGCCGTCACCGCCAACATCCCCGACATGCAGGCAGAGCTGAATCTAATATGGAAGTACCTGCTGCCCGCGCTATAAAACGTTTATTCTTATAAATGATTACGAAAAAGTGAAGGTTACCGGAACTTTTTCCCGGCATGGTTGTAGTAACATCATAACATTAAAAACATTAGCGTCATGGATGATATGATTTACAGAAACGACCCGATTGCCGAAGAGAACATAGACCCGCACGGACGTCCGGCAACGGATGAATTCGAGGAATGGAGCGAAGAGGTCTCCGAACGGACAGATACCGGATACAAGGACCAGAAAGTAAAATCCGCCAAGGAACGGGAGAAACGTATCCGGGAGATGGATGAAATTATAAAGAAGGACCTTAAGGAATAAATAGACAGCCACCACAGATAGCACAGATTCTCACAGATTAGTCTCTTATACTTGATATCAGAGCTTCCAATCTGTGAGAATCTGTGCTATCTGTGGTGACTGTCTATTATTTGTATCCGCCAGCCTTGGCTATGCGTTTCGGGATTTCCGTGTTGTCCATCTTACCCACGAACAGCTTGGAACCTGCACCTACTGCGAATACCGGCACATATCCGGCTGTATGGCCACCGCTGGTCCAGCCTACCATGGCAATCTGGCTCATCACCTTCTTGGCGGCAACGGCCAGGGGCTCAGTCTTGGCATAAAGACTTTCCTCAAACACTACATGCTTGTTCACAAATGATTCTTCGTAAGCATCACGCAGCATCTTCTCCTGCTCCCAGCTCACCGGCAGCTCTTTCCAGAAACCCATCTTTTCTGCCAGGAATTCCTTCATTTCCGGCCAGTTGATAACCTTGCGCATCTTGCGTAAATCCGTGATGGAACGTGAAAGGATATCCTGAGACTGCTTCTGCTTGGCAAGGGCTTTCAGTTGAAGCTCGTACTTACCGGTACCCAGCCCCAGACCGCCGGTTTCATGGTCGGCAGTTACCACAATCAGCGTTTCTTTGGGATGCTTCTTATAGAACTCGTAAGCCACCTTGATGGCGTTGTCCATATCCACCACTTCCTCAAAGACTGTGGCGGGGTCGTTTCCGTGGCAGGCCCAGTCAATCTTTCCACCTTCAACCATCAGGAAGAAACCCTTGTTACTGCCTTTGGTCAGGAAAGAGATGGCACTCTCGGTAATTTCGGCCAGTGTCAGGTCGCCTTCCTGGCGGTCGATGGCATAGGGCAGACAAGAAGGCTCTGCCCCTTCTTTCTGGATAAGAATCATCTTGTCCGCCTGGGCAGACTTCGACTTGTATTCGTCAAGGCCTCTTGCAACGGTATAGCCGGCTTCTTCAAAGATAGGGAAGATGCTCGGAGCCTCTTTCTTGTCGGCAGTAGTAGTCGGTTTCAAGAAACCACCGCCTGCATAGAAGTCGAAACCGGCTTTCGGCAGGTCGAGGGCTATCTCGTAATACATACCACGGTCCGGCTGGTGGGCATAGAATGCAGCGGGAGTAGCATGGTCTACACTGACGCTGGTAGTTACCCCAACTTTCTTACCGGACTTTTTGGCTCTCTCGGCCACACTCTGAAGCACACTCTTGTTATCGTCCATACCAATGGCGCCGTTATAGGTCTTTGCACCGGTAGCCAGGGCTGTTCCGGCAGCAGAAGAGTCAGTCACCGAGTTGGTGGCAGAAAAGGTAGTTGCCATGCTGGCAACCGGGAAAGAAGTGAACAGCAAAGGCTTTACACCGATGCGCCCTTCTTGTTCGGCCAGATACATCTCCGTACCGTTCACCTGGTTCACACCCATTCCATCACCGATGAAATAAAACACGTACTTCGCCTGCTGGGCATAGGCCATGCCGCTGGTCAGCAGTACAAAGAACAACACATTCATTAATCGTTTCATAAGCAGTTCTTATTTAAAGTTATTCGAGAAATTGCCTTTATTGTTTTTAACCGAGTAACAAAGATAGGTATTTTAAAGGATTCGGAAAACATTTCGCCCCTACAAATACATTACATATTTGCAGGGGCGAAACCACATCCGGACTCCGGGAAGCCGGAACCGGGAAATATTACAGCGATATTACTTCTTCAGAATATCCATCGTGTCCGAAGCAATCATCAGTTCCTCGTCAGTGGGGATTACCACCACCTTCACCTGAGAATCTTCGGTAGAGATAACCATTTCTTCACCGCGTACTTTGTTCTTCTCGGCATCCAGCTTTATGCCCATGAATTCCAGGCCTTCACATGCACCCCAGCGGGCACTTGCCTGATTCTCGCCGACACCACCGGTAAATACCACGATATCCACACCACCCAAAGCAGCGGCATAGGCACCGATATATTTCTTGATGCGGTAGAAGTACATTTCTTCAGCCAGAACAGCCTTCGGATTGCCGGCAGCTACGGCATTTTCCAGGTCGCGCATGTCACTGGATTCACCGAAGATACCCAGCACACCGCTCTTCTTGTTCAGCAGGTTGGAGATGCCGTTGGCATCCAGACCCTCTTTCTCCATGATGAAGGAAACGGCACCGGCATCAATATCACCACTGCGGGTACCCATCATCAGACCTTCCAGCGGGGTCAAGCCCATGCTGGTGTCTACACACTTACCGTCCTTGATGGCAGTAATGGAACCACCGTTGCCAATGTGGCAAGTGATGATTTTCTTTCCTTCCGGCTCTACACCTAGGAACTCGCAGACGCGCTGCGATACGTAGCGGTGTGAGGTTCCGTGGAAACCATAACGGCGTACGCCGTACTTTTCATAAAGTTCGTAAGGCACGGCATACAGATAGGCATGCTTCGGCATGGTCTGATGGAAAGCCGTATCGAACACACCAATCTGCGGAACATTAGGCAGAATGGCAGATATTGCATTTACCCCCTTCAGGTTAGCAGGATTGTGGAGCGGAGCCAGGTCGTTGCAGGCAGTGAAGGCGGCAAGCACTTCCGGCGTCAGCCGTACAGACTCGCTGAACTTTTCGCCTCCATGCACCATACGGTGACCTACGGCATTGATTTCGTCCAAAGACTTGATGGCTCCATATTCAGGGCTTGTCAAAGTGTTCAGGATAAATTCCACACCTACGGTATGCTCTGGAATGTCCTTCTCAAGAACTTTCTTCTCGCCACTGGGCAAGGTGAACTTCAGGAAAGAGTCCTTCAAACCAATTTTTTCGATACCACCCTGGGCGATAACTTCTTTCCGGTCCATATCAAACAATTTGTATTTGATGGACGAGCTACCGCAGTTCAATACTAAGATTTTCATACTATATATCAGATTTAAAAGTTATTCAGCATTCTTTTTGGCAGCAATGGCCTGATTGGCAGTGATGGCAATCATGCGATACACATCCTCGATGGAGCAACCGCGTGAAAGGTCGTTCACCGGACGGGCGATACCTTGTAGGATAGGTCCTACGGCATCAGCATGTCCCAGACGTTGCACCAGTTTGTAGGAGATGTTGCCCACTTCGAGGCTGGGGACAACCAATACGTTAGCATGTCCGGCGATAGAAGAACCCGGAGCCTTGCTTGCACCTACTTCCGGCACCAAAGCTGCATCGGCCTGCAACTCACCGTCGATGGCAATATCGGGAGCCATCTCCTTGGCAATCTTCAATGCCTCAACCACTTTATCCACCACTTCGTGCTTGGCAGAGCCCTTGGTAGAGAAGCTCAGCATGGCAACTTTCGGGTCGAGACCGGCAACTGCCTGGGCTGTACGTGCCGTACATACGGCAATCTGTGCCAATTGTTCTGCATCGGGCACCGGAGTCACAGCCACGTCACCCATCACCAGGATACCGTTCTTTCCATATTCAGGAGCATGTGTCAGCAGCAGCATGGCACCCGAAACGCAAGTGATGCCCGGGGAAGTCTTGATAATCTGCAAAGCAGGGCGAAGTACATTACCCGTAGTGTTGCGTGCACCTGCCAACTGGCCGTCAGCGTCGCCGTTCTTTATAATCAGGCAGCCCAGATAAAGCGGATCGACAACCAACTTGCGAGCCTCTTCGATGGTCATGCCTTTCTTTTTGCGGAGCTCGCAAAGCAGTTGGGCATATTCTTCTTTCTTAGGATGGTCTTCCGGGTCGATAATGGTAGCTTTGTTTATATTTCCCAGCCCCCACTCTTTGGCACAAGCCTCTATCTCGGCAGGTTTTCCAAGGATAATCAAGTTGGCTACTCCGTCAGTCAGGATTTGATTGGCAGCTTTCAGTGTACGCTCTTCCGTACCCTCGGGAAGAACAATTCGTTGGCGGTTTGCTTTGGCACGCTCAACAATTTCGTTAATTAATCTTTGCATGATATTTTAATTGTCTATTAAGAATCGGCAGTATGTGTTATTCACGCCGCAAAAGTACACAATTTTGCAATATCTACATTGCAAACATCGGTCTTTTTACCGTTCAGACCATAATTATTATAATATTTAACATTAGGTATTCCCAGCATTCATGTGTACGCACACGTGCCCCTCTGCAACAAACAATTACCCGTCCGGCAGGAACAACCCGCCCGACTCTACAAACGACATAAAAAAAATCAGGATACAACGATAACAAGCAATACATAGAATACCTACCTTTGCAGCGTTTTCAACGTATAACAATAGGTATTATAATAATATGATTCGTCAATGCGCCATCCTTTTCGGATGCTTAGCTTTGGGTGAACTGATTGTTTTCTTTACGGGTATCAAGTTACCTTCCAGCATCATCGGTATGCTGTTGCTCACCCTATTCTTGAAATTGGGTTGGATTAAACTGCACTGGGTGCAGGGTATGTCCGACTTCCTGGTTGCCAACCTGGGCTTCTTCTTCGTACCGCCCGGTGTAGCTCTCATGCTTTACTTCGATGTCATCGCCTCCGAGTTCTGGCCGATAGTGACCGCTTCCATAATCAGCACCCTGCTGGTGATTGTAGTCACCGGATGGGTTCATCAACTAACACGTAAAATCAAATGAACTTTTTAGAAAACGAATTTTTCCTATTGGCTGTCACCTTCGGGATTTTCTTTCTGGCCAAACTCCTGCAGAAAAAGACCGGCATCATGTTGCTGAACCCCATCCTGCTGACAATTGCCATCCTCATTGTCTTCCTGAAGATGACACATATCAGTTATGAGACCTACAATGAAGGAGGACATCTGATAGAATTCTGGCTGAAACCCGCTGTTGTAGCCCTGGGAGTCCCCCTATACCTCCAATTGGAAACGATTAAGAAACAGCTGCTCCCCATCATGCTGTCACAACTTGCCGGCTGCATTGTGGGAGTTATCTCTGTCGTGCTGATAGCTAAATTGATGGGGGCTTCCGACGAGATTATCTACTCCCTGGCGCCCAAGTCGGTCACTACGCCGATAGCCATGGAAGTAACTAAGTCGCTGGGCGGCATTCCCTCACTTACCGCCGCCGTAGTGGTCTGTGTAGGCTTGCTGGGAGGAATACTGGGCTTCAAGACCATGAAACTGACCCACATCGGCAGTCCTATGGCACAAGGCCTTTCCTTGGGAGCCGCCGCCCACGCGGTAGGAACTTCCACAGCCATGGACATCAGCCGCAAATACGGCGCATTCGCCAGCCTCGGCCTGACCCTGAACGGTATTTTCACTGCATTGCTGACCCCAACTATTCTGCGATTATTAGGGCTACTCTAACAAAATCTTCTTATTTTTGTTATCTATAATCATAACCAACTAAAAACAACGTATGATTTCATTTAAAGATATCGAATTACAAGACAAAGAACTGATTACTTCCTATACACAGAACAGTCCGCGACGGAATTGTGACCTCTCATTCTCCAACCTATGCAGCTGGCGTTTTCTATACAATACAAAGTTTGCCATCATGGACGGCTTCCTCCTGCTGAAATTCTGGGCAAACGACGAACTGGTGTACATGATGCCGATAGGTAACGGAGATTTGACAAAAGTACTGGACGCACTGGTCGAAGACGCACACCGGGAAGGGGAACCTTTCTGCCTGCTGGGAATATGTTCGGGCATGTGCTCGGAACTGGAAGCCTTCATGCCCGGAAAATTCCAGTTCACAGCAGACCGGGACTATGCCGATTACCTCTATCTGCGTACAGACCTCGCCACGCTTGCCGGAAAGAAATTCCAGTCCAAACGGAATCATGTCAACAAATTCAAACGCACCTATAATTACGAATATACTCCCATCACTCCCGACCGCATCCAGGAATGTCTGGACCTGGAAGCCGAATGGTGTAAGGCCAACAATTGCGACCAGCATGAAGGAACGGGCAACGAACGTCGCGCACTGGTCTACGCCCTCCACAATTTTGAAGAACTGGGATTGACCGGAGGCATCCTGCATGTAGACGGCAAAATTGCCGCCTTCACTTTCGGAATGCCCATCAACCAAGATACCTTCGGAGTACATGTGGAAAAGGCCGACACCAGCATAGACGGAGCGTACGCAATGATTAACTATGAATTTGCCAACCATATCCCCGAACAATATGTCTACCTCAACCGTGAAGAGGATTTGGGTATTGAAGGATTGCGCAAGGCCAAACTTTCGTACCAGCCTGCCATTATTCTGGAAAAATACGTGGCATGCCTGAAAGATGAACCGGTGGAAGCTATCAAATGGTGAGAGTAAGGATTAGAGATTAAGGATTAAAAGGATAAGGGATTGATGATACGGGAAAAGGTAAAGAACTTATGGAAGCTCTGTTTCAATGATAGCGAGGAATTTACTGAACTGTATTTTCGGCTCCGCTACAACAATGATATCAATATTGCCATCCAAAGCGGCGAAGAAGTGATTGCCGCCCTACAGATGTTGCCTTATCCTATGACGTTCGAAGGAGAAGATATTCATACGGCCTATATATCCGGCGCCTGCACACACCCTGATTACCGTAACCGGGGCGTAATGCACGAGCTGTTATCACAAGCCTTTGCACGGATGCTACACAATAATGTCGCCTTATCCACCCTGATACCGGCAGAACCGTGGCTGTTCGACTACTATGGCCGCAGCGGTTATGCCCCCGTATTCCGCTATGCCGAAGAGACCTTTATCGCTTCCGGTACACCGACAGCCGATACGGGCCTTACTTTGGAAATGTCTGCCGAATATACTGAAAAAAGATATGAATATCTCGACCGGAAATTGCGGGAGCGCCCTTGCTGCATCCAGCATACGGAAGAGGATTTCCAGGTTATCATTGCCGATTTACAACTGGGACAGGGCTTCGTTTGCACATTGAGCAATGGGGAGGAAATCACGGCTTTGGCCATTACCTATCCGATAGGGAAAGCCAACTGGCGCATTGGAGAAATCGTGTCGGATACTCCCGCAACAAAAACTTTACTGCTTCAACATATCTGCCAAAGCTTGAATCTCCCGTCCATCCGGGTTCTCACTCCTCCCGCTACCGGTGAAAGCCAACTTTTGGGCATGGCACGCATCATCAATGCCAAAACCATGCTGCAACTCTATGCTACGGCCCATCCGGAACTGGAACTCAGCATTCATCTCACCGATGAGCAGGTCAGTGCCAATAACGGCTACTACTACCTGAACAATGGTAAATATATGAATAGTGCCAAGCGTCTGCCGGGCAGCCACTTGGCACTTACAATCGGTGAACTCACCGAAAAAATATTTGCAACATCAAGCCCATATATGAGCCTGATGTTGAACTAGCATTATAATCCGCTGAAGTCGACTCCCTCAAATACCAGCGAAGGAATCTGCCATGAACGGTTCGGTTGAGGGTCATTGCCCACAGCAACCAAGGAATTCCATAAAGTAACCATGTTACCCGTCACATTCATTTCGTTGACGGGCTGTGTCAGCTTGCCGTCTTCAATAAGGAAACCCTCTATACCATAAGAGAAGTCACCGGTACTGCTATTGCTGTTACCGCCATTGAAGCCCGTAACCAAGATGCCTTGTTTAATATCTGCAACCAATCCGTTCAGGTCCTTATCGCCCGGTGTCAGAATTAGACGTGAAGGTGCACTGATAGTAGGAGCTATATCCATCTTCTTACCATTGTAGGTATCGATGAAATAAGTTTTCAGCACGCCTTTGTCAAAAACAGTGCGGGGTTCGGTAGCCACACCCTCATTATCGAAATAGCGTGAACCGTTTGCACCGATAGCATGCGGCTCGTCACGCAACGTGAAGAGGTCGGAAGCCACTTTCGTATCCAGCTTGTCCATCAGGAAGGAATTCTTTTGTTGCAAAGCACTGCCATACAATGCACTTAGCATCGGGCTGAGCAGATTTCCCACATTCATAGGGTCAACCACCATTGTATATTTACCCGACTTTGCTTTCTTCTGTCCCAGCTTGCGCAATACGCGTTCCAATGCCTTGGCACCGATTCCCGCCTTCGTCAATTTATCATAGAACAGAGCCGAGTCGTACCAGTAATCCTGAGGACGCGCTTCACCTTCTCCCTTAATGGATACACTGGCTGAGACAGAGAACCAGGTACTCTTCGACTCGCCTTCAAATCCGTTGCTTATCAAACGATAGGAAGAACCCTCACCATCACTATAAGAAGAATCAACCGAAATGATACGCTCATCCTTGCCCAATACCTCCTCTGCAGCAGCACGGGCAATCGCCACTTTATCATCCGGGTTGACTTCATAGAGTTTCTTATCAAAAAGCTGCAAGTCAGGCTTGCCTCCTTTATAGTAGCGTGCAGGGTCGGCCAGCATACGCGACTCATCCACCGCCAGATAGCGGGTAGACTCTATACCATTCGTGATAAGAGTTTCCAATTCTTTCTTATCCAGCCGATTGGTGGAAAAAGAGCCGAAACGTCCGTCCACATAAAGATTCAATCCCAAACCATTCTCCGTAGACTGCTGCAAACGGTCCATTTTGCCGTCACGCAGTTCAAAAGAAGAATTAGAATTTGTATATAGCACCAGTTTGGCTGCCTGGCAACCGTTCTTCAAGGCATATTCCATTGCCCATTGTGCCAATTTCTTATTGTCGTCTGTAATCATGTCTTTAATTGATAGTTGATAATTAACTTTCTCCTCCTACAGTCAGCTTGCTGACTAGTGCCGATGGCATACCGCAGGTAACGGGACAAGACTGACCGTCTTTACCACAAGTCCAAGTACCGTTGTCAATCTTATCGTTATTTGCCACCATCGTGATGTCAGCCAATGCTTTCGGACCATTACCGATGATATTTATATCCTTGACGGGCTGCGTCAGCTTGCCATCCTCAATCAAGTAACCCGACTTCACAAAGAAGGTAAAGTCTCCGGCACCGATTTGCACCTGGCCATTGGTAAACTGGTCACAATAGATACCTTTCTTCACGGTGGAGATAATGTCCGCTTCCTTCATATTGCCGGCTTCCATATAAGTGGCACGCATACGGGGGATAGGAGTATTACGGAAAGTATCGCGACGTCCGTTTCCGGTAGGAGCCACCCCGTAATGCTTGGCACTGATGCGGTCGTGCAGATAGCTGGTCAGGATACCTTCTTTCACAATATAGGTCTTCTGGCCTTCCACACCCTCATCGTCAAAGTTCACGGCTCCGCGGTTGAAGGCAATGGTACCATCATCCACCACATTGATATGCTCGTTGCACACCTTCTTGCCAAACAAGTCGCAGAAGATGGAAGTACGCTTACGGTTAAAGTCAGCCTCAAAAGCATGTCCTATGGCTTCGTGTAACAAGATGCCCGAACCACCCGCTCCCATCACGACAGGCATTTCACCGCCTTTGGGCTTCACTGCCTTGAACAAGATGGAGGTCTTATCCACAGCTTCACGCGCAAGGGTATCCACAATATCGTCCGTCATGAATTCAAACCCTTTGCGGTAAGAACGACCGGCATAACCGTTCTCCATTTTTCCATTCTCTTCCATAATACACACGGCCATGAAAGAGACCATTGGGCGGTAATCATAGTAGCTCACGCCCTCTGAGTTACAGAATAAGACATGAGAAGTACTGTCTACAAGAGACGCCTGGACCTTGCGCACCCGGTTGTCCAGAGAAAAAATCTTTTCGTTCAGTTTCTCCAGATAAGGAATCTTTGCCTTAAGGCTCACGTCTTCCCAAGGTTCGGTGACGGCATAACGGCTTTTGGCAATCGTCTTCTCCGTCAGCCCCACAGGCTTTCCGGCCTTACCCGAAGAAGCTATACGGGCAGCCGTACGGGCAGCACGCAGCATTTCTTCTACGGTCACGCCTTCTACATAGGCATAGCCAGTCTGGTCGCCTGCTAATACGCGCACGCCCATACCGAAGTCAATGTTGGCTCCACAATTGTTTACTTTACCGTCCATCAGAACCACACTATTATTAAACGTGTGCTCAAAATAGAGGTCGGCATAATCTCCGCCTTTTTCCAGAGCGGCAGCCATCACTTTCTTCAAGTCAGCTTCCGTCACGCCAAAGTGAGCCATTGCCGAAGCTACGGCAGACTGATTATCTGCTCCTCCCAAAGCTCCGCGTACTGACGCAGGCATAGCCAACGAGGGTACTGCCAGCGAGCCTAACATCGCCAGACTTCCCGTCCGTAAGAAATTTCGTCTATCCATCCTTTTCAGTTATTAGTTATAAGATATTGTTTTTATTTTATATCATAGTTATATGACGTAAAAATAGGGGATTTTGTCACACCTCAGCTTTCCTTTGTTAACAAACTTTCCAATTCCTCAGCATTTAGGCGCAGATAGAATTGTCCTTTATAAGCCACTGAAATACCTCCGGTCTCCTCCGATACAATGATAGCATGCGCATCAGACACCTGGGAAATTCCCATGGCAGCACGATGCCTCAGCCCCAGTTCCTTAGGAATGTCCAGATTATGGGAAACAGGCAGGATACATCCCGCCGCTTTGATACGTTTCTTACTGATAACCATCGCTCCATCGTGCAACGGACTGTTCTTAAAGAAAATATTCTCAATCAGACGCTGGTTTATATCGGCATTGATAATTTCTCCCGTACGCACCACATCATCCAAAGGCAAATTATGTTCAATGACAATCAAGGCACCAACCTTCTGCTTCCCCATGCTGATACATGCCATTACCACCGGCATGATGTCGTCATGTTCCAACTTCTCTTTCTTATTGCCGGTGAAGAAGCGTACCAGCGCACTGGCATGCTGATGCGAGCCGAGTGTCAGCAAGAAGCGCCGTATCTCGTCCTGAAACAAAATGATAAGCGCCAGCACGCCCACACTGACCAGCTTGTCGAAGATGGAGCCGAGCAATTTCATCTCCAGCACCTGCGACACCACCAGCCATATCAGGATAAACACCAGGATACCCGTAAACACATTGATAGAGCCGGAGGCTTTCATCAGCTTATACGTATAGTACAGCAAGAAAGCCACTAACAGAATATCTATAAAATCTTTTATTCCAAATTCAAAAAACACGATATTGAATGATTAGGGGTTAGGGATTAGGAATTATTTCGCATGGCTTGCACAATCCGTACGGTTTCCACGGCTTCTTTCACGTCGTGTACGCGGAGAATGTCAGCACCTTTCAGCAAACAGATGGTATCGAGCACCGTAGTACCATTCAGCGCCTCCTGAGGAGTAATGTCCAACAAGCGGTATATCATCGATTTACGTGAAACGCCTACCAGCAAAGGCAACTCAAAAATACGGAACTCTTCCAGATGGGACAGCAATTCATAGTTATGCTCCATTGTCTTTCCAAAGCCGAAACCGAGGTCCAGAATGATGTCTTTTACACCTAAGTCACGTAATTGCTGCACCTTGCGCGCAAAATACAAGAAAACCTCTTTCAGAAGATTGTCGTAATGAGGATGCTGCTGCATACTTTGCGGAGTGCCTTGCATGTGCATCATAATATAAGGTACGTTCAATGCCGCAACGGTATGGAACATATTCGCATCCATCTCACCGGCCGCAATATCATTGATGATGGCAACACCATACTCTTCCACACACATTCTTGCCACATCCGCCCTAAAAGTGTCTACCGACACCACAGCATCCGGCTGTATCTCAAAAAGTATTTTCAGGCCCATACGCAACCGTTCCATCTCTTCCCTGGCAGAGACATTGTCGGCATTGGGACGGGAAGAGTAAGCGCCTATGTCAATAATGGCCGCTCCCTCCGAAACTATCTGTTTCACCCGGCGTGCTATTTCCACCTCTGTCTGTGTACGGCTACCGGCATAAAAGGAATCGGGAGTAACGTTCAGTATGCCCATGACACGGGGTTGAGAGAGGTCGAGCAGCGAACCGTTGACATTTATATATCGGGCAGTTGTAATTTCCATAGGCAGTCTGTTCTATATAGTACCTGCAAATGTAAACAAAAAAGTGGTTTCAAAATACATAAACTCATAAAACTGATAAGTTTTTTGCTTGTACCCGGGAAGGGAGAGGATTAAAACTATATCTTTGCACGATGGTTTACCACAGATTACACAGATTCACACAGATTGATTTAATTATAAAGTCATGGATATAACAGCTATACATCAGATATTCCTAACATGCACCAGTGTCACTACTGACAGCCGTAACTGCCCCCAAGGCTCTTTATTCATTGCGCTGAAAGGCGAGTCGTTCAACGGAAATGCCTTTGCCGCCCGGGCGCTGGAAAGCGGAAGTGCTTATGCCATAGTGGACGAAGAAGCCTATGCCCCTGAAGGCGATACACGATACATCGTGGTGGAAAACAGCTTGAAAACCTTGCAACAACTTGCCAATTACCACCGTCGGCAGATGCGTACACCCATCATCGGCATTACGGGTACAAACGGAAAGACTACTACCAAGGAACTGATGTCCACCGTACTTTCGCAAACTCACAACGTGCTCTATACCTTGGGAAATTTGAACAATCACATCGGTGTTCCCCTCACCTTGCTTCGCCTGCGCCCTGAACACGACCTTGCCGTGGTGGAAATGGGTGCCAGCCACCCGGGAGACATCAAGGAGCTGGTAGAGATAGCCGAACCTGACTACGGGATCATTACCAACGTAGGAAAAGCCCATCTGGAGGGATTCGGCTCTTTTGAAGGAATCATCAAGACCAAAGGAGAGATGTACGACTATCTGCGGACGCGGAAAGAAGCTACCATCTTTATCCATAACGACAACCCCTACTTGAAAAAGATAGCCTACGGACTCCACCAGATTGCCTACGGCAGTGAGGACGGGCTGTACATCAACGGACACGTCACCGGCAATTCTCCTTACCTCACCTTCGAGTGGAAAACGGACAACGAAAGCAAATATCACGAAGTACAAACCCGGCTTATCGGTGAATATAACTTCCCCAATGCTCTGGCAGCTGTCACCATCGGACATTTTTTTGGTGTGGAACCGGAGAAAATAGACAAGGCACTGGCCGGATATACCCCGCAAAACAACCGTTCACAACTGAAAAAAACAGCGGACAACACTCTGATTATCGATGCCTATAATGCCAATCCCACAAGCATGATGGCTTCCATTAGTAACTTTCGGAACATGCAGGCCGAAAACAAAATGTTGATATTGGGAGATATGCGGGAGTTGGGTAAAGACAGTGCCGACGAGCACCAGAAGATTGCAGACTATCTGGAAGAATGCGGATTCAAGGATGTAGTTCTTGTAGGGGAATTGTTTGCCGCCACACGCCACTCTTATCAGAGTTATCCCGATGTAACCGCACTCATCGCAGAGCTGCAAAGAGAGAAACCTTGCGGGAAAACAATTCTGATAAAAGGGTCGAACGGCATCAAGCTAAGTTCCGTAGTTGAATACTTATAATCCTATTTCATCCTTGGCCTTAAAATGAAATAGCCGACCATTGATGCAAGCACCGCTCCCGTGGTATTGGCCGCAAAATCCAGCCAGTCTCCACCACGGTATGTCGTGCAGTATTCTTGCAGCAACTCCACCATTCCGCTGAACAAAACGGGACAGACAAACGCCCCTGCCCATGCATGCCATAAAGGGGCGTTGTCTCTCCGGTGAGCGCGAAGAAACTCCAGCCACAGCATTCCTGACATGCCGAAATACATACAGATATGCACCACCTTGTCTATATTGGGAATCTTGCTTATTTCTGTAGAAGGCGGTTTAAAGAATGAAAGATAAATCACCGTCAGAATAATAAAAAGCGACACCGGATATTTCTTAATATAATATAGCATATACCAAATTATCAACGAACTGTGCGCAAAAGTACAGAACATTTTCTATATTTGCATGTTTTAGCTGGTATTAATAACGAATTGAAAGAAAAATCTACGTTTTATGACAAAAAGTGACAGAGCCAACTTCGGAAGCAAATTAGGCGTCATACTTGCCTCGGCAGGCTCCGCAGTCGGTTTAGGCAATATCTGGCGTTTCCCGTTTGAGACCGGGAATCACGGAGGTGCGGCATTTATCCTTGTATACTTGGTTTGCGTGCTCATTCTCGGCATCCCCATCATGATTGCAGAATTCCTCATCGGCAGGCGCTCGCGTGCCAATACGGCAAGGGCTTATCAGAAATTGGCACCCGGCACGCATTGGCGCTGGGTAGGACGTATGGGCGTACTGGCCGGATTCCTTATTCTGGGATATTACTCCGTTGTGGCAGGATGGACGCTTGAGTTTATCGGCGAAGCGGCTACCAACAGTTTTGCCGGGAAGTCGGCAGCCGATTTCATCGCATCCTTCAACAGCTTTGTCAGCAACCCCTGGCGTCCGGTCATCTGGCTGGTGCTGTTCCTGCTGGCCACCCATCTCATCATTGTCAAAGGAGTGGAAAAAGGTATTGAAAAATCAGCCAAAATCATGATGCCAATGCTATTTGTCCTATTGATAATCCTTGCCATCTGCTCCATATCCCTGCCCGGAGCAGGAGCAGGCATTGAATTCCTGTTGAAACCGGACTTCAGCAAAGTGGACGGCAATGTGTTCCTTGGAGCCATGGGCCAGGCATTTTTCTCCTTGAGCTTGGGGATGGGATGTCTCTGTACATACGCTTCTTACTTCCGCAATGATACGAACCTGCCCAAAACGGCACTCAACGTGGCGGCTATCGACACCATGGTAGCCATTTTGGCAGGATTCATCATCTTCCCTGCCGCCTTCTCTGTAGGCATCAAACCGGATGCGGGTCCTAGTCTGCTATTCATCACCTTACCTAATGTCTTTCAGCAAGCGTTCGGCAATATTCCCTGGCTGGCGATACTGCTGTCTCTGATGTTCTATATCCTACTGGCATTGGCAGCACTTACTTCCACCATTTCCCTGCACGAAGTGGTAACTGCCTATCTACATGAAGAGTTCAAGTTCTCACGCAGCAAGGCAGCCAGATACGTGACAGCGGGCTGTATTTTCTTAGGAGTATTCTGCTCACTGTCTCTCGGTATCGGCAAAAGCTATACCGTATTCGGGCTAAACCTATTCGATTTGTTCGACTTTGTAACGGCCAAGCTAATGCTACCGTTAGGCGGTTTCTTCATTTCCATCTTCATAGGCTGGTATCTGGACAAGAAAATCGTATGGGAAGAAGTCAGCAACAATGGCACTCTGAAAGTATCCGTCTACAAGCTATTGATATTCATCCTGAAATATATTGCTCCGATAGGAATTGCACTGATTTTTATCAATGAACTGGGTTTTCTGAAATAGGCCATCATGCAGAACCCCTTTAAAGAATTCCTTTATTTCTCCCGGGGAGAAAGGCGCGGAATACTGGTTTTGATTACCGGCATTATTCTCGTCTTTCTCTCCGGGTATATTTATATATACCAAAGAGAGAACCGCCCCCTCTCCGATGAAGTAATCCGGCGGCAGGCCACTGCCATGGCAGAATACGAATCGTTCATCGCATCCATACAAGAAAAGGAACAAAAATGGGACAACAGACTTAAACCTTCCTCCCAAAAACAACCGACAACCGTCTCCTTGGCCCGTTTCAATCCCAATATCGCCGACTCCGTCATTTTTTGCCGACTGGGACTGCCCGGATGGATGGCGCGGAACATACTCCGCTACCGTAGTAAAGGAGGGAAGTTCCATAAGGCAGAAGATTTCCGGAAAATATATGGAATGACAGAAAAACAATATCAGACACTCCTACCCTATATCCACATCACTCCGGAAGACACAGAAACAAGAACCGTCCAGTTATACAGCTCTCCTGCAAGCAATGACAGCGCCGTTACTTTCCGAATTGCACCGGAAAAATATCCGTCTGGGACCCTTGTCGACCTGAACCGCGCCGACACCACAGAACTGAAGAAAATACCAGGCATCGGTAGTGGCATTGCCCGTCTAATCATCGGTTATCGGCAACGCTTGGGAGGATTCTACAACATCACGCAATTACAAGAAATCCATTTGGACACCACCCAATTGCAGTCCTGGTTTTCCATCGACACCCGGGCCATCCACCTCATCAACCTGAACCGTAGTAGCATAGAGAGGCTGCGTAACCATCCTTACATCAACTTCTACCAGGCAAAGGCCTTTGTAGAATACCGGAAGAAGAAAGGCGACCTTCATAGTCTGAAACCTTTTGCACTTTACGAGGAATTCTCCGATACCGATTTGGAGAAAATCAGTCACTACGTTTGCTTTGAATAACAGCATCATGCAACATTTTTCAATGTCTGATGCAACCTTTTCACCAGTCATTTCGTCTAACAAGCAGAAACACCCTAAAAACAGGAAGGCCTACTGCAATAAGGATTAGAACCATCGTATCAATATGAAAAAATTAATGATTATAACCATGCTGCTGGGCAGTATGGCACAGAATGCTTTTGCTCAAAAAATAGAAATAAAAGGAACCGTCCGCGATGCTTCCGACAAGAGTATAGAGTATGTCAATGTGGTATTACAGACCATCGACTCTACTTTTGTCGCCGGTGTGACCACAAGTCCAGAAGGAGAATTCATCTTCAAGAACACGGCTGCCGGAGATTACAGACTTGTTCTTTCCAGCATCGGGTATAATACCGGATACATCACCCTCAATGGAGTAAAGCGCCATACCGACCTTGGACCAATCGTATTAGACAGTGCTTCTATCGCACTGGAAGGAGTGACTATCACCGGCTCCAGCCAAATCAGCCGTGCCGACCGTAAACTGGTTTTCCCATCCGAAAGACAAATGAAAACTTCCACAAACGGAGTGAATCTGTTGCAGGAACTGATGCTGCCACGTATTCTGGTCAACCCCATGAACAATGAGATTGGATTGTCCGGCGGTGGAGAACTGCAATTACGCATCAATGGAGTCAAAGCCGAAATAGACGAGATAAAAGCCATTCGCCCTGCCGACATTATACGTATAGAGTACCATGACAATCCGGGACTGCGCTACGGTAATGCCGAAGTCGTTTTGGACTACATAGTGCGCCGTCCCGAAACGGGCGGAAACTTCGGTGCCGACATTTCCCAAGGATTGAACACGATGTGGGGAAACTATAATCTGTACGGCAAAGTAAACCATAAAAAATCAGAATTCGGCTTCTCCTACTACATGGGACCGCGGGATTTTAACGGCATGTACCGCGACAATGAAGAAGAATTCCACCTGGCAGACGGCACTACACTCAGACGCCTGGAGAAAGGAGAGCCCAGCAAGGCAACCATGTGCCAGCACAACCTAAACGTAAATTATAGTTTGCAGGCTTCTGAGAATTCCCTTTTCAGCGCCACCTTCCGCCTTCGAGGAAACAATCAGCCACACTGGGATTATAAAGGAACTCTCTATAATGCCAATGATGAAACGGACGTGGTAGACATGACCGACCGTACCGACCAGAGCTGGACACGTCCCTCACTGGATTTGTACTACCAACAGAATCTGAAAAACAAGCAAACCCTGGTATTCAATGTAGTAGGCACCTATAATCGGGAAAAATCGCAGCGGCTCTACCAAGAAAGCACCCCGGGGAACATATTGACCGATATTGACAACAATATCCGAGGCAACAAATACTCCCTGATTGCCGAGGCCATTTATGAGAAGCAATATTCCAAGGGGAACGCATTGAGCTTCGGTCTGAGCCATACACAGTCCTACTCTAACAATGAATACAGAAACGGGCATTATTATGAAACCAATATGCACCAAGAGAACACATACATATTCGGAGAATACCGTGGAAAGATAGACAAACTAAACTACCGGCTGGGAGTGGCCATGACTCGTTTCTACTATAATCAGAGCGGCAAGGACAAATCTACCGAGAACTACAGTTTCAACCCGAGTATCGTTCTGCACTATGCCATGTCAGACAACTCCTACCTCCGCTGGAAGGGAAACATCTATAACGCTTCTCCTTCATTGGGCGACCTCAGCGATGTGGAGCAAGCAGTGGACTCATTCCAGATACGTCGTGGCAACCCGCATCTGAAATCATATATGTGCTATCATACGGAACTGACTTACGAATGGAAAAAAGGCATCTTTTATACCAATCTATGGGGAGCCTATGACTATCGTCCCAATGCCATTATGGACGAGAAGATTCAAGAAGGCAACAAAATAGTGCAGACTTGGGACAATCAGAAGGATTGGCAGAAACTCTCCGGGCGTGCCATGCTCCGCGTAGGACCCATCCGCGACATTCTGCAATTTTCTTTTACGGGCGGTGTCAACCATTACATGAGCCATGGCAATCACTACTCGCATACCTACACCAACTGGTTTTGTGAGGCAGAAGCCTCATTAAACTACAAACAGTTCTCTCTGTTCTGGCAGATAAACACCAATTGGAACAATTTCTGGGGAGAAACCCTCTCGGGAGGAGAAAACATCCAGATGTTAGCTGTATATTACAAGCATAAGAATCTTCGGGTAGGAGTCGGTGCATTCAATCCTTTCACCGACAACTATAAAGTACAAAGCGAAAACTGGAATAAATTCGCATCCTACAAGACAAATAATTATATAAAAGAAAGCTCCCGCATGTTCCTGGTGAACTTTTCCTACAACTTCTCGTTCGGCCGCAGTTTCAAGACAGCACAGCGGAAGGTAAACAACAGTGACAATGACTCGGGAGTAATGGGCACGGGGAAATAGGCTCAGACCATTTTATTGATTTCCCCGTCAATCAGATGTATCGTCCGGTCGGTGAGCTGCGCCAGTCCTTCATCATGGGTTACGATAACAAACGTTTGTCCGAAACGGTTACGTAAATCAAAAAAGAGCTGGTGCAGTTCTTCCTTATTATGGGTATCCAAGCTGCCGGAAGGTTCATCTGCCAGCACCACTGCTGGATGATTGATGAGAGCACGGGCCACCGCCACACGCTGCTTCTCACCTCCCGACAACTCATTCGGCTTGTGGGAGGCCCGTTCGGCAAGCCCCATGAATTCAAGAATTTCCGTAGCCGCCTCCTTGGCTTCCTGCTGTCCTCTTCCGGCAATGAAGGCTGGTATCATTACATTCTCCAAAGCCGTAAACTCCGGCAGCAGTTGATGGAACTGGAACACAAAGCCGATATGGCGGTTGCGGAATGCGGAAAGTTCCTTCTCCCTCATACGGTTGACTTGTGTACCGTCAATAACCACCGAACCGCCATCCGGCATATCCAACGTACCCATGATTTGCAGCAAGGTAGTTTTACCCGCTCCACTGGGGCCTACAATGCTGACAATCTCCCCTTTCTCTATCTCCAGGTCAATACCCCGCAACACTTGCAGGTTACCGAAACTCTTCGTTATATTCTCTAAATGAATCACTAGGCTATTTACAATTTGACAATTTACTATTTACTATTTGATAGTTTTCTTTCAAGTGCTATTACTATAGTCTTTTAATTACATATTCGGCCAAATAGCAGCCAAAAACTGCGGGCATGTAGCTCACTGTTCCACAGGTGGACTTCTTGTTCATCTCGTCGTCCGTCAGCAAAACGGCATTCGGATCAGCCTGTTCGGTGCTGAAAACAACTGGAAGTTTCCGCTTTATGCCCATTTTTTGCAGACGCTTACGCACAGCCTTGCTCAACCCGCAATGATAGGTATCCCAGATATCGGCAAAGCGCACTTGCGAAATGTCACTCTTTGCTCCTGCCCCCATGCTGGACACTATCTTGATATGCCGCTTCATGCTTTCCGCTATCAAGTGGCATTTTGGAGCAAGCGTATCGATGGCATCCACCACAAAGTCATAAGCCGCATCATCCAGCAGTTCCGGTATGTTCTCATCTTTCAAGAATACGGGCAACACTCTCAGTTCCAGAGCCGGATTAATGTCCCTGAAACGTGATGCCAATATCTCCGCCTTCTTTTGCCCCAGGGTAGAATGCAGAGCCGGCAACTGACGGTTTATATTCGTAGGCTGCACGGTATCGGCATCGACAATCGTCATCCGCCCCACTCCGGCACGGCATATCATCTCGGCCGCATAAGCACCTACACCACCCAGTCCTACGACAAGTACATGTGCCCGGCGCAGGCGTTCCATTTTTTCATCTCCTAATAAAAGTTGCGTTCGTTGTTGCCAATCTTCCATTTTCACCACAGATTACACGGATTTACACAGATTTTTGTCAATTATCAATTGTCAATCGTCAATTCTTCTTGAACCATTTATAGAACCATTTGCCTACCTTCTCGTAGTGCTGCGACTCGTTGTTGCCACGCGGGTTGGAGAAGGATACCGCATCCTGCGGCTCGCCCAGTTGGTCGGGATAGAGTACTATCAGGCTGTTATTTGCAAAGTACTTGCTGATTTGTGCCGGTAGCTTCTCGAAGGAGCTGTCATAGGAGATGGAGCCGCGGCGGGCGCTGATGATGACCAGCAGATGGTCGAAATTCACTTGTCCGGTCAGTATCAGCAGGTCTCCCCAGTCGTCCAGGCGGGAAAAGTCTGTCAATGTCTGTCCATATTTGGCTTTCACCAGCCCTTGAAGATGGGCGGTAGTCTCTTCATTGGCATAAAAATGCACCCGACAGCCCAAAGTACTCCCCAACCGGCAGAAATGTTCCACCCACTTCAGGAATCCCGCCTCATACTCGGCTTTCGGAGGTACCGCCACAATCACCCGCCTAATTGTGTTAATGGGCATCAGGAACTTGGAAACCATCACCTCGCGATGCAAGCCCTTCAGCAGATTCTCCGTCAGCATACCGAAGAATGAATCCACAATATTGACTTTACGGTGCAGACCTATAACGACATCCGTTGCCGCATATTCTTTTGCTGTATGGATAATGCCCGAAGCGATATTCAAGTCGTAACGCGTGATTTGCCTCAACGGCACATCTGCCGAGGCCGTTATCATGGCAGCCTTTTCCAGATAGCGTTTCCCGCGTAGTTCGGCACTTTCAGAGCTACTATCATCGTTGATGACATTCAGTGCCAACAGATTATCCCGTTGCTTCGGGTCGCGTATCACCAAAGAAAGATTTATCAAGTCTTCAATCGTATCGGGGTTGGCTATCGGAATCAATATCTTCTCCGCTTCCACGGAGCGGTTTTCTTCCAGATGCGCCTCCTCCATGGCAATCTTCCGTGCGGCACGCTCCGTAATGAACGAGCTCACAATGCAAGTTACAAGAATCAGCAGGACAGTACCATTCAAAACATCATCGTTCAGCAAGCGTTCCTCATTGGGCAGAATGATGTTGTATCCCACCAACACAGCCGCCAGCGTTGCCGCTGCTTGTGCATTGCTCAATCCGTACATCAGCTCCCGTTCAATCCCTCCCATCTTATATATTTTCTGCGTCAGCCAGCAGGCAATCCATTTACCTGCCAATGCCACCACAATCATTACAGCCGCTACTTTCAGAGCATCGCCATGACCGAAAATCACGTGCACATCAATCAGCATACCCACACCTATCAGGAAATAGGGAATAAACAAGGCGTTGCCCACAAACTCCAGATGGTTCATCAACGGAGAGACATGCGGAATCAGCCGGTTCAAAACCAAACCTGCAAGGAAAGCACCCAGGATACCTTCCATCCCCACAAACTCCATCAATCCGGCTCCGAGGAAAACCATGGCAAGCACAAATATGAACTGCATCACGTTGTCATCGTACCTCCGGAAGAACCAACGGCCTATGCGTGGAAACAGATATACAATCAAAATACCCAGGAAGATAACCTTTATGACAAGCCATACCCAGAAGAAGCCGTCCGACTCCCCCTTGAACATACCACCCACAACGGCCAGGACCAGCAAAGTGAGTGTATCCGTAACCGCCGTCCCCCCCACTGCAATACTCACACTGCGATGCCGCGACACACCGTAACGAATCACGATGGGATAGGCCACCAGTGTATGCGATGCATACATACTTGCCAGTAGGACAGAGGTCAGTACCCCGTACTTCAACAAAGCTATATTCGTTACCAAGCCTATGCCTATGGGCACAATAAAAGCCAAGAGCCCCAGAACAAGCGCTTTGCCCCGGTTCTGTTTGAAGTCCCCCATATTCATTTCCAGACCGGCAAGGAACATGATGTAATACAAACCCACTTTGCCGAAAAGCTCAAAACTGCTGTCACGCACCAAGATATTGAAACCATGCTCCCCAATGACAAGCCCCGCCAGTATCATTCCGATAATGTGCGGAATACGAAGCTTATTCAACAATATGGGAGCAAACAATATAATGAGGAGTACAAGGAGGAATATCCATGTAGGGTCGGTGATGGGAAGTTTCAAGCTGAAGTCAAACCAATCCATAGGCTATAAGTTTTAGGTTTTGAATGCAAAATAACGAAAAACTTTTCACTTTATGCGGTGTTATACAGCATTTTGTTATAAATTTGCGACCAATTCTATCTTTTTAGAGATAGTATTTCACTTTTTTATAAACTTAATTTAAAACAAAAGAAAAATGAAAGTAGCTATTGTTGGAGCAAGCGGAGCCGTGGGACAAGAGTTCCTGCGAGTGCTCGATGAAAGAAATTTCCCGTTGGACGAGTTAGTATTGTTCGGTTCTAAACGCAGTGCCGGAACCAAATATACCTTCCGCGGTAAACAGATCGAGGTGAAACTCTTGCAACACAATGATGACTTTAAAGGGGTTGATATCGCTTTCACTTCCGCAGGCGCAGGCACCTCCAAAGAATTTGCCGAAACCATTACCAAGTACGGAGCAGTGATGATTGACAATTCCAGCGCTTACCGTATGGACGACAATGTACCTTTGGTAGTGCCCGAAGTGAATGCCGCCGACGCCAAAGAACGTCCTCTCGGCATCATCGCCAACCCCAACTGTACTACTATCCAAATGGTAGTGGCACTGAAAGCCATCGAACAGCTTTCCCATATAAAGACCGTACACGTTTCTACCTATCAGGCTGCCAGTGGTGCCGGCGCCGCTGCCATGGATGAGTTGTACGAGCAGTACCGCCAGGTATTGGCAGGCGAACCCGTAACCGTTGAGAAATTCGCTTACCAGCTGGCATTCAACCTCATTCCGCAAATCGACGTATTCACCGAAAACGGCTATACCAAAGAGGAGATGAAGATGTTCAACGAGACCCGTAAGATTATGCACTCTGACGTAAAAGTCAGTGCTACCTGCGTACGTGTTCCCGCTCTCCGCTCCCACTCCGAAAGCATCTGGGTAGAAACCGAGCGTCCCATCTCCATCGAAGAAGCCCGCGAAGCATTTGCCAAAGGCGACGGACTGGTGTTGATGGACAACCCGGCAGAAAAGGAATACCCCATGCCGTTGTTCCTCGCGGGCAAAGACCCGGTTTACGTAGGCCGTATCCGCAAGGACCTCAGCAACGAAAACGGATTGACGTTCTGGATTGTGGGCGACCAGATTAAGAAAGGCGCTGCACTGAATGCGGTGCAGATTGCAGAATACCTGATTAAGGAAAAGGCACTGTAAGAGAACAATGAATAAAAAATAAGGGATGTCCTAGAAATGACATCCCTTATTTTTATAATCCACTTTATGGTATTACCAGCCTGGGTTCTGAGTCAACACCTGACCTTTATTCTCATAAATAGTCAGCTGTGCAGCCGGTATGGCACGCAAATAGTAGCGTTCCGAATTCAATTCACCAGCCTTGAATATACGAAGTTCCTTTTCACGAAGATAATAAATATACCCTTTTTCAGTATCCTCATTACCCGGATTCTCCGGGTCGAACAGATAGAGCACTCTCTTGCCGGAATCATCTTTTGAAGATATTTCCGGATAATCGGCCATATTGACATAAGCACCCAGGAAAGACATGGCAGGATAACCATTTGCATCTTCTGAGTTTAAGTATTCAAACTTGGCCCAACGACGGAGGTCTTCACCACGACGGCCTTCCATAATCAACTCAATACGACGCTCACGACGGATTTCCCACAAAACCGGATTGACATCAGGGTCACGGGCAGGGTCATTGATAACAACTCCATTCACACTCAAGTTGCCGCCATTCAGTTGAACTTTCGGCATTGTCTTGGCTTCAGTATCTCCCCACTTCGTCAGCTGACGGTCACGGAGTTCATTGATAGACTTGTCAAGGTCACTCTGAGTGAAAGCGTTACCACCCACTTGGGCAATCTCATAACGCGCCTCTACATAGTTCAGCAATACTTCCGCATAGCGGATGCACGGCGCATCAGCCGGACTTAATCTACCGGTACAATAATCCAGACCAGCCACCCACCACTCGTCGTTCAAGAACTTTTTGGTAGGATATCCCGTTGGTGATGTACCTTCGGTATAATTTGTCCCCATGGCGCTCATGATACGAAGACTGTCGGCAACTGTTTGATACAAACGCGGGTCACGGTCTTGAAATGACTTCTGAATACTCGGGTCTTCCTTACCTTGATACAGCGGAGACTGACCTATCGGCAAACCGTCACTACAAAGATAAGTGTTGATTACATCTTGCGTCACACCACCCTGAGTCTGATCTTCCGGACCATTGTAGGACATCAAAGCATTACACTGCAAACCGCTTGTATATTCACGATACCAGATGACTTCCGGATTGTTAGCCAAATCGTCCGTAGTAAACAAAGCATTATAGGTATTGCCTATTGAATAGATACCAGAGTTCATCACTACCTCTGCACCATTAATGGCTCCTTGCAGCAAGTTCTTAATATCACCATCCGCCACCTTCTCTGAAGTAGGACCTACAGTAGTACCGTGATACTTCAGCCATGTGGCATGATACAGCATTTCGCGTGACATATACGCACCAACCACATATTTGTTGACTTGGCGCTTCGTATCATCCGTACGTACATTATCCAATGCATATTGAAAATCCTCTTGTATCTTCTGCGCTACATACAAATAAGAATCACGGTCTTTATAAAGAGCCGGGTCTGCCGGGTCTGTCACCTTATCGTAGTAAGGAACACCGCCATAATACTTTGCCAGCGTACTATAGGCCATTGCACGGAAATAGCGTGCAATACCTTCCCAGTGTCTCTTGGCTTCGTCCGAAATATTCATTCCGGGAATCTTCTCAAGCATGACATTGGCTTTATAAATAACACTATAATTGCCCGACCAAGTTCCTGTCTGGCTATTCCAGTCCGTAGTGGCAGAAGTGGAGAAATAAATATATCCTGAACCGTTTGTATTTGCATTATTCAGATTGATAAAATCATCCGTATAGTCATCTCCAGAGAAATAACCGGCAAAAACAGTATAGTCGGTACCATATCCTGTAAAGTAGGAAGAATAGAAGTCTTGCGCATAAGTACGCAAAGAAGTTTCAGTCTGCCAATAAGTGTCATTGGTCTGCTTGTCCTGCGGGTCTTTATTCAAAAAATCGTCGCAACCGCAGAGCGAGCCCATTGCCAACGCACAAACGATGTATAATAAATTTTTCTTTTTCATAACTGCAATTACTATTAGATTATAAACTAAGCTGAATACCGAACGACACTGTCTTCTGGTATGGATAGCTACGGCCAAAGTTACGCTGGTCACTCTTACCACTGGCCGTACGTATTCCTATTTCCGGATCGATAGCAGGTTTCACACCGTCGATGGTGAAAAGGTTTTCACCAGTGAAATAAACACGCAAACCTTGCACTTTGAATTTACTCAACCAAACCTTAGGAAGAGAATATCCTACAGTAAACGTCTTCAGACGCAGATAAGCCATATTCAGCAAATAGCGGTCATTCACGCTATAGTTACCCGAAGCAGACTGCTTGTAATCCATCGGACGGGGATAGAAAGCATCTGTGTTTTCGGGAGTCCAATAATCCTCAGCACCTTTGTAGAAGGGTTCACCGGTAGTAAAGCCTGGTAATACCTGGTTACCTGCCGCCCAAAGTTTTCTTTTGGCTACCCCCTGGAAGAACATGCTTATATCAAAGCCTTTCCAAGCAGCATCCAGATTCAAACCAAACTGTAAACGCGGCAGGGCGTTACCTATAACACTAAGGTCACCCTTGTCATTTGTATTGGTCTGTTTTACGATTTCACCGTTGTTGTCGAGGTCTTTATAAAGCACATCACCGGGAGCAAATTGATAACCGGCAGGGAATACTTTAGTCTGGTCGGGCAAACCGGCTTTCAAAGAACCGTCAGCATTAAAGTCATCTTCCGTCAAGAAACGGTCGAACTGCAAGCCCCAGATATCTCCCAAAACCATACCTTCTTTATAAGCACTCTTATCCCACCAGCCGGTAGCTCCATAAGAAGGAATCTTTGTATTATACGTCCACTTGGTTACTTCAGTCTTGTCATCGGCAACAGAAGCCGTCACGCCAAAGTGCAGACCATTCTTGAAGGTATGGCGATAGTCAATGGCAAGTTCCCATCCTTTGGTCTGGATAGTACCCATATTTTCATATGGAGCGTCAGCACCCAATGTGGCAGGTAGGTTGGCAGTAGTCAAAATATCACTGGTAGTACGGTTATACCAATCAAACGTTACTCCCAAAGCGTCATTGAAGAAACGGGCATCCAAGCCAAGGTCAAGTGTAGTAACCTTCTCCCAAGTAAGGGTTGAAGACACAATAGTCGGTTTTTGTGTTGACTGTACTTTCTTTCCATCGATAATCCAACTGTCTACAGAAGTGGACAGAGTGGAGATATAACGGTCGGTACCTACATCCTGGTTACCAATCATACCCCAAGAGCCGCGAATCTTCAACGTACTCAGATAAGGCTTCAGTGACTGCATGAACGGTTCTTCAGAAATACGGTAACCGGCAGACATGGATGGGAAGAAACCGAAACGATTCCCAGAGGGGAAACGGGAGGAACCGTCATAACGGCCGTTCAGTTCCAACATATATCGGTCTTTATAAGAATAATTAAGACGTCCGAAGAAGCCTGCTACAGACCACCAAGTATGCGAGGAGCTTGTAGTCTGGTCACCTGTAGCCAGATTCAATTCCGGTTTTGCGGGGTCGAGCAGACCTTTGCGTTGCGCCCAGTAATATTCATATTCGCTCTTTTCAAGGCTGGAACCTGCCATTGCCTTAAAATCATGATCTCCCCAGCGTTTGGCATAAGTTGCCACGAAATTGGCTGTCAGATTCTCCGTGCGTCCGGTTTCCTGATATACATAATCATAAGTAGCAGCAGATAGATAACTGCCATAAGAATCACGTAATGCCTCAACAGACGGACGGGCAGTGAAGATTTCATAACCACTGGTCAAGCTCGGTGTACCATACTTCTTATAGCGATTTTCCACGCTGCTATAAGCAACATCTATATCCAGTGTTAAATCTTTGATAGGCTTGATAGTTGCACCACCTGTCAAACGCAGATACTCACGTTCTTTTGTGGTAATAGGAGCACTTTTCTGTTCGGTCAAGGCGTTACGGAACTCCTTGCCTTCAAAAGTACCGTAAGGCATCATCGGCTGCCAACGATACAGATAGTACATCGGGTCGTAAAGATCAGTATTATAGTTGAATGGCTTGTCGTAGTCAGAACGGGTGAACATGACACCTGTACGGATAGACACATATTTGTTTAATTCAGAGTTCAAAGAGATATTGGCATTGTAACGCTTATAGTTGTCCGAATTGACTTTCATCATACCATCCTGGCTCAGATATCCCAAAGCGATATTGTAATTAGTCTTTCCGTTGCCACCGTTGATAGAAAGGCTATGGTTCTGCTGCGGAGCCCAGTCCTTGATGTATTCATCATACCAGTCCCAAGTACGGATAAAGAACATACCGCCATCGCGGAACTCAAAGTCACGACCCAATTCCATCTCACGACCAAACTGGTCACCATAGCCATATTTGTCCCAGTAATCCTTCATTTTCTGCACATGTGTAGCATCCACACGCATATTACCCACTACGTTATAAAATGCGGTAGACCCCTTAGTCTGATTGATTACACCTTGCAAGTTAATATCAGCCTGCTGCCATCCCGGAAGTTGTTCGGGTGTCTTGGTCGGCGTACGCCATGCAAAGTTATTGGTATATTTTACAGAGAGACGTTCATGTTTACTTCTTGATTTTGTGGTAATCAGCAATACGCCAAATGCACCACGGGCACCGTAAATAGAAGCAGAAGCGGCGTCTTTCAATACAGAAATACTTTCAATATCGTCCGGATTCACCATAGAAATATCCGTTACTTCCACATTATCTACCAGAATCAACGGTTTGGAGTCACCATTCGGAGAACCGATACTACCACGAATCTTGATAGTAGGCGCACCACCTATCTCACCGGAGTTAGTAGTAATGGTCAATCCCGGTACCGCCCCCTGCAAGGCACGGCCTATATCCGTGATAGGACGGCTATCAATTGTTTTGTTCACGTCCACGGAAGCCACCGCACCGGTCAGGTTCACCTTTTTCTGTGCACCATAGCCTACTACGACAACTTCATCCAACAATTCCGTATCATCTTTCAAAACAACCTTCATTACCGAAGTTGCCTTGACTTCTTGAGTAGTATATCCCACAAATGATACTTGCAGAATAGCACCGGGCTTTACATTTAATTTGGAAACTCCATCCAAATCCGTAATACCACCATTGGTCGTACCTTTCTCAATGACATTGGCGCCAATAATAGGTTCACCTTTTGTATCTACAACTGTAACAGTCACAGAGATAGATTGCATCTGTTCTTGTACTCCTTGCGAGTCGTCGGATGCTGTTTGGGCAGCCATCACGTTGCCACTGCCTAAAAACAGAGCACAGATTGCCACCGCCGTAAAGAACTTACCATTGGCAAGTCCTCGTTTTTTGCGATCTTCATTCATAAGTGATTGATGATTTTGTTAATTAAACCAGTTTTTCAAAATTAGGGTAAGGGAATCATATAGTTCGGAATTGTCAGACCATTTCCGAAGATTTCTTTAATTTCTCATAGGCATTTTCTTTATTTAAAGGTTCATAACTTTTATATTATCTCTCTTTTTTTCTATTTATTTACCAAGTCCAGACGGAACTT
>NZ_QSOO01000028.1:0-36935 GCF_003436255.1 Bacteroides sp. D20 | reverse complement strand
ACTTATAACTGAATCCCGTTTCTATTTACACAAAATTATGGATACTGCCTAAATCAACAATCAATCTACTACCTTAAAGAAAACTTCTTCTCCACTTTGGCTATCCGGTGCCACCCAAAGAGCAAAGTCTCCGGCTTCCACCGTCTTCACCATATCTATATTCCAGAAAGCAAGTTCACTTATCGGAAGTTCAAACGATACATTTTTCTTCTCACCCGGCTTCAATGTGACGCGAGCAAAGCGTTTCAGCTCTTTCACTGGACGGGTCACCGAAGCAAACTTGTCCTGCACGTAAAGCTGGGCTACCTCGGTACCTTCATACTTTCCGGTATTCTCAAGGTCGAAAGTCACAGTCAGCACATCTTCCTTCTTCAGATTGGCAGACGAGAGTTTCACATTATCATATTTGAACGTCGTATACGACAGACCGTAGCCAAAAGGATACAGCGGATCGAAACCAGCATCCATATAGAAAGAGGTACATCCCAACGAAGTCTGCCCCGCTTCCAACGGAATGTCATTCAGCAAAACCTCATTCCGCGTAGCCGGACGTCCGGAACTGTTATGAGCATAATAAACCGGTATCTGTCCTACCATCTTCGGGAAAGTCACCGGAGTCTTGCCACTTGGCACAGCCTTACCCCACAGCAAGTCGGCCAATGCCGGTCCTCCCATGGTTCCGGGATGGAACGAATAAAGTACAGCTGACGAGAGTTCGACTTCCTTTCCTATGGTCAACGGACGCCCTGCCATTACGACAGTAACCACCGGTTTTCCTGTTTTCGCCAAAGCGGCAATCAGTTCGCTTTGCGCACCTTGCAGGTTCAGGTCGGCCAGGCAATGCGCCTCTCCTGAAAGAATAGCCTCTTCGCCTACAAACGCCAAAATAACATCAGCACGTGCAGCGGCAGCAGCGGCTTTGGCAACACCTGCCATATTCTTGTCACGGCTATAAGTCAGACCCGGCTCGTATATCACCTGCACTTTGTCCCCCACCAGTTCCTTGATAGCCTTCAACGGTGTCACGGTTTTTGTCTTGTCACCATCAAATATCCAGGTACCCAATTGGTCATAAGGTGCATTTGCCATCGGACCTACCACAGCAACCGTCTTTACCGAAGATTGCAAAGGCAATGTCTCCTTTTCGTTCTTCAACAAGATGGCCGATTCCACAGCAGCTTGCTTGGCAGCCTCCAGATGAGAAGGAGCATAAAGTTCCTCTATCCGTTTCTCATCCACATAAGGATTATCAAACAGTCCCAACCGGAATTTGATACGCAGAATATTCCGCACGGCATCGTCTATAGCAGACTTCTTGACCTTACCTTCTTTTATCAATTCCGGCAATTCCTTGACAAACGTATAGCTGACCATCTCCATATCCACACCAGCATTCACCGCCTTCATTGCTGCCTCTTTAGAATCGGCAGCAAAGCCATGTGCCATCATTTCGGCTACCGAAGCCCAGTCTGACACTACTATTCCATCAAATCCCCATTCACCACGAAGCACATCTTTCAAAATAAAAGTGTTTCCGGTAGACGGTGCTCCGTCATTGTCATTAAACGAAGTCATGAAAGTGGCTGCCCCTGCCTTGGCCACAGCTTCAAAAGGAGGAAGGTATACATCCCTCAAACGACGCTCCGGAATGAAAGTGGAATTATAATCACGCCCGCCCTCGGCAGCACCATAACCTACAAAATGTTTAGGACATGCGGCTATGGAAGTCGGACTGTTCAGCGAATCTCCCTGGAAACCTTCAACCATAGCAACACCCATCACTGAAGTCAAATAAGTATCTTCGCCACATCCTTCGGCCATACGCCCCCAACGGGGATCGCGAGCCACATCTATCATCGGCGCAAATGTCCAGCGGATACCCACGGCAGAAGCCTCCACAGCCGCTACCCGTGCACCATCCTTAGCCACCTGCGGGTTGAAAGATGCCGCTTGTCCCAAGGGAATAGGGAATATGGTCTTGAAACCGTGGATCACATCACGCGCCATCAGCAAGGGGATGCCCAAGCGGGACTCCTCCATTGCCACACGCTGCAAGGCATTGACACGCACCGGATCTACTTCATTCAGGATAGACCCGACTTCACCTTTCTTTATCAATCCGCTCATATCCTCTATGTTACCATAAGAAGAAATCTGGTTCATCTGCCCAATCTTTTCTTCCAATGTCATACGGGACAACAGCGCTTCTATTTTCTGCTCGATGACTGCGTCATTTTTTGTATCCTGCACTTGAGTACAAGATATAAAAGGAAGCAGCAATAAACAAGCAGAGAGCATTTTCATTGTTTTCATCTTTAATCTATTACTTGAAATGGAATATTTGCTGTTGAGACAAAGCCCGTATTATCAAGTACATATACGTACAAACGATATTCTCCGGGAACTTTAATTGCAGTCTCATACACATTTTTATCTGACATAGCCACCTCACCGACTCTTTCCGGACGCGGTTCATAAGAACCTCCAAAGCCCAGCACTGTAGCTTCTTTAAGCACTTCCCAAACATAAGTCAGAGAATCATTTTCCTTGTCTATGGCCGCAACCTCTGCTTTCAATGAAGCACCTGCCTTGATGCGGACATTATCAATAGCACTCTTCCCATTGACAGTCATCATACCCAGAATTACCGGAGCCGTTTCATCCAGTTCCTTACCAGTCCACACTCTTTGCATAGCCTCTACCATAGGAGTCTTTTCTCCTTTCAGAGGCAGCATATCCACCGTGTCTTCTACAAACATACTGAACCAGGTAGGCGTACGTTCTTCTTTTTGTCCCCACAAGAATACAAAAGAGCCCAAGCAACGGGGATTGGCAGAAATATATTGCGTATAACGCTCTTCGTACACCTGCCGTTTTTCTTCACTGGTCTGCTCTATGGGTGCTTTCCACTCGGTAGAAGCTGTTTCCCACCAACCGGTCGGTCCCCACTCGGTAATCATAAATGCACCCTTGTAGTCCGACTTGTCAACAACCATCTGTACCTCTCCCATCGGACCATATACATTGATGCCCACATAATCGAGAGATGGAGCATACTTTGCCACAGAGTCCAATGCCGACGGATTGTAGGAAATCACTGTCGAAACCAGATGACGCTTGTCTATCGACTTAATCAGCTGTGCCAGTTCTTCCACAAAATTCCATGCGGCAGCTATATTGGCATTTCCCAACTCAATTTCATTGCCAATACCCCAAGCCAGCAAACTCGTATCATTCTTGAACGTTTCTGCCAACAAGCGGACTTCTTCGCGCATCTTGTTCTTATATTCATCATCGTAATAGCGTATGGAGTCTTTGGTCATGCCTATTCCCTGCATTACGTACATGTTGTGCTCCGAAGCCAATGCCAGGTTTTTCTTTATCTCCTCCACATTACCTCCCCAGGTTCTGAAGGCATTGGCACCACTCTGGGCGGCAATGTCCAACCGATATGTGCCGCCTACGCCTTTAATATAGGTTTCTCTTCCGTCAATGGAAAGTTTATAACCGTCTGCCGCTTTCTCTATTACAATACCGTCTAGAGAAGAAGGAGAACAGGCAGACAACAAAACTAAACAGATAAAAATAAATATTTTTTCTTTTTTCATTATCAATTGTCCTAAAGCATAAGGTATTTATGTTATAAATAAAAAACATTCAGCCTTCATATTTAAACATGAAGGCTCTATTTTTTCTGAAACACGCGTACATAGTCCACCTTCATCGTCACTGGAAGAGCAGACTCGTCCACACCGTTCATTCCACCCCAATCACCGCCCCAAGCCAGATTCAGAATGGGATAGAAAGCATAATGGAAAGGCCATTGATTATGACCAGCTCCCAATTGTTGCTTGGTAACAGCCAACTGTACCTTGCCATCTACGTATGTAGTGATGGCATCTTCTGTCCACTCTAAAGCATAGAGATGAAATTCTCCTTCTGCCTGTTCTATAGTCATGGCATGTGTTTTCTGCGTACCTATAGTATGATTATAATCTTGCGTATGGATAGACGAAGAGACTTCGTTGGGTACGACTCCCACTTCCTCCATAATGTCTATTTCACCACACATGGGCCATGGGTTAGTATTCCAGTCATTACCAACTGGCATCATCCAAAAAGCCGGCCACGTCCCCTTGCCTTCAGGCAACATGATACGTGCTTCAAAATAGCCATATTCCCAACCAGTATTCACTTTAGCATACACACGACCAGAGTAAATTTTACCATCGGAGCCTTTGAAACAATTAATATTCAACTTACCGTCCACAAGTTCTGTCACACGCTTTCCGTCAGCAGAACCATTGACGTAATTTTGAAGTTCATTATTTACCCACCCTGCTCCTTGAACCTCGTGTGTCCAATCATTGCCAAGAGATGTACCCTCATTAAATTCATCATGCCAAACCAACCGATACCCCTCAGGGGTATTGATATCCAGATCTTCAGCCGATTCTTGAATAACTGTTACCGTTACTTTCTCTGCACCAGCCACAACCTCAACTGTACCCGTACGGGAAATCTTTGCATCATTAGCTAAAGTGGTCACAACAATTTCCCCACTATTTTTTTCTGCGCTAATCCAACTATCATTGGATTTCACATTCCATTCGCCAGAAGCAATAACAGATAAGACAAAAGATTCTCCTATAGAATTAGAATACAACTCAGTCTGTGACACTGATAAAGGAGCCGCTTGCGTAAGAGGAATAGATACACGAGTAGCACCAGATTTAACTACCACCGTACCAGTACGAGAAGTAGTACCCGTATGAGCACTGACTATAACTGTCGCTGTGCCTTGGCTAGAAGAAGAACCCATTACATTTACTTTGACCCATGAACTGCAATCATCAGAGGCAAAAGCTGTCCACTCTTTACCAGAACAAACCACATTCACCACATATTGGCTAGCTTGTGCAACAGCCTCTATCTTTTCAGGAGAACATTTAATGGTAACATCCTCGGATTGCGGTTCCTTGTCATCGCTACTGCCACAAGCAATCAACGAAAACAAAAGAATAGATAATAGACAATAGTATTTCATATATATATATTTTACAACATAAGTAGAGAAAAAAGGGAAAAGATGAAACTCCAGCAATTGCCAAGATAACACACATCCTTCCCCCTTTTTATTATTCACTGCTTTTAGCAGACCAATATTCTATCTAATACTAGTCATCAATCTCTATGAGTCTGGAAAATAATATCTTTAATAGTCACTTTTGTGTCAGCAGGATTTCCACCAAAATCCAAGACTAAAGATATAGCATGCATATCTTTAGGCGCCTTTTTATTTGCAACCCAAAATTTATTATCTTCATTACCCAACAAGTCCGTCTGTTCTGCAAAGAAGAAGTTATCATCATGTTTGACATCAGGTTCATCAGTCTGAACCAGTTTTACTGTTACCCCCTTCAAATCAGTACTAGGATTTAGAGTGACACAGAAATCATAGGCAGTTTCTGTATCGGCTGACAAATCTGTAACAAACGAGAACTGGTTCTGCCATTGTGCTTCAGTAGCATCAGGGAAAGTGAGTGTATAAGCATTTCCATCCACCACTAAATCTGGATTAGGTCTAGCACTCCAATCCGGGTTTGCATAGAAGAAAGTATTGGTAAAGGTTGCCCCGTTCCAAAGATTGTCTTCACTATCCACCTTCACCCAAGAAGGTTCAGGCTCTTGTACTTCAGGAATTTCCGTACCGTCATCATTAGCATGGTCTTTCAAGACAAAGCTTTCCAAAGTAATATCCGTATTAGCTTCATTACCACCAAAATCAAGTGCAAACTTCAAGTCGGTAATATTCACACCGGGTACGTTACTGAACCATATACACTTAGGCTCATTAGCATCTAAAGCCACACGCTGCATATTGATAAACGTATTGTCATCACCTTTCTGCTGTACTTTAACCGTCACGCCCGGATGTTTGGTAGTAGAAGTGATTATCACCGAAAAATCATAGGTTTTATCCACTGACAAAGCAATTACCTTATCCAATTCCACATGCATCTGAGCTTGCCACTGATCGGTAGTAGCTTCCGGTAAGGAAACAACAAATGCACCATTCTGATAAGTATATTTTGGATCTGCAATCTGCCCCCATCCTGGAGCATAGTAGAAAGATGCCACATTGAAAGTTACTCCCTTAAACATGTTAAATTCACTATCTTCCACAAAACCACCAAAACCGTTCATAATAGTCTTCTCTATTTCAAAGGTTTTGGTTATCGAACCATCACTAATGCCATTTGCGTTCTTTACTTTACATTCTACTGTATATGAACCTTTTTTACGATAATATTTGGAAAAACCATATGAGGCTTGATAAGTGCCGTCAATTATCCAAATTGGAGACACTCCAGGAGCAGAAGTAAATTCAAAGTTTGCATAATTGGTTGTCTGATCTACAGTAACTTTAAAGTTATCAGTATAATCCGATGCTTGTGGGATATTGCCATTGGCTCCCGTAAAATCTTCAGGCGAACATGAAGTCATTGCAAAACCAGCAACCAACACGCCTGCCATATATTTAAATATATTTTTCATATCAATTATTTATTAATGGAGTTATGGTAAACTATTTATAAGCATTCTGAACCAAAGCCGGATCGGAATCCAACTCTCCTTGTGCAATAGGAATGTATTTCTTCTTGGCAGTCCAAGAATTAGTACGGTAACCATATTCATCGGGGACCAGTGCAGTAGTAGCCTTATTGCTGGCTGATGCTCCACTGATTCCTTCAGCACGTACCAAATCAAAATAACGCTTGCCTTCACCTACAAATTCCAAACGACGTTCTGTAAGTACATCGTCAACCGTAACGTTTGCAAGTCCAGCCAAACCGGCACGGGTGCGAACTTCGTTCAACCATGTCTTAGCCTCACCTGTACCACTTCCACCTGTACGAAGAGAAAGTTCTGCAGCATTTAGTAATGTCTCAGCATAACGATAATAACGATAATTGTTATTATAGTTCAAATTCTGGTCACCGGAAGACTGCTTGAAGTTCTTATCATACGGACGATATTTTTGTAACCAAATATGAGTATCTTGATAACGTTTCGTATATTCTACATCTTCGGCAATCACCCAGCAAGTTGCATCACGACGTTTGTCTTGTTCACTAAACATTTGATAAGTTTCAAGACGCATGGGCATAAATCCCCAGCCATCATTACCCTTTGACCAACCATCATCACCTGGGAAAGAGTTAGGAGAAATCAGAGTAGGAAGCACTGTACCACCAACAGCTAACGGACTTCCCCAGCCACGTTCGTTATTAGTTTGCTCATAATTAATTTCCCAGATAGATTCGTCACACCATTCACCTTCCGTTTCCCAGATGTTGGCAAAACTAGGATTCAATCTAAAGCTAGGACTATCAATAAGCTCCTTCATATAACCTAAAGCTTTTGAGAAACGACTTTCATCATTCTGATACATTACCATTTCAGCATATACCATATAAGCCATAGCTTGAGTGACACGTCCCAACTGACCTTCGTCGTCAACTTCTTTACCTTCTTTGATTGTTTTATAATATTTCAAAGGTAACACCTTAGAGTCAATTACAGCTTCAAGTTCTGCGATCAACTCAGCATAAACCTGATCGGCAGTATATTGCGGAGCCGTATAAGGAGGTTCGGAAAGATTCTCCAAATAGAAAGGTACATTACCAAAATAATGCCACAACATATTATAATAGAAAACACGTAGTAAACGGGCTTGCATCTCATAGAGTTTACGATTGGCCTCAGTAACATCAGTACCCCAATCAAGATATTTCAGTAAGTCATTACAACGTTTGATGCCAGAATAATCCACAGTCCAAAGAGAGCCAAGTGTATTATTTTCATTAGCTTCATAATTAAATAACATATGCCAATTCTGCATATCGGTCTTGGTTGCACCACCTACCCAAAAATTATCGCCCATAATTTCACCGTCAATATTCAAGGCATTGTACTGTCCCAATCCCCAATCTGGCCAATGGAGAGGGTCATAGGCGGCAATCAGAGCTTCCTGAATATGCTCATCCGTAGTATAATAATCTTCCAATGGTTCACCTGTCGGATTTTCCACCTCAAGAAAACTGTCACTGCAACCGGTAGTCAACACTGTAGCGGCAGCAAGTAAGCCTATTGCTAATATTTTATTTGTTTTCATATAGTTCTTATTTTTAGATTAGAAAGAAACATTTACACCTACTGTATATGTGCGAGCCTGCGGATAAATACCACGGTCAACACCAAGAGAAGTTGCACCTGAAGAAATTTCAGGATCAAATCCCCAATATTTGGTCCAAGTCACAAGATTTTCAGCTTGCACATACACACGCAGACGTTCAATAGTAAGTTTGCGAGTAAGAGTCTTAGGCAATGTATATCCCAAAGTAATATTCTTAAGACGAAGATATGAACCATCACAAACATAAAGATCAGATACCATCCAGTTCGTTGCATTACCGACAGCCAGACGAGGATACTTATTAGAAGTACCTTCACCAGTCCAACGTCCCAACATCCAAGAAGGATAGTTACCAGAAGCAACATCTGTACGATAAGTGCCATCAAACACATCAGCACCAGCTACACCTTGGAAGAAAATATTAAAATCAAAGCCTTTCCAATCAGCATTAAGATTCAAACCATAAGTCCAATCCGGAGTACCATTACCAATGTTAGTACGGTCATCTGCCGAGATGCTACCATCACCATTTACATCCACAAAACGTGTATCACCAGGAACCGCATCCGGCATAATCATTTTACCATCTTTATTGACATAAGCACGAACTTCATCCATATTCTGGAAAACACCGTCAGTCTTGTAACCATAGAAATAGGGGAAAGGTTGTCCGTTAGAACCGCGTGTACCACCACCAGAGAATCCTTGAATACCATCTAAATCCATATAGCCAGTATCATTTCCCAAGTTCTTCAATTCATTTTTAAGATAAGTAGCATTTCCCTTTACTGCAAATTTAGCATCAGCAATATTCCATTTATAGCCAAGTTCAAACTCAAAACCACTATTTTCCATATCACCTACGTTACCAAGAGGTTTAGTTTCACCTACATAACTCGGGATAGGCATCGTAATAATCATGCCATTGGTTTTCTTTATGTAATAGTCAGCACTGAATGTTAAAGCATTATTAAAGAATCCCAAATCAATACCTAAGTCAGTTTGCTCACTCTCTTCCCATTTCAAATCAGGATTTGCCAAACGTTGTGCTTTAGAACCGTTCCATTTGATGGCATCTTTACCCAAAAGGACATTGTTACCCATGGCCGTCAATGAAGTATAACCAAATTCGGCTATGTTATCATTACCATTCTTACCCCAACTGGCACGAACCTTTAAGTTAGACAACCATTCTCGCGTATCAGCCATAAACTCTTCATTTGTCACATTCCATCCCACAGATACTGAAGGGAACGTACCATATTTATTATTAATACCAAAACGACTTGAACCATCACGACGGATTGTAGCCTGAATCATATAGCGTTCATTATAGTTATAACTCAAACGAGCAAACATAGACGACATTCTATGTTCTGTATAAGGACCTCCATAAACGCCATACTGAACTGTAGCACCAGTAATATTACCATCTGCATCCTTTGTATATTCAACATTCCCTGTAGCATAATCAATAGAAGGTTTATTAGGATTCACCAGATTCCAACGGTTACCACCAAGTTGATCTCCCTTATATTTAAGAGCAGACTGTCCTAATACAACACCAAATGTATGTTTGCCGATAGTTTTGTCATAAGTTAATGTGTTTTCAATCTGCCATGTCACATTCTGTGCCTTGAATGAAGATGCATTAGTATGTGTTGCCTTATTATTAGCTGAGAGATAATACTTGCTCTTAGTAGCCCCTTCATTACCCCAAAATCCCATATCAGCACTATAATTGAAGTGATACTTCAAATTATCCCACAATTGAAGATCAATAGAAAACTTTGGAACAAACTTATGCGACCAATTCTTTGTAGGAGTCAATGTCATCATAGCCAGCGGATTATTCATTTCCTGATAAGCTCCTCCATAGCCAGGTACTGTATAAGGATCACCATTTGCATCACGAGGCAAATCAAAATCTTTATAAGTTTCAATCATCTTTTCAGCTGCATCACCAGTCAATGTAGGGGTCAAAATAGGAGACAGATAAAGAGCCGATCCCAAAATTGAACCGAATTCAGAGTTAGTACCAACACCTGTTGAATGCGTACGCATATAAGCCAAATTTACACCTAAATCCAATTTATTAAGGAAACCGCGTTCTTTAGATGCATCAATTAGATTATATTGAGTATTGGAACGAATAGTCAAACGGTCATAATTAGAATGTCCGTGATTACCACCAACAATACCATCTTGTGAATAATACCCCAAAGACAAATAATAATTTACTTTTTCCGATGCACCACTAACTGTCACATCATGATTCACTACCGGAGCATTGTCATAGAAAACAAGATCTTGCCAATCAGTGCCAAATCCTTTGATAGAATTTCCATTAGCATCAATCAAATTATAAGGATCTGCATAAATTGGAGCCTGACCACCATTCACATTGGCTTCATTCTGAAGGATAGCATAGTCTGTCGCACTAGTCACATCACGTCTCTTCCATGCACTCTGCCAGCCATAAGAAAAATTGTAATTAATTTGTGCCTTACCCATCTTACCTTTTTTGGTAGTTACTAGAATAACGCCATTAGCAGCACGCGCACCATAGATAGCACCAGAAGCAGCATCTTTCAACACTTCGATAGACTCGATATCATTAGGATTTACAAAATCAAGACCACCCCCAATAGGCATACCGTCTACAATGTAGAGCGGATCACTATTGTTGATAGTACCAATACCACGTACACGTACACGAGGAGAATCACCCGGCTGACCAGAAGCTGAAGTTACATCCACACCTGCAGCCAAACCTTTCAATGCATTATCCATACGCACCGGAGATTTGTTTTCCAAATCCTCACTACTAACTTTGGCAATAGATGCTGTTACCACACTTTTTTTCTGAACACCATACCCCACCACTACTACTTCGTCCAGCGTTTCTGAATCTTCCTGAAGAACTATTTTCAAGGAATTTTTTCCATTTACCGCTACTTCTTGCGACTTAAAACCAATATAGGTAATAGAAAGTGTTGCGTCGGCAGGAACCGACAATGTAAAATTACCGTCCAAATCAGTAATTCCACCATTGGTAGTTCCTTTAACTACCACATTTACTCCAGGCAACGGTTCATTATCCGAACCGCTTACCACTGTACCTTTTACCTGTATATTTTGGGCATATACAGAAGCCAAGGTAAAGCTTAACAGAAATAAAACTGATAATAACTTTTTCATAAGTTTTACTAAATTAAGATTAACGTTTCTCGGTTTTGTTCTCAATCGAACAGTGCAAACATAGAGTAAAATGCAATAAAACAAATAAAAAACAATCATTCTTAAATACGTCAAATCTGAAATTCAAATACGTTATCAATACGTCATCAGCAAATAACTTACTAATAATCAATAATTAATATATACTTTTAAGTATTACGTCACAACATGTTATATAACACAAAAGGGAGAAATTTAACATTCCTCCCTTTCATACTCTTCCTTCTTTTAAAGGAAGTTAATATCTAAAGGCTACAGTTTATTGCTTAAATAATCCGTCAAACTATCCTCTCTCTCTAAAGCGAACTTCTTACGAAGACGATAACGGATTGTTTCAACTCCACGAACCGAAATGTTCAGCAGAGGTGCTATTTCTTTCGTGGAAAGATTCATCTTTAGATAAGCGCACATCATGCGTTCGTTGTGGGAAAGTTCAGGATGCTTGGCATGAAGACGTTTCATAAAATTGTTATGTATCAAATCGAACTGGTCTTCAATACGCTTCAAAACCTCATCACTCTGTATATTACCGTCTATTTTATTATTAATAAGTATGAGTTGCTGTTTTCCTTCCCGAGCCCCCTCACCCTTCAGCAAGGCGGATACTTTAAGTATCTCTGACTTGATTTCAGTCAGCATTTCATTCTTACGGACAAAGTTTATCATCAGATTGGCCATTTCCTGACTCTTATGTTGCAAATCGTATTCCAATTTTTCTTTCTCCAGCTGCATAATCTGCTTTTCCTGACGGGCTTTCTCCTCTTCGTACTCCCTTTCCATATCGTGCAACTCTTTATCTTTCTCGATTACCGCCTGCTGTTTCTTCCGTTTCACACGGACATCATCCCAACGATAGACATACCATAAGGCAAGCAAAGCCAAGATGATATAACAAACGTATGCAGCAGCACTACGATACCACGGCGGAAGTATACGGAAAGCAATTGTATCCGATGATGTCGTACCGTCAGGAAAGACCGCCTTAACTTCAAACGTATATTCACCTTCCGACAGATTACTATACTCCTTGGTGCGTACCGTTGTAAAATCGGACCAGCTCCCCTTATTCAGACGATATTGAAAACGGACATCATCTCCTACCGCAAAGAGAGAAAGGGCATAGTCAAAACGAACGGAATTCATGGAATAAGCTATCACCGGAACCGGCTTCTCTCCTAAAAAGTTTGCGGTATATACCAATGAATCCTTGGGATAGGACAGATACATGTTCCTTATATATAAGGAATGGCTACGATCCTGACGCTCCCTTACGGCCGGGATACTGAACAAAGCGAAACCTCCTTCATTAGGAACCACCATCAGCGAATCTGAAAGAGGAATAATCGTTTCAAAACCGGGTACCAGTTCAATCAGCGATTGCTGGATGGGATTAATGCTTGTATTCGCCCCCCGCTTATAGGTACCCAGATTGGCAATACAGATTTCGTGAGGGCTCAAACTTATCAACTTATCGTGATACTCCAAAATATGCGAATAGGCCGTGGTGCCATTCAAAAGGTTGTTCATATCCGGACAAGGCTCCATGACATCTTTATGAGGATTATGCTTATAGATTCCCCGGGGAGTGGCAAAATACACCCGGTCTTCTATCTTCGCTATATACATATCACGTCCTACCGGGAAACCATCCTTCGCGCTATATTCCTTTATACGGACAGCTTTTGTCAAATCATTATCCAAATCCACACGGGTAACGTGGTCTGTATTATACACCCAAATCACCTTATCACTTTCCTGCTCAAAAAGACGGCAAGAATCGTTCACACCCTCAATCTTGCCAACCACCTGCCATTCTCCATTCTTTTTCCCAACCAAATAAATACCGTTATATACCCCGACATACATAAGGTCCGTACGTCCTGCCACAAGTTGGCAACACCAGGCGCCGGCAATATCCGTCACACGTTTTACGGAAGTACCATTGATAAGGAAAATACCACGGTCGTGCAGACAGAAGAGTTCATCACCTATACGGCAAAGGTTCCAGACCTGTCCGCTGGATTGGGGCATCGGACGGATATCCGGCAAATCGCCGTTCATCTGTACCGGATACGAGGTGTAATACAAACCCCGATTGGTACCTAAATAAAGATAACCGCCTTCTACCGCCGCCGTATATCCCGTGCCGTAGGAATAAGGATAGGAATAGAGATTCGTAAAAGGAGAACTCAGACAGACGTAGTCAATGCCGCTATCCAGACCGGCCCAGAGGTTTCCGGTCGTATCGAAGGAGACAGAAAGCACCGTATTGTTACGCAAGCCGTTGTTCTCATTGAAATATTTCAGTTGCATGGTGCTGCAATCCACCAGTACCAATCCTTTATGAATGGTTCCCAAGGCAATCTTATCATCCTTTTTGGCTACGCAAAAGACTTCATTCTCACGCATAAACTCTTCGGCACCGGTGACAAACGGTTCCATCGTACGCCCGTCACAATAGTAAAGTCCGTTGTATGCAGTCACCACCAGAACACCTTTCTTATAAGGTATAATGCCACGAATACGCTTGGAAGCCAACGCATCGGCACCCTGAAGAGGGAAAAAAGTGTTTCCAACCAAAAGCCATACGCCTCTGTCCGTACCGATGTAAAGAATACCATTGACCATATTGGAACAGTCTATCTTGGCATTCATTTCAATGGCGGTATATTTGCCGTTCAGGTACTTCACCACGCACCCGTCCCCTTGGAAATACAAGATATTGTCTGTCTCATGGATGCCCCACACATTTCCAAGAAAACGAACGGAACTCTCCAAAGTATCGGACATGCAATGATAGGCCAAAGAACCGTCCGTATCCGGTTCATAATAGCCGAATTCATTGATGCCCCCCACATAAATTCTTTTTTGGGTGGCAGAAGCCAGAACGGAACGCACATCGGAAGCATTGTTCAATGGAAACACATTCCAGACATTGCCATCAAATTGCACCATACCGTTCTTGTTGGCGAAATATACCCACTTGTCATCATAGGGTGCTATCTGCCAAGTCTGGGTCCCCTTACCATAAACACTTTTATCAAAATTGACGATAAAGCTATTCCAGCCGGCAATTGCTTCGACCAAAGGGGGAAAAAGAAAAAGGCAGAAAAAAAGGTAGAATGACAATATGTGTTTGTTCATGCGTATAATGACTATATAGTTAGTTGCACAAAAATAATGCTTATTTTCAAGGTAGCACACAATAGCCTATCTGTTTTTTTGTCCCCGATTATTATTTTCTTCTCAAATGGCAATCTTTTGCATAACTATACTTTAGATTCCGGTATACTAAGAAGTATTCGTCCGACGGCTGTTGAATTATCGTCCGACAGCTGTCGGACGATAATTCAACAGCCGTCGGACGATAAGGTTACATATGTCGGACGAATACTTTCTAGTAAAAGGAATATTTGTCCATCGTAATGCCGGAAAGAATCCGTACCTCCCCTCCAAAGTGTCTATATAAGAAGGCCATGAAGAGGAATAGAACAGAGAATCTAAAAAAACAAATAAAAAAATCGCCACAAGCTATTGCAGATTTCAAAATAATGTCTACCTTTGCAACCGCAAAACAAAAACGGGTAAGTCCTATACGGCCAGCTCCCTTCGAATCCTCCAGGGCTTGATCGCAGCAAAGGTAGTTGGTTGTAGCGGCGCGATATAGCAAGCTTACCCACCCGCCTCTTTAGCTCAGTTGGCCAGAGCACGTGATTTGTAATCTCGGGGTCGTTGGTTCGAATCCGACAAGAGGCTCGAAAGAAAAGCAGATGATACGAAAGTGTTACCTGCTTTTTTCTTTTTGCCCCACAAAGAATCCTCTAATTTATTTAAAATCTACACATCGGCTTGCCCTTGAATCCAACTATATTTGTACCTTTGCATATTATTTCTAAGAAAGATGGCAGAAAATAGAGGTTACATGCAACGATACGCAATGCTGTTCGGTACCTATATGGGAGGTTTCTGGATATTGAAGTTCATACTCTTTCCTGTGGGGCTGTCGGTTCCTTTTTTACTTTTCCTTTTCATGGGACTCACGCTATGCGTACCTTTTATGGGATATTATTATGCACGGATGTATCGTAATCAGGTATGCGGAGGCGGCATCAGCTTCCTGCATGCATGGGTATTCACCGTTTTCATGTATATGTTTGCCGCGCTGCTTGCCGCCGTGGCACACTACATCTACTTCAGGTTCATAGACCACGGATATGTGATAAACACGTGCGAAACGATGGTAGACACGCTTGCCCAAAGCAACATGCCGGGAATGGATTCGTACATCGCCACCTATCAGGAAGCTCTGGAGACAGCCCGACTGCTCAGTCCTATCGACATTACGCTACAGATGATATCGTCCAATGTGTTTTGGGGTTCGATACTGGCTTTCCCCACCGCCTTGTTCGTGATGAGACGCAAGAAAGACAACGCTCCGGCAAAGTGACGGAACAGTAAAAAGAAATGTTATTTCAATTGTAAATAGAAAAATCATACATCAATGGATATTTCAGTTGTCGTACCACTATATAATGAAGAAGAATCACTCCCCGAACTGTTCGCATGGATTGAGCGGGTGATGAATGCCAACGGCTTTTCATACGAAGTGATTTTCGTGAACGACGGAAGTACCGACCGTTCCTGGCAGGTAATCGAGCAATTGCAGGCACAAGCTCCGGACAAGGTACGGGGCATTAAGTTCCGCCGCAACTACGGGAAGTCGCCGGCATTGTTCTGTGGTTTCGAACAAGCACAAGGAGACGTCGTGATAACCATGGACGCCGACCTGCAGGACAGCCCCGACGAAATACCCGAACTCTACCGCATGATTACCCAAGACGGCTATGACCTCGTATCGGGCTGGAAGCAGAAACGTTACGACCCGTTGTCGAAGACCCTCCCCACCAAATTGTTCAATGCCACCGCCCGCAAAGTATCGGGCATCAAAAACCTGCACGACTTTAATTGCGGACTGAAGGCGTATCGCAAAGAGGTGGTCAAGAATATAGAAGTATACGGCGAAATGCACCGCTACATCCCTTACCTGGCCAAGAACGCCGGCTTCAAGAAAATCGGCGAGAAAGTGGTGCACCATCAGGCACGCAAATACGGAAAGACCAAGTTCGGGCTGAACCGTTTTGTAAACGGGTATCTGGATTTGCTTTCCCTTTGGTTCCTTTCCCGGTTCGGCATCAAGCCCATGCACTTTTTCGGATTGCTGGGTTCGCTGATGTTCATCTTCGGCTTCATAGCCGTGGTCATAGTGGGTGTCAGCAAGTTGTACTACATGCACCATGGCATGCCCTACCGCCTTGTGACGGACTCTCCCTACTTCTACCTCTCGTTGACCTCCATGATTATCGGCACACAACTATTCGTGGCAGGATTCCTCGGAGAGCTGATTTCACGTAATGCCCCGGAACGAAACAAATATCAAATAGAGAAAACCATTTAACGATGAAAAAATTAGTCAGACTTGTCATACTCGGAGCTATCCTTTGCCCGATAATAAGCATAGCTATCTCCTGCTCGGAGGAGGCAGATTGCTCCATGACGGCACGCCCCATGGTGAATTGCATTCTTTATAGAGTAGACCCCGAAACCCAATACGTGGAGAACGACACGCTCGACTCGCTCACCGTCACAGCATACGGCACCGACTCCATCATCATCAACAACCAGAAGAAGGTACACGACATCTCCCTGCCACTGCGCTATACGGAGGATTCCACCAAGCTGATATTCAAGTATAGCCGGACCAAGAGTGACACGATGGTGATACGCCACACCAACACCCCCTATTTCCTATCGATGGATTGCGGCTATCAGATGAAGCAGGCCATCACAAGCGTAACGTGCACCCGCATCTCTCTGGACTCGATATACATCAAAGACAATGAAGCAGGCATCTATGGAAAGGAAAATCTTAAGTTATTCTATTAGTCTGGCACTCTGCCTGCTGATGTTCCTCCCCCTACGGGCGCAGAACGGGAATCCTACCGTCCCCCCCCAGGGAGCACCTCCCAAGAAGGAGAAGAAGGACGCGAAAGAAGAAGTGCACTATCCGTTATACAACGGCATGTCCGTCGGCTTGGACTTGTGGGGAATCGGAAGTTCCGTATTTGGAGGAGATTTCCTGAGTTCCGAAGTATCCGTGGACGTAAACCTCAAGAACCGCTTCTTCCCTATTGCCGAATTGGGATATGGCTCCACGGACACCTGGAGTGACAAAGGCATACACTACAAAAGCAATGCCCCCTACTTCCGCATAGGAATGGACTATAACACGCTATACAAGAAGCAGCACGGACACATGCTACTCGTAGGCTTGCGTTACGGTGTAAGTAGCTTCAAATACGATGTAGACGCCTTGGGACTGGACGACCCGATATACGGTGGCATCGTAGGCAATCCGAATCTGGACGACGAGATATGGGGAGGCAGCCTGCCCTATAACCATAAAGGAATGAAAGGCTCCATGCAATGGGCGGAATTTTGTGTCGGTATCCGGGCGCACGTCTGGAAGGCATTGTACATGGGCTGGTCACTACGCTTCAAGTTCAAATTGTCCGCCTCGGCCGATGAATACGGTGACCCGTGGTATGTGCCCGGTTTCGGGAAATATGGCTCCAACACGATGGGAGTAACCTATACGATAACTTATAAACTACCTCTTTAAGCGACTTATGACAGGGTTAGAGATTTGGCTACTGGCCGTAGGACTTGCGATGGATTGTTTCGCCGTTTCTATAGCCAGCGGAATTATATTGAAACGCGCCCGGCTGCGCCCTATGCTGGTGATGGCCATCAGCTTCGGCTTTTTCCAGGCTTTGATGCCTCTGCTGGGATGGATAGGCGCCAGTTTTTTCAGCCACCTGATAGAAAGTATTGACCATTGGATTGCATTCGGTATCCTTGCCTTCCTGGGCGGACGCATGATAATGGAATCCTTCAAGGACGAAGATTGCAAGCACGAGTATGACCCTACCAGCCTGAAGGTGGTGCTCGCTCTGGCCGTGGCAACCAGCATCGATGCATTGGCGGTAGGTGTTTCGTTTGCATTCCTCGGTATCAAGCAATTCTCGGCTATTCTTTCCCCCATCGGCATTATCGGTTTTGTATCATTCGCCTTGTCGATGGTCGGCCTGATGTTCGGCATCCGTTTCGGATGTGGCATAGCCCGCAGACTGCGCGCCGAACTTTGGGGAGGGATTATCCTCGTCATCATCGGTACCAAGATATTGGTAGAGCATCTCTTCTTTTAATTAAAAAGTAAAAACTCAGATAGGATATGGAAAAGAAAGTACAACGGAATTTTTTATGGATTGCCCTACTGGTACTGGGAACCATCTGGATACTTGCCCGCCACAACCAAGTCACTCCTTATCAGACGGATAACGGACTGATATTCGGTACGGTATATAAAGTGACTTATCAATGTGACCAAAATCTGAAGGCGGAGATAGAAGCGGAACTCAAACGTTTCGACGGTTCCTTGTCCCCTTTCAATGACACGGCGACCATTACGCGCATCAACCGCAACGAGGACATTGTGCCCGACACATTCTTTACCAACGTCTTCCGACGTAGCATGGAAATCTCCCGGGAGACCGATGGTGCCTTCGATATCACCGTTGCCCCTCTTGCCAATGCCTGGGGATTTGGGTTCAAGAAGGGTAACTTCCCCGACTCTGCCATGATAGACAGCCTGCTGGAGATGACAGGATACGAAAAAGTAAAATTGTCCGATGAAGGGAAAGTGGTGAAAACAGACTCGCGTATAATGCTCTCGTGCAGCGCTGTGGCAAAAGGATATGCAGTAGATGTCATAGCCCAACTTCTGAAGAAGAAGGGTATCCGCAACTTTATGGTCGATATAGGCGGAGAAGTGGTTGTTCACGGGCAAAACCCTCAAAATGGACCTTGGCGCATCGGTTTGAACAAGCCGATAGACGACTCACTGGCAGTGAACCAGGAACTGCAAGCAGTGCTGCTAGTCACGGATTTAGGCATGGCTACATCGGGCAATTATCGCAACTACTACTATAAAGACGGAAAGAAATATGCGCATACCATCGACCCGCGTACCGGCTATCCGGTACAGCACAGCATCTTGTCAGCCACCGTCATTGCCAAAGATTGCATGAGTGCAGACGCCTATGCCACGGCATTCATGGTGATGGGGCTGGAAGAAGCAGAACGCGTGGCGGATGCACATCCGGATATCGACGCCTGTTTCATTTATACGGATGAAGAAGGAAAGCTTCAAACGTTCTTAACAAAAGGAATGGAGAAGTATATGAAATAATGTGCAAATGCGATTAACCCATCATTTATAAAATACAAAATATACCGCCAGTACCAGACATACAAAAGCGGCAAAATGATTCCAATGCAGCGTTTCCCCCTTGAAAAGAACCGTTGTGAACACCGTAAAGATAATCAAAGTGATTACTTCCTGAATCACTTTGAGTTGCATCAATGAGAACGGGCCTCCATTGCCTAAAAAGCCTATCCGATTGGCCGGAACCTGGCAAGAATACTCTGCCAAAGCTATTACCCAGGAAAACAGCACCACGGCATACAACGGCCAGTTGGAGATGACTTTTGTCTCTTGTAGCTTCAGATGCCCATACCAGGCAAACGTCATGAAAATATTAGATACAATCAATAGCAAAATGGTATAAAATGCTTTCATATAGTGATTAATGATTAGTGATTAATGATTAATGATTGCAGGCAGCAATTCCTCTTGCACATTCGTCATACTCCCCCATAGACTATAGCGTGCCTCAGGATTCATTTCCTCCAACTGTTTCAGAATGCCTTTCATTGCACTACGACTGGATTGTGACTCATACGGACAATTCTTCACCTGCTTACGATACCCCCTCACTTGCGCCAACTCCATCAAATCCGCCTCATGTACCAGACACATCGGACGGATAATCGTCATATCAAACTTCTTCATTACCAGCCGGGGGGGCATAGAGCTGAACGCTCCCTGATAGGTGATATTCATCAGCAAGGTCTCCAGAATATCATCCATGTGATGGCCTAACGCGATTTTATTGCATCCCTGCTCCTTGGCTACGGTAAACAATGCCTTCCGCCTATTCCAAGAGCAAAGAAAACAAGGAGACTTGCGGGTATCTGTCGTGGCATCAAACTCCGTTTCAAAGAGAACAAAAGGCACTCCCCACGACTCTACGTACTCCCTCAGATAGTCCACATCGCTTTGATAAGGTATATTCTTCATCACTACATGTACGGCGACAACGGAAAAACGGGGTTTATAGACACGGGCACGCCGTGCCAACAATTCCACCAGCGCCAAAGAGTCCTTGCCTCCCGAAAGCCCGATAAGAATCTTATCGCCGTCCTCTATCAGCCCATATTCCACCACACCTTTGCTAAACCGCTTGTCTATGCGGCGCAACATCTTTTCTTCTTCAGTAAATCGTGCCATTGATACGAGTTATGAGTTATAAGTTATGAATTATAGCTCTTCCGGTTGCAAAAGTAAGGCAAAAGAACGATTTAAAGAAGAATTAACAAAATAGAATTACGGAAACCAGCTTTATTCACGATAAATTTGTATTTTTGACCTTCTGAACAAATCAGCATGTATCAATATGAATAAAAAATATATCCTTTTCTTTCTATTCGGCCTTTTGAGCATAACAATTTCCGCACAAAGCCTGGCAGAAGCCAAAGCCTTGTACGAGAAGGGAGAATACGAAGAAGCCAAGCCCGCCTTCAAAAAACTCGTCAAGACACAATCTGGCAATGGAAATTACAACCTATGGTACGGTGTATGTTGCCTGGAAACCGGCGAACCCGCAGAAGCCTTGAAACACCTGGAAAGCGCCGTCAAGAGACGCGTCCCCAGCGGGCAACTCTATTTGGCCCGGGCATACAATGATTTATATCGGTTCGAAGAAGCCATCGAGACTTATGAGACCTACATTTCCGACCTGAGAAAGAGAAAACGCTCCACCGAAGAGGCCGAACAATTATTGGAAAAAAGCAAATCCAACTTGCGCATGCTGAAAGGCGTGGAAGAGGTCTGCTTCATCGACAGCTTTGTGGTAGACAAGGAAAAATTCCTGGATGCATACAAAATCAGCCCCGAATCGGGCAAGCTGTTCATGTACGACACCTACTTCAATGATTCCGGTAAGGAAGGCGGAACGGTATACGAAACGGAGCTGGGCAATAAACTATATTATAGCGAAATGCAACCGGACAGCACCCTCAGTATCCTTTCGCGCAACAAGTTGCTGGACAAATGGAGTGATGGCAGCTTGTTGCCCGGAAGCATCAATGAGGCCATGAATGCAGACTATCCCTATGTACTTACGGACGGTATCACTATCTACTATGCTTCGGATGGCCCTGGCTCGATGGGAGGATATGACATTTTCGTCACCCGTTACAATACGAATACCGACTCCTATCTGATGCCGGAAAATGTGGGCATGCCGTTCAATTCGCCCTACAACGACTATATGTACGTCATCGACGAATTCAACGACTTGGGATGGTTTGCCTCCGACCGCTACCAGCCCGAAGGCAAAGTGTGTATCTATGTATTCATTCCCAACTCATCCAAGCAAGTGTACAACTACGAAGGGATGGACCCGGACAAGATGATATCATTGGCGCAACTTCACTCTATCAAGGACACATGGACGGACACCGATGCGGTAAAGGGCGCCCGAGAAAGGCTTCGGACTGCTGCCAACGCAAAGCCGCGGACTACCAAGAAGCATGATTTCCAATTCATCATTGACGACCACTCCACCTACTACCAGCTGGACGATTTCCGCTCCCCACAGGCCAAAGCCTCGTATGGCAAATACAATCAGCTGGAGCAGAGCTACAAACAACTGCAGGAGAAACTGGAAGATATGCGTTCGGAATACTCCCGAGCCAACAAGCAGGAAAAGGACAAGATGTCCGCCGCCATCCTCGACCTGGAGCAACGTGTACGGCAATTGTCCACTGAGATGGAGCAGACTGCCATTCAAGTGCGCAACCTGGAAAAACAAGCCACCAAATAAAGACAACTATGGATATACTCATTATCGCCTCATTGATTATAGGAGCAGTAATCTTGTTCTTAGTGGAATTATTCGTAATTCCGGGCATCAGCGTTGCCGGTTTTCTGGCAGGAGGTTGCATCATCTTTGCCAACTACTATGCCTTTGCCTATATGGGTACCACGGCAGGTGTCATTACGCTTATCATATCTGCCCTGGCTTGTATCGGCTCGTTGGTATGGTTCATGCGCTCCAAGACACTCGACAAAATTGCATTGAAAAAAAACATCACCTCCAAAGTAGACCGTAGTGCCGAGGAAAAAGTCAAGGTAGGTGATATAGGCGTAACCACTACTCGCCTGGCTCTTATCGGCTATGCCGAAATCAACGGAGACATCGTGGAAGTAAAGTCATCAGACGGCTTCCTGAACGAAAAGACTCCGATTATCGTAGACCGTATTGCCGACGGAGTCCTCTTAGTGGAACGGCTCAAGCAGTGAAATTTCAGGAATCAACCTATTTATAACTAACAATTAATATTTAATCTCATGGATCCAAGCACAATGTATTTAACCGCCTTCCTCATTATAGGAGGCATTATCTTCCTGGTACTTTTCTTCCATTATGTACCGTTCTTCTTGTGGCTGTCTGCCAAAGTATCGGGAGTAAACATCTCGCTGGTACAACTTTTCCTGATGCGTATCCGTAATGTTCCTCCTTATATCATTGTGCCCGGCATGATTGAAGCTCATAAAGCAGGATTGCAAAACATCACGCGCGACGAACTGGAAGCGCACTACCTTGCCGGAGGTCACGTAGAGCGGGTGGTACACGCACTGGTATCCGCCTCTAAAGCCAATATCGAGCTGCCGTTCCAGATGGCAACCGCCATCGACCTTGCCGGCCGTGACGTATTCGAAGCCGTACAGATGTCCGTTAACCCCAAAGTAATTGACACTCCTCCCGTGACAGCTGTTGCCAAAGACGGTATCCAGCTGATTGCCAAGGCCCGTGTAACGGTGCGCGCCAATATCCGCCAATTGGTGGGAGGTGCCGGAGAAGACACGATTCTGGCCCGTGTAGGCGAGGGTATTGTGTCTTCCATCGGTTCGTCAGAGAATCATAAGTCTGTATTGGAGAATCCGGATTCTATCTCCAAACTGGTATTGCGCAAGGGGTTGGATGCCGGAACAGCATTCGAAATTCTGTCCATTGACATTGCTGATATTGACATAGGTAAGAATATCGGTGCCGCCCTGCAGATAGACCAAGCCAATGCCGACAAGAACATTGCTCAAGCCAAGGCAGAGGAACGCCGCGCCATGGCCGTAGCCACAGAGCAGGAAATGAAGGCAAAAGCCCAGGAAGCCCGTGCCAAAGTTATCGAGGCAGAAGCGGAAGTACCCAAGGCCATGGCCGAAGCATTCCGCAACGGCAATCTGGGTATCATGGACTATTACCGGATGAAGAATATAGAAGCCGACACTTCCATGCGCGAAAACATTGCCAAACCGACGACGGGCAATACCAGCCAGCCGTTGAGTAAATAACCCGGAAAGTAACTGACGAAACGCCGGAACCGGTGAACAAGAATCGGTTCCCGGCGTTTCTATTTATAAACAAAAGATTAAAGCCTCAAGCATATGAAGAAATATTTCGCCTCTTCCGAACTGATCATCAATGAAGACGGTTCTGTATTTCATCTTCACGTAAAGCCCGAATGGCTGGCAGATAAAGTCATCTTGGTAGGCGACCCCGGACGGGTGGCACTGGTTGCCTCCCATTTCGAGAACAAGGAATGTGAAGTGGAAAGCCGCGAGTTCAAGACTATCACCGGTACTTACCAGGGGAAACGTATTACGGTGGTTTCCACCGGTATCGGATGTGACAACATCGATATCGTGATGAACGAACTGGATGCCCTGGCAAACATCGACTTCGAGACGCGCGAAGAAAAGCCCCGCCTACGTAGCCTTGAGCTGGTACGTATCGGCACCTGCGGCGGCTTGCAACCCTACACTCCGGTGGGTACATTTGTATGTTCTGAAAAGTCCATTGGTTTCGATGGGCTGCTCAACTTCTATGCCGGACGCAACTCCGTGTGCGACCTGCCCATGGAGCGTGCCTTCCTCAACCATATGGGATGGTCCGGCAACATGTGTGCCCCTGCCCCCTACGTCATTGATGCAAGCACTGAACTGATAGACCGCATCGCACAAAACGACATGGTACGTGGCGTAACGATTGCCGCCGGGGGCTTCTTCGGACCTCAAGGACGCGAGTTACGCGTGCCGCTTGCCGACCCACATCAGAATGAGAAGATTGAAAAATTTGAATACAACGGCTACCGTATTACCAACTTCGAGATGGAAAGTTCTGCCCTGGCAGGCTTGAGCCGTCTGATGGGGCACAAGGCCATGACGGTATGCATGGTCATTGCCAACCGCCTGATAAAAGAAGCTAACACGGGATACAAGAATACGATAGATACTCTTATCAAAACAGTACTCGACCGTATCTAAGTATCCTTCAAGAAATGCTCCTCCCTTTCCTTCAGCCAATCCTAGGAGTAGGGTTTAGTAATGACTTCATCACATCCTGCCTGACGTGCCCGTTGCTGGTCTGTATAGTGTAGCAATGTCCTGCTATACCCACAATGGGCACAGAGGCGGATTAGGCTTTATAAGCATCTATCCATTATCGATTTGCACAAAGTTACGATAAAAGCCCATAAGTTGAATCACCATCTCTCTTTTTTGTAAAGAAACCATTATCTTTGCTGAATAAAAATAAGCCGGATAAAATGAACCAAGATACCATTTGTGCCATAGCCACCGCCCAAGGGGGAGCCATAGGATGCATCCGTGTCTCCGGACCGGATGCCATAGAGATAACATCCCGCATATTTACCCCTGCCCGGAAGGGGAAGAAGCTGAAGGATGCCAAGCCATACACACTTACCTTCGGTCATATCCATGAAGAAGAAAACATCATAGACGAAGTACTTGTAAGCTTATTCCGTGCCCCCCACTCGTACACGGGCGAGGATAGCACGGAAATCATGTGCCACGGTTCGAGCTATATTCTTCAGAAGGTGTTGCAATTGCTCATCGGCAATGGTTGCCGCCTGGCCGCTCCCGGTGAGTACACGCAACGGGCCTTCTTGGGCGGCAAAATGGACCTAAGCCAGGCCGAAGCCGTGGCCGACCTCATCGCCTCCACCTCTGCCGCCACTCACCGCCTCGCCATGAGCCAAATGCGCGGTGGGTTCAGTAAAGAGCTGGCCTCACTACGCGACCAATTGCTGCACTTCACATCACTCATAGAACTGGAGCTGGACTTCAGCGACCACGAAGAACTGGAATTTGCCGACCGCTCCGAGCTATGTCTCCTAGCAGACGGCATAGAGCAGGTAATTTCCCGTTTAGTACAATCCTTCAGTGTAGGCAATGCCATCAAGAACGGCGTGCCCGTAGCCATCATCGGCGAAACGAACGCTGGTAAATCCACCCTGTTGAATGCACTACTAAACGAGGAACGAGCCATTGTAAGCGACATACACGGGACAACCCGCGATGTGATAGAAGACACAGTCAATCTTGGTGGGATAACTTTCCGATTTATTGATACGGCAGGCATACGCGAAACGAACGACACCATCGAGAACCTAGGAATTGAGCGAACCTTCCAGAAATTGGAGCAGGCGGAAATCGTGCTCTGGATAGTTGATGCCACGAATGCCGTCTCACAGATACCACAACTAACTACCCAGATACTTCCCCGTTGCGAAGGGAAACGGCTCATTCTCGTATTCAACAAGACCGATTTGGTGCAAGATGCCTCAACCATCCCCAACTCCAGTTTCACCGTGGCCGCTACTAATGTGCAATGCATCTCCATCTCTGCCAAAGGACGTACCAACCTCGACAAGCTTCAGCAAATGCTAATCTCTGCCGCTAACCTGCCCACGGTTACCCAAAACGATGTCATTGTCACGAATATACGCCACTACGAGGCTTTGACCCATGCCTTGGAAGCCATCCACCGGGTCCAACAAGGATTAGCAGAAAATCTATCCGGAGATTTTGTTTCACAAGATATCCGCGAATGCATTTTCCATCTAAGCGATATTGCAGGGGAAGTTACGAACGATATGGTACTTGGGAATATTTTCGAACATTTTTGCATCGGCAAGTAAGTGGTGATTACCAACGATTAGTATATATCATCAATGATTATTAAGGCGTTCATTTTGAACGCCTTTCTTTTTAGCCTTATAAGCGATGATTATCGTTTATAGGGCTTTTTCAGCTCATTTTTGTACCGTATTTGTTGCTCGCTTGTTACTCTCCGATTTTAGGTCGGAAAGGTCGTGGACACACTGGTACGTCATGGTACGTGGTGGTACGCGATGAAACAGATTTGGCGAAATAAACGGATAAATAATGAGTAGTAAAATCGACATTCAGAAAAGATGTAAGTGGTGCAATGCTGTTTTCACAGCCCATAAGAGCACCACGGAGTATTGTTCTCACCGATGTGTCAACCTTGCCTATAAAGACAGGGTTAGGAAACAGCGTATTGAAAGTTTGCAACACGAATTAGGGAAAATCATAAAGACACCTCCTAATTTGAACAAGGAGTATCTTACTCCGTCAGAAGTAGCCGTGTTATTAAACATTGGGCGTACTTCTATATATCGCTATATCCGCAATGGAGTAATCAAGGTAATCCGATTTGAAAGAAAAACCCTTGTTCGTAGAGCTGACATAGAAGATATGACAGACTTTATTGTTCCAGAAACAGAGAACAAACAGTTAAAAGAAAAAGCCCCTATCACCGACTTCTACACCACAGCAGAAGTGAAAGAGAAATACCATGTAAACGAGTCATGGATATTTGTGGTAGCCAAGAAGAACAATATCCCTCGAACTTTCAATCGTGGCAAGACCTACTGGAGCAAGAAGCACATGGACGCTTACTTTGCCAAGAAAGCCCCAAATCCTGACATTACCGAATGGTATAGCACACAGGAAATGCAGGAAAAATTCAGTATGACCTTATCCGCCATCTACTGTTTCGCTTCTAAGAATGCCATTCCGAAGAAGAAAGAGGGAATCATAGTGTACTATTCCAAGAAGCATGTAGATATAGCTAAGGGCATTGCAGCACCCGAAGAACCACAATATTATACGGTGGCCGAAGCAATGGAAAAGTTCAATCTTACTCGTGACCAGCTCTATCATTATGCGAAGTACCATAATATCCACAAGGTCAAGAAAGGCAAATACACGCTTATCTCCAAACTTGAATTGGATAAACTACTTGCCGCCCCAAAGATTGAATAAGTTATTTATCGGTGAATGTACCCACCATTGAATCACTCTATTCCTTTGCACCAAACAAATGTAAAACTCTAAATATTAAACAGTATGTCACACACGTGTACAAAAGTAACAGTTCGACAAAGAGCGATTAGGAATAATCGTATTTCCTTGTATCTGGATTATTATCCGGCAGTCCGTAACCCCGAAACGATGCAGATGAGCCGCAGGGAATACCTCGGTATCTACATCTATGCCCACCCCAAAAACGAAATGGAACGGGAGTTCAACAACGATATGTTGAACAAGGCAGAGGCTATCCGTTGCATCCGGGTACAATCACTCATCAATGAAGAATTTGGTTTCTTGGATAAGACCAAGCAAAAAGCCGATTTCCTCGCCTATTTCAAGAAGATGTGTCGGAACAAAGACCAGAAATGGCAATTCGTCTATCAGCATTTCTACAACTTCGTCAAGGGACAATGTACCTTTGGCGATGTAAATGTAGACTTATGCAAAAAATTCCGTGAATACTTGCTGAATGCCAAGCAACTCAAACATAGCAACCGACCCATGTCCCTCAATTCGGCATCCGGCTACTACTCTACTTTCAGAGGATTATTGAAGATTGCCTATCGGGACAAATGGTTTCGTGAGAACATCAATGACTATCTTGATAAGATTGAGCCACAAGATGTGAAGAAAGAGTATCTGACTCTGAACGAAGTGAAGCAACTCGCAGCCACTCCTTGCGACATCCCCGTATTGAAAGCAGCCTCTTTGTTTGCTTGTCTGACAGGTTTACGCATCAGTGATATTCTAAACCTGCAATGGGAAGACTTCACTATCGCCCCCGACCAAGGCTATTGTTTACGTATCAGAACACAGAAAACCCAGACGGAAGCGACACTCCCCATCAGTTACGAAGCCTACGAACTATGCGGCACACCCGGAACAGGCAAGGTTTTCAAGGATTTGAAGCGAAGTATGATTAATTACCCACTGAAAAGCTGGCTCAAAAAGGCAGGAATAACGAAACCGATAACCTTCCACGGATTTCGTCACTCGTATGCCGTCATACAAATATCCTTAGGTACAGATATTTACACAGTATCAAAGATGCTAACGCATAAGAACGTGTCCACAACTCAAATATATGCCGATTTGGTCAATTCCAAGAAGCGAGAAACAGCCAATAAAATATCACTCAAGTAAATTGTAACTATGAAACGAGGAATCATAACCAACAAAGGGCTAGGCATCCATATTTCTGATGGCGAAGTATGGATGACCACTTGGGAACTTGCAGACTTGTTTTATACAACGGCTGGAGCTATCCATGCAGCAATCAAGAGAATCTTGAAAACCAATATTTTGAAGAGCCACGAAGTTTGTAAGTACATCAAATTGGAGAATGGGAACAATGCCGATGTGTATAATCTCGATATGGTTGTAGCCTTATCTTATCAAATAGACACCGGACATTCCATAGTATTCAGAGAATGGCTAATAAACAAAGTCGCTCATAATCAAGATTACAACATCCTTTTATATCTCAACAAGGGTACAAACCATACATTGTATTGCTAATAAGCTATATCTCTATACCCTATTGATTATCTGCATTGTTTCACCCCAAATGATGCAGATAATTTCTGTTTTTAAGATACACAAGTCTATTTACCCAACTATTTTCATTCAAAAACAAGAAATTTGCAATACGCTTATTATTAGGAGTGTAACGTGGTGAAAAGTGATGAAATATATCGTCAAAAGCCCATTAACAAGCAAAACTATGGATTTTCTCAAAAATTAATCCTATATATTTGCACACAAACGATTAATACATCTCACTATGGAACAGAGAAAGATAGAACATATAACATTGCATCTGATTGTTTTTGGTACAATCGCAATCATTGGTGTTTTAGCCCGTCAGACCGTACTTCACTATGGTTGGGACGAGTTCAGCAGCTACCTTATTCTTGTAGTATGCTCTATTGTCATTGGAGCAATCTATCTCAATCTGCAAATAGCATTCAGACAACTCCTTTCCCCAACAATAGAAAGATGCTTTATGAGATTTGAGAGCTATCGCAACAAAACGGTGGTAGCTGAAATTCCAATAGAACATCATGAAGTTATTGAAAGTGCAGCAGATATAGAATCTATCGTTTCAGAATCTGAAATCGAAAATGAAACTCCATCTGACACCACAGAAGAAGTTTCTACTCTCTCGCTTTCAGAATCCAATGAAGACAGTACAGAGCTTCCAAAGAATGAAGCCACATCTTCTATTATCAATAATACTCCCATAGAAGAATCCAGCCAGCCAACAGAATATGAGATATACCACGCTACCGCTATGGCTGAAAAAGAACGAGCATCGCAAAAAAAATTAGATAAAGTTCTCACATATATAAAACAAACTTTGGTTCTCTATCTTAACGAAACTGACCTTAATCGCTTATGTGGATATGTTACAGAATACTACTTATCAGATTCTTTGCCTAAAGTCGAACCTATAAAGGTAGATTCTCAATTAAAGACCATCGACATTATGCACTTTGGATGGAATATCGGTAAGGCATTCGGCAAACCACGTTTACAGACTGCCACATTTATAAAGAGGGTATTTGCCCATACCCTCAGTGATTCGGAAATATCTACCATTGAACGTAAAATGTCGCACACGGAATCCGTATGCAAGATTAAATTGGATAGGAGAATAGCATAAAATCACCACATATAATGACAACATAAATAGTCAAAGCGAACTTGATTTTTCAATTATTGACAAATACGCTTTTATTCCTTGTAGCTTATTCTTTATAGATTCGTGCGTTGAGAGTTGCTTGGATAGTATTGCTATCTTTTTTTTATAACCCAAAGGAGCAAGAAGTCGGTTGTTTTGGCATATTACACCTGTTATAATAGGATTTTTAGTTTGATAATGTGTCTTTTTGTGACTGATTCTGAATCCAAACTTTTTAATGATTGCAAGGAACTGAGGTACTAGATTTTTAAAATCAACTTTAGATGATAAAGTTATATCGTCAACAAACATTGAAAATTTAATATGATGCTCCTTTGCTAACTGGTCAATTTCCATGCCTATGGGTTTAAATACCAAATTAGCAATTAAAGTTGAGGTTGGAATACCTTGCGGAACTTGATATTTATGAGTAGTTAGTTTAGTTAATATTCTTGCTATAGCAGGCGTACAGCCCTCTCGAAGAAACATTTGAAAAACTTGCTTATGAGAAATTGATGGAAAAAATGACTTCAAGTCTGTCGTAAATATATATTTATTTCCTTGATGAAGACGAGCATTACGCACATTATTTTTCCTCAGAACACCACCATAAACATATTGAGGAATTTCAACTTGCTTTGACATAAAATCATAAAGACGCGTTTGAACCTCTTTTAGTTTTCCTTTAGACGAGTTTATTTGTCTAGTGGCAATTTCTCCACTACTATTCTTCTTTGGTTTGTCAGTAAACTTATTAAATTTTACTCTTTCAAAAGAATAATAATAATCTTCTATATGTGTCAACAAGTAATCCAACTGTTCCTTATTAACACCCAGTATATATAGTAAATATTTTTCGCTTGTTATCATCAAAAAAAAGAAATTAGAGAGTTGATTATAACAATTCAAAAAAAGATTTGCACCATTCTATCAAAGGCTTCATTGCATTTGATAATTGAATCAATGCCTTTATAAATTCAGCAATGGCTTTAATCCATTTTGCCAAATTTTTTATCTTCTTCTCCTGTGTTACAATCATTGGAGAACAATGGAGGGAATTTTTGTTAGCCTTCTTCCCTCTCTTTGAAGGCTTCTTCTTTTTTTTAGTCATAAGCATTTAATTTTAGTTCGGGCAATATTGCCACGTGCCTAAAATCAATATGACCTAACTAAAATATGCTTAGACATTGTCTTCCATTGTACTCTCTATTTTCACGTGCCTAAAAAATGGACACAAAATAATGAAGTAGATACGAATCTTACATATATCGACAATCGGAAATAATGAACGAACTATATGAGATGTTCTTATCTCCATTCTGCCATACTTCAAAACTATATCCGCCCCATTTTACCAATGACTTGGTGCGATTGCTCGCTTTAGGTTTTAGCATAATTTAGTCTCCAAAGCCTTCTCAGTCTATCAAAGAACTAATACGCCGCAAAGATATACAAATCTTCGCAATTGTTCTACCAACTACATCAAAAAGTTATTCATCAGTTATATTTTGGTGAATGATTCCACCATTGAAACACCTGTTTCCTTTGCCGTCGAACAATTAAAAACGAGCGACGTATGCAAAAAGAAACAGTAACATTTGATAAACTGCCCGAAGCGGTGGGTTATCTGACCGAACAGATCATTGAGTTGAAAAGAATGGTGTCGGAACTTCAACCACCTGCATCAGACAAACACGTGTTGGTTGAAATTGAGGATGCTTGCCGTATCATCAGAAAAGCCAAGCCTACCATTTATACTTTGGTACGCAAGGGGCTGCTTCCTGCCTATAAGAAAGGTAAGAAGCTCTATTTCTACGAGGACGAACTTCTGGCTTGGATTGAGAACGGGCGTAGAAAGACTTCCGAACAAACATACGAAGAAATGCTTGCCAATATGCAAGGCGGTGTCCGTCATAAGCCCAAATCGTCAGTGAAATTTTAATGGATATAGCTATGGATACATCTTCTATTAATCCGGCGTCCATCATTGACGAAACGGTTGATTTAAGTATGCGATTGGCTGGTACTGATTTTCCGGTCAGCATATTCCCGACAAAAATCCAACGCATCATCAGTGAAGTTCACAAATGCCATAACTACCCTACTGACTACATTGCCGCTGCTATCCTTACGGCAATAGCGGTGGGCATCGGCAACACGCACCTTGCCCAAATCAAGCAAGGCTGGATAGAAAGCCCTATCCTGTATATGGCATTGATAGGAAGACCGGGAGCGAACAAAAGCCATCCGCTTAGCTTTGCGATGAAACCGTTTCTTGATTATGACTATCAGCAGAATCAAGTCTTTGAAAAGGCTCTTACCAAGTATGATGAACTGATGAGTATGAGCCGCAAAGAACGAACAGAAAGCGGTGAAGAGCAATTTCCACAGGAACCAGTCCGTAAACGCTTCTTGATTTCGGATGTAACACCTGAAGGATTGAGCCTCATTCATGCGCAGAACAAACGTGGTTTATGCTTGTGGGCTGATGAATTATCCGCTTGGTTCAAGAACTTCAACCGTTACAACAACGGTTCGGAAGAACAGTTTTGGTTGTCAGTGTTCAGTGCCAAGACCACTATATCCGACCGCAAGAACGCCAAGAGTTCCATCTTCATCAAGCGACCGTATATTTCGGTTATTGGCACTATCCAAAAGAAGATTCTTAGTGAATTGGCAAAGGGGGAACGTTCCAGTAACGGATTCATCGACCGCATTCTGTTCGTGATGCCAAACCTGCAACAGAAGGCACGTTGGAATGACAAGGAGCTGCCGGAGAACATTGAACAAGAATGGAATGCCATTATTGACAAACTGATACAACAAGAGTATGCCCTCAATGAGTTTGGAGAGATAGAACCGCAGATTCTTCTTTTCACGGAGGATGCCAAGAGACGGCTTTACGAATGGCAGCACCACTTCTCAGAATTGTGCGACCAAGAGACAAATGACACCATTGTGAGTATCTATTGCAAGCTGGAGATATACATCATCCGTTTCTGCCTGATTATCCAATTAGCACGATGGACTTGCGGAGAGTGTGGTAAAACATATATCGACCTGTTGACGGTAGAACGAGCCATTAAACTGACGGAGTATTTCAAGGAATCCGCATTGAGCGTTCAAAATATACTCAATGAGAACATGCTCAACAGCCAACAACAGGCGATAGTCAATCTACTTCCTCCATCCTTTACAACTGCCCAAGCTATACAGATAGCCGAGCAAAATGGAATGAAGGAACGCACATTTCAACGCTTTCTCAATGATAACATCGGAACATTGTTCCGCAAAGAGAAGCATGGAGAATATTCAAAGATTAACCCGTGACATTTTTGTCAGTTTTGACACTTTCCAAACGAAAACGACAATAACGACAAAAGTGACACACCAAAAAGAAACATACAATGAGTACACATAGATTCATATTAGAACCCTACAAAGGTGTCAGCACTCGGCATACTTGTCCGAACTGCCACCGTCAAAGATGCTTTTCAAAGTACATCGATACGGAGAAGCAAATCAAGTTCCCAGAATACGTGGGGCGTTGTGACCATGAGCAGAAATGTGGTTATCACTTCACGCCTCGTGATTACTTTGAGCAGAACCCGTCTGAGAAAGAAAAGTTCGCAGAGAATAGTTTCAGGAGCTATGCCCCTATTAAGGAAGCAAAACCCATAGCCACTTCCTACATTGATTTGGATATAGTCAATCAATCATTGCGTGGCTATCCTGCAAACAAGTTGTTTCAATTTCTATCGGCTCAGTTCGGAGAAACAGAAACATTAAAGCTCATGAAGAGATACAAGGTTGGTACATCCAAGTATTGGGACGGTGCAACTGTATTCTGGCAGACGGATAACCAAAATAAAGTCCGCACGGGTAAGATAATGCTTTACAATTCCGAAACTGGCAAGCGGATAAAAGAGCCATACAATCATGTCACATGGGTACACTCCGTACTGCACAAGGGCGATTATAATCTGAAGCAATGCTTCTTCGGTGAGCATTTGCTTCCTGAAGACAAAAGCCGTCCTGTTGCACTGGTCGAAAGTGAGAAAACGACACTCATTGCTTCCTACTATCTACCGCAATTCCTATGGATAGCATCCGGTGGAAAGAACGGTTGCTTCAATGCCAACAGCCTATCCGTTCTGGCTGGAAGAAGCGTTGTATTATTTCCCGATTTAGGAGCGACAGACTATTGGCAGAGCAAAATCGGTCTGATGAAAAGCTACGGAATTAAGGTGCAGATGTTCGATTATCTGGAAGCCAACGCCACCGAAAACGAGCGAAAAGAGGGGTACGACATAGCCGATTATCTGCTCAAAGTGAAGCCTGATGAAGCTATCCTCCAACAGATGATAATGATGAATCCTGCCTTGAAAATACTGATAAAAACATTCGATTTGAAACTCATTAGCATACAACAAGGCACTCCACAACCGAAGGTTTCACCACCTAAGAAACGAGGATTCAGACTTTGAACTCAGAGAGAGAAATTGAGACTTTTTTACTGTAGCAAGTTAATGTCGGTGTATTACATTTCCCGACCACTTGCTCCTCAAAAAGTCTGAGGAGGCAGCTCCCGATGGTCACAAATTATTCACTAAAACAAATTCAAATGGAAAAGAAATATACAATAACAATCCGTCTGTCATATCAGCAACACGCATGGCTTGGTGCGCTTTGCAGACGGAGCAAGCAGACTCAAAGTGAAGTCATCCGTTCGCTCATCGAGAACGGTTCGGTACGTGAAAGAATCACGCAAGAGCATATTCACATCATCCGGCAACTGATTGGTGAAAGTACCAATCTTAACCAGTTGGCAAGACAAGCGAACACCTACGGTTTCTTTGCCGTTGCGGATAGATGCGAGGAAATGGCTCAGCATATTAATCAACTTATAAAACAACTGAAAAATGATAGGTAAACAGACTAAAGGAACATCGTTCGGTGGTTGTGTCCGCTATGTCCTCAAAGAGGAAAAATCCAAGCTATTAGAAGCGGCCGGAGTAGAAGGTACACCCGAACAAATAGCAGAGCAATTTGAATTACAGGCATTACTCAATGACAAGGTAAAGAATATTGTCGGACACACTTCGCTCAACTTTTCACCAGAAGACAGTGCAAGGCTAAAGTCTGATGATGTTCTGATGCTAAACATAGCGCACGACTATATGAAGCTGATGGGTATTGAAAATACGCAATACATCATTGCCCGACATATCGACCGTGAGCATCCGCATTGCCATATCGTATTCAACCGGGTGGACAATGACGGTAAAACAATTAGCGACAAGAATGACTTCCGTAAGAATGAGAAAGTCTGCAAAATGCTGACCGCCAAATATCGCTTGCACTTTGCCAATGGTAAAGACCATATCAAAGAGGAACGCTTGCGCCCATACGATAAGGCAAAGTACGAGATATACAAGGCATTGAAAAAAGAACTGCCCACAGCTCATAGTTGGGATGATTTGAAAGATGCGCTTGCCGACCGGGAGATTGATATGAAATTCAAAGTCAGCCGGACTACACGGGAAATACAAGGTGTCAAGTTTGAACATAACGGCTTTTCTTTCTCCGGCTCAAAAGTAGGTCGAGAGTTCAGCTACTTGAATATCGACAACCGACTGGAAGAGAATGCTTGTGCATCTTTGTTGGAGTCTGCCAAACAGGAATCCAAACAACAAAAAGAAGAGGTACAGCAAAGCGTTTCCCATTCCGATGATAGCTTTGGCATCAGTCTCGGTTTGCTAAACGGTAGCTCATCCTACGATGCCACTGCCGCAGAAGAAGCAGAGTTCAATCGCCTAATGAAAAAGAAAAAGGCTAAGCGTAAGCGAGGCTTTCATTTATAATTCTCTATTTATTAATTTTTAAAACCCAATTATTTATGGTACAAAAAGATTTAATTCTTGATTTCAATCTCTACTTGTGTGAGAAATTTGGCTACAGAGAAAGCTGTAGCGTGATGTCCCATGCCAACGGCTTTTGTGTGGACATTCGTGAACGTGATTTGGACTGCTATATCCGCTTCTGGGAGTATAGCTGTGGAAGAGGCAACTTTCCCGACTGGTCTATCATCATTGTGCGCAGTAATTTCAAAAAGAACCAAGAAGAAAGCCTGAAAGACTTGGCTCGGTTCTTCAAGGAGTACATGCCACGCTACGGTTACAAATACCTCTGCACCGAAGATGATGACTACAAGTATTATCAGACACTTGGTTTAAAGTGTATAATGGACGGTTTTTATCCCAATTATGCACTTGCACTGAAGGATTTGAATGTCTGAGACATGGTTTAGAGTTAAGGAGGGGATTTTTCCTCTCCTTTTCTTATATACCGATAAATCAGAATTTAGAGGC
>NZ_QSOO01000027.1:0-42474 GCF_003436255.1 Bacteroides sp. D20 | reverse complement strand
GAGGACGTTTAGACGCAAGAAGGACGCTGAAGAGCTTAGTTGCGGATTTGAGGAAATTCTTTTCTCTTTCTATCTTTTTATTGTAGGATTTATACTGACACTTTTCCTGCAATATGCGGATGCGGGTTATAGTTGACCAACTCAAAATCCTCGAACTTGAAGTCGAAGATGTTTTTCACATCCGGATTGATTCTCATCTGCGGCAAATCCCGCGGTTCACGAGATAGTTGGAGTTTTACCTGCTCCAAATGGTTCAGATAGATGTGAGCATCTCCTAAGGTATGGATGAAATCTCCGGCTTTCAGTCCGGTGACTTGCGCCATCATCTGCAGGAGCAGGGCATAGGAAGCAATATTGAAGGGCACTCCTAAAAAAATGTCCGCACTACGCTGATACAGTTGTAGGCTCAGCCGTCCGTTGGCGACATAGAACTGGAAGAAGGCGTGGCAGGGAGGGAGGTTCATGTTGTCCAAATCACCTACATTCCATGCGCTGACTATAATCCGGCGTGAGTCGGGATTGTGCTTGATGGTTTCTACAGCTTCGCTGATTTGGTCGATGAATCCACCTTTATAGTTCGGCCAGGAGCGCCATTGATACCCGTAAATATGTCCCAGGTCACCGTTTTCGTCCGCCCATTCGTTCCAGATGCGTACACCGTTGTCCTGAAGATATTTCACATTGGTGTCTCCTTGGAGGAACCATAGCAGTTCGTATATGATTGATTTCAGATGCAGCTTCTTGGTAGTAAGGCAGGGGAAGCCTTCATCCATGTTGAAACGCATCTGGTGGCCGAATACGCTGATGGTGCCGGTACCCGTACGGTCGCTTTTCTCTACGCCTTCGGTCAGTACGCGGTTCAGCAGGTCTAAATATTGTTTCATGATGTAATGCTCTGTTTTTATCCGAACGCAAAGGTAGGAGAATTAATTAATAATTAATAATTAATAATTAAAAATTAGAGGAAGGGGGTCATCAGGTTTCCCACCCAGCCTACGAATTTCTTCCATCCGGAACGCTTTTTCCAGACTTCGGGAGTGAGTAGCGTACTGTTTTGCACGTCCCGTTCGAACATGGCATTCAGCTCATTGGTGGTCTTGGGGTCGAAGATGAAAGCGTTTGTCTCGTAGTCATAGCGCAGGCTGCGGCTGTTGAGATTGGCAGTACCCACCGTGCAGAAAGTGCTGTCTACCATCATTATCTTGGAATGGTGGAAGCCGCCGTTGAAGAGATATATCTTGGCTCCTTTCTTCATCAGCTTGTGTGCTATGTAGAATGAGGCATCCGGAGTAAAGGCTATGTCCGACACGGCAGGTATCATGATTTCCACTTCAGTACCTTTTTTCAGTGCGTTCTTGATTGCCTTGCGGATTGATTTGGTCGGAACGAAATAAGGATTCACGATTCGGATGCTCTTCTGTGCGGCTTGTATGGAAGCTGCATAGGCATGGCTGATGGAGCGTGGTGTTTCGCGTGGCGTGCGGTCCACGATGGCTATTTCTTCGGCAATACTGTCGGGCAGTTGCTGAGTATCCGGGAAGTAGGCAGGTCCACCTACGTGTTGTCCCGTTTCCCGGTTCCACATGGTCAGGAAGATGCCCTGCAGATAGCGCACGGCATCTCCTTCAAGATGTATGTGCATATCGTGCCATTTACCGATTTTAGGTAATCCGTTGATGTAGTAGTCGGCAATGTTCATGCCGCCGGTATAACCTATTTTGCCGTCAATCACTACTATTTTCCGATGGTCGCGGTGTATGGCATGATTCACCCAGGGAAAAGTGATAGGATCGAACTTAACGATTTCGATGCCTTGGGCGCGGATGGATTTCAGATGGCGTTCTTTCAATGGTTGGTTGTTGGACCAGTTGCCGAAGGCATCGAACATGGCGCGGACTTCAACTCCCTCCTTGGCTTTCTCTGCCAGAAGGCTGAACAAGGCATTGGCTATGGAGTCGTTGCGGAAGTTGAAGTATTCCAAATGGATATGATGCCGGGCATGGCGGATATTCTCGAAGAGATCGACGAACTTGTCATGGCCGGTCATCAGCAATTTCACTTCATTGTTATAAGTGACGGGGGCGCCCATTTCCTTCAAGTAATTCATGACAATGGAATCGCTTGTTGCTTGCGCCCCGGCATTCCCAATAGAAAAAACGAATAATATGATGAATAGAATCTTTCTCAAAACTTTCTCCTCTTAGTTAGTTTTATGAGGGGACAAAGATACGATTTATCATTGAAAAACAACTATGCCATAGATGAAATCTTGCGGTAACCGAAATAGAGCAATACCACTCCGGCAATGATTAACGACTTGGGGTCAAGCTCCGAAGCTCCGCTCCGGATGGCAGTATCGAAGGTTTCGCGCAAGGTGTCCAGTATCAGCTGCACTCCGTCGAGGGAGACGAACAGTACGAGGGCCAGAGTAAAGCAGAATGCTGTCCATATCTGCGCCAAGTGGCGGCTACGGTCGGGCAGATGTCGCAGTACGCGGCGGCTGAACCCGTTATCGGCTATTTCCTGCCGGTGTTCGGCAAAGAATGAAGTCAGGAGTTTATCATCATTTTCCATCATAACCATTTTGTTTTAAGTAGGAAGCCATTTTGTCTTTCGCCCGCGAGAGGTGGCTTTTTACCGTTCCCGCCGGACATCCGGTGATACCTGCAATCTTTTCGATGCTTTGGTCTTCCATGTAGAAGAGCGTGATGCAGGTGCGTTCCATTTCCTTCAGTGTGGCCAGGGCACGGTAAATGTCCATGTGCTGTCCCACGTCCTGCTGCAGTGTGCTGCATTGAGCGTCCACTCGGTACGTATCCAAATCGTCTGTTTCCTTCCGGCTGCGAATATAATCATAAAAAACGTTATAGGCAATACGGTAGAGCCAGGTTGAGAAGCTGGACAAATTCTTGAACGAAGCGATGTTTGTATAGGCCTTGATAAACGTATCTTGTGCCAGGTCGTCACTCAACTCGCTGTCGCCGCAGGTCTGGTGCAGGAAGAACCGCCGCACGGGCGACTGGTACTTCTTTACCAACTGGTCGAAGGCCCTGGTGTTGTGAAACACCACGACCTGTGCGACTAACGATATGTCACCCATCTGACTCATTTTTCTTCGTTCTTCTTCTGTTGGCTGTAGAAAATCACCAATTGTCCGAAGCCGGTGAACATGACGAGTAAGCCGATACATCCGAGACCGAATTCTCCGGTAATGGCCCAAAGGAAGATGAACAGGCCGATGCCGACGAATATGTTGTTGATGCCTTTGCTGCGGATATCCGTTGCTGCGGCTTCTTTGAAGAAGTTTTCAGGCAGTTGCTGTCCGCTGGCCAGGGCCTGTTCCGCCAGGCGGTACTTGGCTTTCCGGTTTTTATAGCGGAAGAAGAATACTACGAATATGATGAGTAGCGGCAGTCCGAATACAAAGACGATGGCTGTTACGGCAATCACGGTCTCCGAGGTCTTGCTCCCGAGGTCGAACCCGTTCCAGTCCATACTGCTGTGGTGGGTTCTCCATTTTTCCGGAGCATCGCTACTGCCGGTACCGTTTTCATAAGTCATGATGCTGAGTGTGTCTGTTACGGTTTCTCCATTGATGACAGTGTCTCTCAATTCGATGACTCTTTTCTTGTTCCCCTGACCGTCGTTCTCTGTTACGGTTCTGTTTGCGCCTTGCACCAGTGTGCAGAACATCATGGCGAGCATTAATCCAAAAATGATACGTTTCATAATCTATGGTCTTTTAATTTGTTTCTTTGTCGGTTAGACGTGTCGTCACCTTTATAAAGTTGCAAAGAGAAGATATTTTTTTTAGAAAACCGGAAATAAGGCGATATTTTTCCGTGAAAATGTCTTATTGTCTTTTTTCCGGAATAACAAGAAGTAGGTATTTGCGACTGTAAATAGAGGTAAATATACAAACCGGGTTGTTTCTTATTGTAAATACTGTTATCTTTGCGCATCTGTTTTTATTGGGAAGTCTTGATGAAGTTGAGGAATATAATGAAGTGTTTCCTCCCTCTGCTGTTCATTGCCTATCTGGGAGGAATTACGCTGTTTACCCACTCGCATGTGGTGAATGGTGTTATCATTGTGCATTCCCATCCATTCAAGGGCCAGCATGAGCATACAGAGGTGCAGTTGGAAACCATTTTCTATCTAGCCTCTTTCGTCTCTTCTTCCCTTCCGTTGCTTCCGGTTGCCGCGACGGTTTTCCTTGTTTTGTTGTGTGTACTGAGCATTCTTACCACGGAATGCATCAAGTGTGTAAAGCTTCGTGGCGGTATTTGCCTGCGTGCTCCCCCTTCTTTTTTTCAAATCCGATAGATTAAGGCAATTCCGTTGTGGGATTGCGTCAACCTCATTGATTAACATATTATTTTAGAAGTACATGAAAAAATATATATTTTTTGTGGTGGGAGCAGTATGTCTGTTACTCTCATCAACCGTTTATGCCGAAGATTTGAAGAGTACCGATGCCAATATTGTCGGTCATGTAATAGAAAAAAGTACAAGGGAACATTTGCCTTATATGACAGTTTCGCTGAAAGGCACCACCATCGGGACCATGACCGATGCCACCGGTCACTATTTCCTAAAGAATCTGCCTGAAGGTGAGTTCACGTTGTCCGTCAGTGCCGTAGGTTATAAGTCGCAGGAGCGCAAAGTCGTTCTGAAACGTGGTAAGACCTTGGAAGAGAACTTTGAGTTGGAAGAAGACATGGTGGCACTGGACGGGGTGGTAGTCACAGCCAACCGCAATGAGACTGCCCGGCGCTTGGCACCCACTTTGGTCAAAGTGGTCACTCCTAAACTGTTTGAGCAGACAAACTCGCATACTTTGTCGCAAGGACTGGCCTTTCAGCCAGGTGTGCGGGTGGAGACCGATTGCCAGAATTGCGGTTATTCACAAGTGCGCATCAACGGGCTGGATGGGAAATATACCCAAATATTGATAGACTCACGTCCCATCTTTTCCTCTCTGGCCGGTGTGTATGGGTTGGAACAGATTCCCGCCAACATGATAGAGCGTGTGGAAGTGGTGCGTGGAGGTGGTTCAGCCTTGTTCGGTTCTTCGGCCATTGCCGGGACGGTGAATATCATTACGAAGGAACCGATTCGCAATTCCGGTTCTTTCTCGCATACCATTTCCAATTTCGACGGTTCCGGCTCGTTCGACAACAACACGACCCTGAATCTTTCCTTGGTTTCTTCGGACAGTAAGATGGGGGCTTATGTGTACGGCCAGAGCAGGCATCGTTCGGCATGGGACTCCAACGGAGACGGTTTTTCCGAATTACCGAAGCTGAAGAACCAGACTGTCGGTCTGAATGCTTACTACCGGACAAGTGCCTATTCCAAGCTGAGCCTTGAATACCATCATATGGAGGAATTCCGCCGTGGTGGAAGTGGCTTCAGCCTTCCCCCTCATATAGCCGAGGATGCCGGATTGAACGGTACCGGGGCGCCCGGACTGGTGGAACAGCTGAAACATTCCATCAACACGGGTGGGCTCAAGTTCACGGCTTTCTCCAAAAACCAGAAACATACGTTCAGTACCTATGCTTCGGCTCAGCACATCGTGCGCAATAGTTATTACAGCGCTTATGGAATGACTACGGACTTTACCGGTGTGCTGGGTGCCCAGTATATTTATCATTTTGACAAGTGTCTGTTTATGCCTGCCGATTTGACCGGAGGCATTGAGTTCAATCACGACAATCTGCATGACAAGGCAACGGACGTACAGAAGTATCGTGATGCTGCTTTGGCCGAAGATCCTACGGCAACGGGTGACCGCTTGCAACAACTGATTGAGAAATATACCCCCGCCCCGTTGAACCAAGTGGTGAATATAGCAAGCGTCTATGCCCAGAATGAGTGGAAGAACGAACAGTGGAGTTTCCTGATTGGCGGGCGCGTAGATAAAAACAGCATCATGGACAAGGCTGTTTTCAGTCCCCGTGCCAATATCCGTTACAATCCTACTCAGGATGTGAATATCCGTTTCAGTTATGCTGAGGGATTCCGTGCTCCACAAGCGTTTGATGAAGATCTGCATATCAGTAATGTGGGTGGAGAGTTGGTTTCCATTGTCCGCGCCAAAGGATTGAAGGAAGAGCGTTCGCGCAGCTTCAATGCTTCGGTAGATTGGTACCACTATTTCGGAGATTTCCAGGCAAACCTACTGGTGGAAGGCTTCTACACGAAACTTTCCGACCCGTTTGTCCTGACGCCTCCGGTGAAAGACCCGGATGGTAGCGCTTATCTGATACAGACCCGTATCAATGGTTCGGGAGCTAAAGTGTATGGCGGCACATTGGAAGGAAAGGTTGCCTATAAGGATAAGGTTCAGTTGCAGGCAGGGCTGACGCTTCAACGAAGTATCTATGACTCTCCCGAAGAATGGAGTGCGGATGAGGAGCACTTGTCGGAGAAAGAACGTTACAGCGACAAGATACTGCGTACTCCCGACGTCTACGGCTACTTTACAGCTACCTATATGCCGGTTAAAGCCTTCTCAATAGCTTTGAACGGCAATTATACCGGGCGGATGTACGTTCCCCATTTGCTTTCGGAGGTGAACGGTGAGGCGGATGTATTGGTAAAGAGTCCGGACTTCTTTGAGCTTGGAACAAAGATAGCTTACGACTTTGATTTTCAAGGGTTCTGTTTGCAGCTCAATGCCGGTGTACAGAATATATTCAATTCTTATCAGAAAGATTTTGATAAAGGAGCGAGCCGCGATTCCGGTTATATCTACGGACCGGGTGCACCGCGTTCCTATTTTGCAGGGGTGAAACTCAGTTTTTAAAAAGAGTATTGAACCGTGCTTTTTGTTTAGCCCCGTAGATTGGTGAAACGTATTTTGCACTATCTTTGCTGCCATAAAACAGTTCAAAGCATGAAGCTACCCTCATCTTTCACCGATTATACACGCGCCCTCTTGGGTGTGGAAGAATATGAAAAGCTGGCTGCCGCCCTGGAAGGGGAGCAGCCGGTCAGTATCCGACTGAATGAAGATAAATTACCGGAATCTTCATTCAGTCTTTTTCGTTCCTCTTTTAGGCATGTCCCTTGGTCTACTGCCGGATACTATCTGGACAAGCGGCTGACATTCACTTTTGACCCGCTGTTTCATGCAGGCTGCTACTATGTGCAGGAGGCTTCGTCTATGTTTGTGGAGCAGGCTTTGAGGCGGTATGTGGGCGAAGGACCGGTGGTGATGCTTGACCTCTGTGCGGCTCCCGGCGGGAAATCCACGCATGCCCGTAGCGTGTTGCCCGCAGGCAGTCTGCTGGTGGCCAATGAGGTAATCCGCAACCGCTCGCAGGTATTGGCGGAGAATCTTACGAAGTGGGGGCATTCCGGTGTGGTGGTCACTAATAATGCCCCGGCAGATTTTTCTTCCTTGACGGACTTCTTCGACGTCATATTGACGGATGTCCCCTGCTCTGGCGAGGGGATGTTCCGTAAAGACCCCGTTGCGGTAAGTGAGTGGAGTGGGGAGAATGTGGAAATCTGCTGGCAGCGCCAGCGTCGCATCGTTACGGATATCTGGCCTTGCTTGAAGTCCGGAGGCATTCTCATCTACAGTACTTGTACCTATAATACAAAGGAAAACGAAGAGAACATCCGTTGGATACGGGATGAATTCGGGGCGGAGGTATTGCCGTTGGAAATTTCTACTGACTGGAATATTACGGGTAATCTATTGTCGGGAGAGGACTTTCCCGCCTATCGTTTCCTGCCCCATCGGACGAAGGGGGAAGGATTCTTTTTGGCAGTTCTCCGCAAACCGGGCGTGAGCGATGGGAATACCTGGGCCGGGCAGGTGAAATCCTGGGAAAAAGGAAGAAAACCTCAAGGAAAAGGAGCGAAAACTCCGGGTGTTTCCAAAGAACAGCTTTCGGCACTGCATGAGTGGTTTGCGGTTCCGGATAATTACGAATTTATCGTCAATGGCAACAACGTCAGCGCTTTCCCTAAAGCGTATCTCTCCGAACTGTCGGCTTTGCGTTCGTCACTCCGTATCGTGCAGGCTGGGGTAGATGTTGCCGAGTTGAAAGGAAAAGACTGGATGCCTGCTCATGGGCTCGCCATGAGTATAGCACTGAATCCGGATGCCTTTGCCCATGAAGAGATAGGCCGCGAGCAGGCCATCAGCTATCTGCGCAAGGAGGCTGTTGTCCTTTCGGAGACTGCTCCGCGCGGCATTGTCTTGCTCACCTACAAACAGATACCTCTAGGATTTGTCAAGAATATAGGTAACCGTGCCAATAATCTTTATCCCCAGGAATGGCGCATACGCAGCGGATATTTGCCGGAAGGGGTGCTGGAATTGGCAACAATAACCGGGTGAAATCAATCACGTTACTGCAAAGCTGCTGTATATATTTTGCAGTAGCACTGCAGAGCTGTTGCAGTGACACTGCAAATATATATGCAGCGCGACTGCAACACATATGCAGTGGTGCTGCAACACATATGCAGTGCGACTGCAAAAAATATGCAGAACTTTGCAGTATAATAATAGAGTAGGAATGTACTATTTTTTATTGTTTCTTCAATGCAGTATTTTGTTTGTTCAAGCATTTTCTATATAGATAACTGTTTTAAAACTAATACTATTTGCTTATGCTTAAAAAAACGATTACTGCCTTAAGCCTACTTTGTATCCTTGCAGCCTGCCAGAGTGACGACAACTCTTCACCACAACCCAAGCCTCGCAAAGACATTGCCTTGACCCGTGCCGAGCAGGAGATGATGGATTTAGGAACGGATTTCGCTTTCCGTTTCTTTAATCAGGTTTGTAAAACTGAGGTGGAAAAGCCCAATCTGTTCATCTCTCCTTTGAGCGCTTCGCTCTGTCTGTCTATGATTGCCAATGGAGCGTTGGGAAACACACTATCTGAGATGACAGATGTCCTGGGCTTTTCGGGCTATTCGTTGGAAGAAATGAACAACTATAATAAGAAGCTGGTGGAGGCGTTGCTCGATTTGGACAATACCACACAGTTGGGAATTGCCAATTCCATCTGGATAAAGAAAGGGTTCGGTGTTCATGACGACTTTGTAAGCGTAAACAAAAAGATGTATGACGCGCAAGTGCAGGAGCTGGATTTTGCCTCTCCCAAGGCTCCGGACATTATAAACGGCTGGTGTGCCGGGAAAACGAATAATTGCATCCCCAAAGTCTTGAATGAGATTCCGGAGACGGCGCGTCTTTATCTGTTGAATGCGCTTTATTTCAAGGGGATTTGGAAGAATCAATTCAAAAAATCGGATACGGCAGAAGAGGCTTTTACGAATGCTGACGGAAGCAAATCGACTGTACACATGATGAATCTTCGTGACGAGAGATTCAACTATGCCGAGAATGAGTATTTCTCAATGGCAGAGTTGCCTTACGGCAATGAGGCTTTCAGTATGGTGGTGCTCTTGCCGGCAGAGGGAAAATCGTTGGATGAGTGCCTGCCGCAGCTGAATGACGAGCGCTGGGGGGAATGGAACAGTAGTTTATCAAGCTCTGCCTTGAACCTTAAGTTACCCCGGTTTGAAATGGAATATGATAAAGAACTCATTGACGATATGATGGTAATGGGAATGCAAGAGGCTTTTACTCCATCGGCCGATTTTTCCGGAATGGCGGATGAGGATTTGTTTATCAGTTTGCTGCAACAGTTCACTTATGTGAAAGTGAATGAAGAGGGGACGGAAGCTGCGGCTGTAACTGTCGGAGGAATGGACGTGGCCGCTCCCGGACCAAGTATGGTAATTCCGTTCTATGTGGACCGTCCTTTCATCTTCCTGATAAAGGAGAAGAGTACGGGAGTTATTCTGTTTATGGGTAAAGTCACAAAACTATAACTACAATATATTGAAATAGAAAGAGCTGTCTGTCAACCGCAGACAGCTCTTTCTATTTATAACCGGCTCTTGTATATCTGTGCCATTGCCTTCTGATACTGGTTTTCCAGTTGCAGGAGGTTTGTCTTGCTTTGATAGACAACCGATATTTCAACGAAGTATTCAATCATACTGATTTGTCCTCCCATAAGTGCTTGTTTCAGTAAAGAAAGGTCTTGCTGTTGATGGAAGGTGCGCTCGTATTCCTCCATGGAAGCGTGCAGGTTCTTGGCCTCTTCATAGAGTTGCCACAAGGCAGAGCTGGCTTGCAGTGCGGCGTTCTCCTTTTGGTAGTCAATGTTGAGCGCTTGTGTCTTGGCTATCTTGACCTTATTGCGGTTTTCGAAAAGCGGGAAAGAGAAGCCTACTACTACACCGTTTAGCGGATGCCCCGATTCGGTATTTCTACGGTAACCCAGTTCCAGTTTGGGCAGCCAGCCTTGCTTGCTTGCCGAAATCTGTTTCCGGGCGGCAGAACTTTCACCCTGCAAGGATTGCAGGGTGGGGTCTGAAGCCAGCAGTTCGTCGGCCAGCGGGTGGAAGTCGGCCGGCAACGGCACTGCCGGGTATTCTGTCAATCCGAGTGTTTGGGCGTTGGGTGTGGTACCGGGTCTGGGACGTCCCGGTGTGAGCGGCTGGTTTCCGTTGAGGACAAGCAGCTCTTTCAGTTTGTTGTTAAGTGCCGTCTGGTTCATGCGGGCTTCCGTGCGTACATTCAGCAACTCCAGATTAATCTTGTTGGTTTCCAGTGCATTGGCATCTCCCGTTTCCAAACGCCGGGTGTACATGGCCGACAGTTCCTCCGCATTCTTCAACCGTTCGTCGAGCAGGGCTTGCTGGCGTTGCAGCATGATGATGTCCAAGCATACTTCCTTCGCTTGCAACAATATCTGCTGGCGGAAGGCGGTGGCTTGTGCATCCAGTGCATTTGTCTTGAGTCGGTTCATCTTCCCTCGGGTGGCGTAAAGCGTGGGGAAGTCGAAGCTTTGCGAGATGACCATTTCGCCGACTGTCTCGTCACTGTTCTTGGAGTCCCAAAGGTGGGCGTATGACAGTGTAGGGTCGGGGAGGTTGTTGTTTGTCTTGTTCTCCAGTTTTTGTGAGGAAATGAGGTGGGAGTTAGCCTGCAATTCCTTGTTGTTGGCCTCTATCTGCTGGAGCACGGCATCAATGCCGGACGTTTGTGCGCTCATCCCCGCAAAAGCGAGGATGGCGGCGCTGAATATGAAAAATCTTTTATTCATTGTCTGACGTTTTAGGTTGTTGGTTATGGTGCATCATCAGGTAAACAATCGGAATGATGAAACCGTTCAGGAACGTGGATGTTAAAAGGCCGCCCAAGATAACCTTTGCCATCGGGCTTTGTATCTCGTTGCCCGGCAGGTCGCCACTGAGAGCCAGCGGGATAAGTGCCAGTGCACTGGATAGGGCGGTCATCAGGATTGGATTCAGACGGTCGAGCGAACCGCGGATAACGCTGTCGTAGACGCCATAGCCTTCTTCCTGCTGCAAGTGGTTGTAATGGCTGATGAGCAGCATTCCGTTTCGGGTGGCGATACCGAACAGTGAGATGAAACCGATGATGGCGGGGATACTCACTTCTCCCGTTGTGATGAGCAGGGCGAATACACCGCCTATCAATGCCAGCGGCAGATTGATAAGGATGATGGCACTCTCCTTCACACTGCGGAATTCATGGTAGAGGAGCAGGAATATCACCACGATGGACATGAACGAAGTAAGTGCCAGCGTGCGGCTTGCTGCCTGCTCGCTTTCGAATTGTCCGCCGTATTCGATGTGGTATCCTTCCGGCAGTTTGATTTGTGCGTCTACCTGGGCTTGTATATCATTGACTACACTTCGCAGGTCGCGGTCGGCCACGTTGGCGGAGATGACGATTTTACGCTTTACATTCTCGCGGCTGATGGTGTTCGGACCCATGGCCGAGCGGATTTCCGCTACATAGTTCAGTGGAATTTTCTGTCCGTCGCCCGTATCAATCATCAAGTTGCGTATTTTTTCCATTTCGTCGCGTAGGTTGTCTTTCACGCGTACGGTCAGGTCGAAGCTCTTTCCCTTTTCGTAAACTTGGGAAACGGCTTCACCGGCCAGGCAGACATTGACAAACTCCGAAAATTCGGGCAGTGAAATGCCGTATTTGGCAAGCATTTCCCGTTTGGGTGAAATGACAAGTTGCGGACGCTCAATCTGCTGTTCCACGTTCAGGTCGGCAATACCGGGAATCCCCTGGATGGCACTCTTGATTTCATTGCCCAGAGTGAACATGCGGTTCAGGTCGTCGCCGAACAGTTTGATGGCGATGTTCGCCTTTGTACCGGATAGCATGGCGTCTATACGGTGGCTGATAGGCTGGCCTATTTCCACGTTTGCCCCTACAATGGTACCCAGTTTTTCGCGGACTTCTGCCACGAGCTCGCTGCGCGAGCGGTCTTTCAACTCAAACGGTGCCTCGATCTCAGAGACGTTTACTCCCAGAGCGTGTTCGTCCAGCTCTGCACGTCCCGTTTTACGGGCCACGGTCTGTATTTCGGGGATGGAAAGCAGCAGCTCCTCGGCACGGTGCCCCATCTTGTCGCTTTCTTCCAGGGAAATGCCTGGAAGCGAGGAGATATTGATGGTGAACGAACCTTCATTGAAAGGCGGCAGGAACGAGCGGCCCAGGGTGAAGAAACAGCCGAGCGCTACTACAAATAGTCCGATAGTACCTCCCAGTACCCCTTTCTTATGCCCCAATACGAAAGTCAGTGCAGAACCATACCATTGCTTCATCTTGCGTGCTACGGCAGAATCGCTGTTTTCGTTGTTTTGTTTTTTCGTTTTCTCTTTTCCCAATAGATAGGAGCAAAGTACCGGCGTTACGGTCAGTGCCACAACAGTTGAAGCCGCCAATGCCACAATGAACGCAATACCCAGTGGTACCAACATCCTACCTTCCATACCACTAAGGAAGAACAGTGGTACGAAGCTGACAATGATAATCAGCGTTGAATTGAGGATAGGCATACGCACTTCTTTCGAAGCATTGAACACCACTTCCAGAATAGGAAGTTGCTCGCCGGCAGGTTTCAGTCGGTTTTCGTGCAAACGCTTGTAGACATTCTCCACGTCCACGATGGCATCATCCACCAGCGAACCGATGGCGATAGCCATACCTCCCAGGCTCATGGTATTTATCGTAAAGCCCATATAGTGCAGGGCAAGGATGGAGGCAATCAGTGACAACGGCAGTGTCACCAGCGAGATGACTGTGGTACGTATGTTGGTAAGGAACAGGAAAAGCACGATGACAACGAAAATACCTCCCTCCAACAACGACTTCTGAACGTTTCCGATGGAACTTTCGATGAAACGGCTTTGACGGAAGATGTCTGTGGAAACCTTTACGTCCGCCGGTAGATTCTTCTGCAGGTCTTGCAGGGAAGCTTCCAGTTTGTCTGTAAGCTCCAGCGTGCTTGTGGCGGGTTGCTTGGTGACTGTCAGCAGTACGGCATGCTTACCGCGTTCCGAGGCGGTACCCAGTTTAGGAAGTTTGGCTCCGACTTGAACGTCGGCAATATCTTCCAGCAGGATAGGGGCGCCGGAGACTCCGTTGCTCCGCACCACGGCCTTGGCTATCTGGTCTACCTTGTCGGTAGAAAGTACGCCGCGTACGATATATTCATTGCCATATTCATAGAGCACTCCACCATTGGCATTCAGGTTCATTTCGCGGGTGATGTTCATCACTTCGCTCAATGTTACGCCGTAATGGCGCATCCGTTCCGGGTCCAGCTGCACTTGATATTCCTTGATGTCGCCACCCAGTACGGCAACTTGTGCCACACCGCCCGTAGAGAGCAGGCGGGGACGTATGGTCCAGTCGGCAATGGTACGCAAATCCAGCATAGAGGTCGAATCTGCTGTCAGACCTACAATCAACATCTCGCCCAAAATGGACGATTGTGGGCCTAGTGTCGGCTTGCCTACGTTGGCCGGTAAGGATTCGCTGACGACTGCCAGCTTCTCACTGACAATCTGCCGGGCAAGATAGATATCTGTATCCCAGTCGAATTCTACCCAGACTACAGAAAAACCGTTCGTTGAGGAAGAGCGTACACGGCGCACACCCGTTGCACCGTTTACAGCCGTTTCTACGGGAAAAGTGACCAGCTGTTCCACTTCCTCTGCTGCCATACCATTTGCTTCGGTCATGATGACCACGGTCGGCGCATTGAGGTCAGGGAACACATCCACTTCCGTATGCATGGCGGTATAAGTACCGCCAATCAGCAACAGCACCGATGCTACCAGCACCAGGATGCGGTTCTGAAGAGAAAAACCAATTATTTTGTTTAACATCTTTTTATTTACTATTTACAATGTACAATTGGGCTGCGCAATGTCAGCCGCACTTGCTGTTTTATCTAATATTTCTTGTTTATCTGACTTTACACTCCCCATTCGTCACGTAACCCTTATACTGCATAGCGAAATGGTACTTTGTAAATTGTCAAATTGTACATGAGATTAGTGTTCATGGCTATGTGCCGGAATAGCATTCGTTGCCGATGCCAGCTTCACTTGATAGGCTCCTTGGGTTACGACGCGATCGCCTGCTTTTATGCCGGAAAGGATTTGTACACTTTCGCCATTGTCGGCACCCAGGGTGACAAGCTGTTTTTTGTAGCCCTCTTCATCCAGTTGCAGGTAGACAAAGAAGCTGCCTTGTTCCTCGGTCAGCGCACTGTGAGGAAGAGACAACACGTTCTCCATTGGTGAGGATAATAGGAATACTTCTACAAACGAGCCGGGAATAACGTCTCCCTTATTGTCGAATTCAAAAGTTACGGGTACATAATATCCGTTCTCACCCGAAGCCTTTCCATAAGAAAGCATGCGCCCGCCCAGTTCTTTCAATGTATATACCTTATTATTATAAGGAGTACAGAAGTTGGCAGAACCGATGCTGTTTAGGTAAGGATAGTACTTTTCGGATACATCCGCACGCAGGAAAAGCTTGCGGTTCTGGGTGACGCTTACCAACGGCTGGCCGACGCTGACGTAGTCCCCTTCTTTCACCAACAGATTCTTCACATAACCGCTGATGGGAGAAACAACAGCCTGGCCGCTTGCCGAATGGTTCTTTGCGACTGCCTCGTAACTGATACGGGCATTTTCGTAAATCTGTTCGGCTTGCGCGAATTCCTTTTCAGATACGATTTTGTTGCCTACAAGCGCTTTCATACGCTCGTATTCTTTTTTGGAAACCTCGTAGGCTATCCGGGCTTTCTGCACCGGGTCTCCGTCGGCCATGTTTTTGGATGACAATACCACCAAAGGAGTACCTTTGCTGACACTCATTCCTTCGATAACTTTTCCCTTGAAGGAAACCACGCCTGCTACTGTAGCTACGGCTACGCTCTCGTCTCCCTGGGCTGCCATCACCTGGCCGCTGGTCTTGATGACTTGATGGAAACTACCCGGTTCAACAGTGCTGACTGCTACGCCGGCAGCTTGCGCCTTTGCTGGTGGCAGGATGATTTCATCGCTTCCTCCGGCATGGTTTTCCTGCTCTTCGTGCTCATGGTTGTGTTCCTCATGTTCGTGGTCATGTCCCTCGTGGTCATGTCCGTCATGATTGTGCTCTTCTGTTTCGTGATTATGTCCTTCGTGGCTGTCTCCGGACTTGCTGTTACAGGAGCCTAAAAGGAATAATCCCAAGACTCCCATGAAAATAACTTTTTTCATGATGATATTTGTTCTTACTTTTTGATTTTGAATACAAAGTTAGGGCATAGGGCGTGCAACCAAATTGCATTGTTCCTTATGCCGGATAGAAATCTGTCCCGGTGATGTTCCGGTAACAGTTAAGCAAGAAGAGACGGAGGGGCACGAAGTCCCGTAGCACATATGATAAATGTGCTATGAAGAGATTCCAGATAGATACACTCCTGCCTGCTTATGTCAAACTCGGGTAGGATGAGTAACTTGGAAAAAGGTTCAATGAGTAGGGTAACTGCCCACAAGGCATCCGGATGTGAACACACATCATTGGAAGAGCTGGGCGTCTGTTGTACAAAGTGGGTTGTCATGCATCCCGTGTCGCAACAGCAGTGCTCGTTGCCCGGGCTATGACGGTGTCCGCAGCAATCGGCGGTGATATCATTCTTCATGCATATCATTCCGTCGGCATGATGATGGTGGGGAATGACGGGTATCACCAGCATTATCAAGCTGATGAAAAAAAGAATATAGGTTATGTACTGTTTCTTTTTCATTCCTCTATCTTTGGACGGATGCAAAGATAGAGGTTAAGGACTTAATTACCAAATAGAAAATGCTAAAAAGGTTTGAATAACATATTCAATCCCTCATTCATGCTGGGGTGGGTGAAAATGAAGTCCCGCAGGAAATGGTAACGCTGTCCCGTTTTCATGATTGATGCTACGGTATTGATTACTTCTGGTGCATCGGCACAAAGTAGGGTACAACCCAGAATCCGTCCGGTATGGATGTCTACAATAGCTTTGAGCATACCGTCTATGCTGTGTAGCGTACGGGCACGTGGAATCATGGCAGCAGGGATACGTGCCACATGTATGGAATAACCGTTCTTCATCGCTTCCTCTTCCGTCAGTCCTATATGTGCCAGCGGTGGGTCGGTGAAAATGGCAAAGGGGATTGGATACCGGTCTTTTGTACTCCTTTTTTTGTTTTCAAAGAGTTGATTACGGATGATACGGAAATCATCGATGGACAAGTAGTCGAACTGTTCGTCTCCTTTTACGTCCCCCAGGGCCCATACGTGTGGGGCTGTAGTCCGTAATTGGTTGTCGACAACGATGGCTCCCCGCTTGTCTGTTTGTATACCCGCTTTTTCCAGATTCAGCTCTGCAGTCATAGGCTTGCGGCCGATGGCTACCAGCAAGGCATCTCCTTTCAGGTAGTAGGGAGTGCCGTTTGCACTGTCCGTATAGGTCAGAGTTATTCCTTCGGCTGTGTCGTACACGGATTGGACACGGGCGTTCAACCGGACATTGATACGCTTTCGGTTCAATGCTTCCAGCATGGAGGCGGCAATGTCGCGGTCCACTTTAGGCAGAAAGCGGTTTCCCGCTTCCAGCAGTGTGACATGGCTTCCAAAGCCTGCATACATAGTGGCAAACTCCAATCCGACAGCACCGCCGCCGATGACGAGCAGGTGTGCGGGCAGTTTGTTCGATTGCAGCAAGGTCTCACTGGTATATACGTACTTGCTCTCCTTGAGTCCGTCGATGGCAGGCAGGATAGGGGTGGACCCGGTGTTGATGAATATCTCTTTTCCCTCAAGAATCGTTTCGTCCTTGCCGGAGACTATACGGATTGTATTTTCGGACAAGAAAGAAGCAGTTCCGTCATAGAGGGTTATATTAGGCTTGTTTTTTACATTTTCATAATTTTTCTCACGCAGGAAGGATACAAGCTTGTCTTTCCGCGCCACGGCAAGTGCATACAGTTTGGACTGGTTCTTATAATCGTCATAGTATCTTTTTTCCGCATATTCCGATTCGTGAATCAGAGTTTTGGTAGGGATACATCCTACGTTTACACATGTTCCTCCGTACATCTGAGGGGAACGTTCCACGATGGCTACTTTCCAATTCCGTTCGGCCAGTTCGGCGGCCAATAACTTGCCGCCCTTGCCGAATCCTATTATGATGGCATCATATTGTTTCATTTTAATATCTCTTAGTTAAGTGTTTAGTAAAATGAAAACAATATGTATCGGCCATTTGTTCGGACGCCGGGTTTAGCAGATGCTTATCGTTCCAGTTCGCGGAGGGAGTCCATTTTCTTCTTTTCAAGGAATTCGTAGATGCCGCTCAAGTGCTCTTTCACTTGTTTGTTGCCGAATTCATATACCTTGCTTACCAGTCCGTCCAGGAAGTCACGGTCGTGGCTGACGAGGATAAGGGTACCGTCAAAATCCAGTAACGCTTGCTTCAGGATATCTTTGGTTTTCATGTCCAGATGGTTGGTCGGTTCGTCCAGTATCAGCAGATTCACCGGTTCGAGCAAAAGCTTTATCATGGCGAGGCGTGTGCGCTCTCCACCGGAAAGCACCTTGACCTTCTTCATGGACTCTTCGGGGCCACCGAACATGAAGGCACCCAGCAGGTCGCGTATCTTGTTGCGGATTTCCCCTTTTGCCACATCGTCGATGGTCTGGAATACGGTCAGGTTCTCATCCAACAATGAGGCCTGGTTTTGTGCGAAATATCCAATCTGCACGTTGTGTCCTATCGTGAGGGTGCCTTCATGTTCTATTTCCTTCATGATGCACTTCACTAACGTTGACTTTCCTTCCCCGTTCTTACCAACGAAAGCAACCTTGTCTCCCCGTTCTATGGTGAGGTTGGCATTCTTGAAGACCACATGGTCACCGTAACTTTTCCCTACTCCCTCCATGATGACGGGATAATTGCCTGAGCGGGGAGAAGGAGGGAATTTGAGGCGTAACGCTGAAGTGTCTTCTTCATCCACTTCCAGCAGTTCCAGCTTCTCCAGCATTTTTACGCGGCTTTGCACTTGCAGGGTTTTGGAGTAGGTGCCTTTGAACCGTTCGATGAATTCCTTGGTTTCGGCAATGAACTTCTGCTGGTCGTCGTAGGCTTTCTGTTGCTGTTCGCGGCGTTCCTTGCGGAGTTCCAGGTATTTGGAGTAGTTTACTTTGTAATCGTATATCCGTCCCATGGTCACTTCAATGGTACGGGTGGTGATGTTGTCTACGAATTTACGGTCGTGGCTGATGACGATGACAGCCTTTCCATTGCTGATAAGGAAATCTTCCAGCCATTGTATGGATTCTATGTCCAGATGGTTGGTAGGCTCGTCTAGCAACAGCACGTCAGGCTTTTGCAGCAACAGCTTGGCAAGCTCGATGCGCATGCGCCATCCGCCGCTGAAGTCACTGGTCTGGCGGTTGAAGTCTTCGCGTACAAAGCCCAGTCCGAGCAGTGCTTTTTCCACATCCTCCTCGTAATTGGTGGAGTCGATGGCATAGAACTTTTCGCTTAAGGCGGAGACATTCTCGATAAGTTCCATGTAGCTGTCGCTTTCGTAGTCGGTACGCGTTTCCAGTTCCTTGTTGAGGCGCTCTATTTCAGCTTCCATTTCATGCAGGTGGGCAAAGGCTTGCGCCGCTTCCTGGAATACGGTACGTCCGTCTTCCGTCATAAGGTGCTGTGGAAGGTAAGCTATGACACTGTCCTTGGGGGCTGAGATTTTTCCACGGGTAGGTTGTCTTACACCTGCCAGGATTTTCAACAATGTACTTTTCCCCGCTCCATTTTTACCCATCAGGGCGATACGGTCTTTTTCGTTGATAACGAAAGATATGTCACTGAATAAAGTAGTTCCGCCGAATTCTACGGCCAGTCCGTCTATAGAAATCATTATATATTTTTTTAATGAGCTGCAAAGATAGTGCAAATCTATTATTTTTTATATCTTTGCCCCTATATAAACAAAACGCATAGGTCATGGAAATAGAAAAAGTGTCAGGAGATTACCGTCCGCTTATTCTGGTTGCGGAAGATGATGATAGTAACTTTAAACTGATAAAGGCTATTATCGGCAAGAAATGCGAGATACTATGGGCAAAGAATGGTGAGGATATTGTAAATTTGTTCGAAGAGAATCGCGACAAGGCGGAAGCTATTCTGATGGATATAAAAATGCCTATTATGAACGGGCTGGATGCTACGGTGATTATTCGCAAGAAGGATAAAGAACTTCCCATCATCATGCAGACCGCTTACGCCTTTACTGCCGACCGCGAAAAAGCCTTGGAGTGCGGAGCCTCGGAAGTGTTGGTAAAACCCATCACTCTGTCTGCTTTGCGTACATGTCTGAGCCGTTATTTACCCAAATTGGTTTGGTAAGGCTTTACTGATAATAAAAAGGGAACCGGATGACTAAGTAATGAATATATCATCCGGTTTCCTTCTTTTTATTCTTGTGCATTGTCTTTTCTCTCTTCCATCTTCTTTTTTACAAATTCGATTTTGAGATTGGCTTCTTCCATATTCTTCTTTATTTCCGTCATGGATGACAGCAGTTGTGCCAGTTCGTAGATGCTGGCAAGGGCCTGGCGGTCGGCGGCAGTCATGGTGATGGAATAGGGGCGTTCCCCTTGATAGTTGACTTTGATATTCTTGTCCTTGTTCAGATAAAGGAACCCCATGACGTTTCCGTCTTCTCCCAGTTTGAAGTCTGCCTTTTCAATCTTTTCACCGAGGTCAGTGGTTTCGTAGCTGTCTTTGGCGGCGGGTGTTTCGGCAAAACTACCGTCGGGAGCAGTGACTTTGACGGCCACATGGTGGATATTATGGGCTCCGCAATAAATGGAAGTCATGCTCATGACTCCGTTTTCGTCTACCTGGAAGCGAAGGAAAGAGCGATGCAGATTTTTTTCTATCACTTGGGAAGGATGAAGGTAATTGCCGATATTCTGGTATTCGGCATCTTTTTCAAAGGTGTATTTCCCTTTGATTGCATCGAAATCCTTTTGCTTGGCTTGAAGCATACTGTCCAGATAGACCAGGCTCTTTTCCTGCTCTTTCAGTTCCACTTCCTGCATCAGGCCGATGCCTGCACGGCGAGTTTCAAACGCTTTGGGATAGAGCATCTTGATGCTGTCAATCAGAATCTTCGCTTCATTGTAGTTGCCGAGTTCAAACGCTTCGCGGGCAGCTTGTAGTTTTTCACCAGCCTTCTTCTCCACATCTTCGCAAGAGAAGAGTGTACAGCATAGGCATGCAAGGAGTATTACTTTTTTCATATTTGTTGTTCTTGGAGTTAGAGTCCACAAAAATAGAAATAATATCTTTATCTTTGCAGCATTTTAATGTGCAAATGTGCTAATAGACCATTAACACATTTGCGTATTCATTACATTAGCGCATTATTTATGATAGATTTGACGGCAGAAGAACTGAAGCAATATTTTAGTGATGATATATTCAAGCGGATATCCGAAACGGCTGATGAATTGGGATTGGAATGTTACGTAGTCGGTGGATATGTACGTGATATTTTCCTGCAACGTCCTTCCAAGGATATTGATGTGGTGGTGGTAGGCAGTGGCATTGCCATGGCCGAGGCGCTGGGTAAGCGTCTGGGGCGTGGGGCGCATGTTTCCGTCTTCAAGAATTTCGGTACGGCACAATTGAAGTACTATGGTACGGAAGTTGAGTTTGTGGGTGCAAGAAAAGAATCGTATACACACGATTCCCGCAAGCCTATTGTAGAGGACGGTACATTGGAGGATGACCAGAACCGCCGTGATTTTACCATCAATGCACTGGCTGTTTGCCTGAACCGGGTGCGTTATGGCGAGTTGGTCGACCCCTTTGGCGGTATTGGAGACTTGAAGGAAAAGACCATCCGGACTCCCCTCGACCCTGATATAACTTTCAGTGATGACCCTTTGCGCATGATGCGCTGTGTCCGTTTTGCCACCCAGCTGGGATTCTATATTGACGATGAGACATTCGATTCTCTGGAGCGTAATCGCGAACGCATCTCCATCATCTCCAAAGAACGCATTGCAGACGAACTGAACAAAATCATCTTGTCACCTATTCCGTCTAAGGGATTCATTGAGCTGGACCGCTGTGGTCTGCTGGAACTGATATTCCCGGAACTTGTCAGGCTGCAAGGCGTGGAGACGCGCAATGGACGCGCCCATAAGGACAATTTCTACCATACGCTCGAAGTACTCGACAACATCAGCAAGAAGACCGACAACCTTTGGCTACGCTGGGCAGCTCTTCTGCATGATATAGCCAAGCCTGCCACCAAGCGTTGGGAACCCCGTGCGGGCTGGACGTTCCATAACCATAATTTCATTGGCGAGAAGATGATACCCGATATTTTCCGCAAGATGAAGCTCCCTATGAATGAGAAGATGAAATATGTGCAGAAAATGGTGAGCCTGCACATGCGTCCCATTGTGATAGCGGATGATGTAGTGACCGACTCGGCAGTGCGTCGTCTCTTGTTTGAGGCAGGTGATGATATAGACGACCTGATGACACTGTGCGAAGCCGACATTACTTCCAAGAATATGGAGCGTAAGAAACGCTTCCTTAATAATTTTCAGTTGGTACGCCAGAAGCTGAAGGATTTGGAGGAACGCGACCGTATCCGTAATTTCCAGCCTCCGGTCAGTGGTGAAGAAATCATGAAGACTTTCGGCCTTTCTCCTTGCCAGCAGGTAGGTGCCTTGAAGAGTGCCATTAAGGATGCCATTTTGGACGGCATCATTCCCAATGAATACGAAGCCGCCCGTGCATTTATGTTGCAACGGGCGGAGAAGATGGGGCTTAAGGAGTTATGAGTTATAAGTTGCATGTTATGTACCATGCGTTATAACTCATAACTTATAACTCTTCTTTTTCTACTTGGAACTTGCGGCTTACTTTCATCAGGTTGATGGTGTAGGTCACTACGTTCTGGGCTTCTTGTATCATAGTCAGGTATACCATGCTGACTTTGATGCTGCCGCTCTGGCTTTGGATGCGTTGCAGCTCTTCGCGTTTCAGGTGAGACAACTGTCCGTTGAGGTCGTTGGCTTTGCGAATCTCTGTTTCCAGTTCATCATAATTGTTCGTTTCCAGCTTGTGGCGGCATACTTGTAACAGATAGCAGATGTCTTCGGCTACGTCTGTAAATTCTCCTTTCTGAATGGCATCCAGCGGATTGAAGTTATTGTCTATGTGCTCTAAGCAAGGTTCGCAAAGACGGCCTACGCTGTACACCAGTTCGCTGGCAAAGTCGTTGCCTTGATAGTAATAGAGTCCTTTTTCCAGTACGGTATTGTTGTCGAGACGGCACATGGCAAGTGTTCCGGTACGCTTCATCTGCTTGATGAGTTGTTTTTCGAATTTTACTGAGCCCATGGCACGACGCAGTCCGCGTAGATTCTCGTGTAGGAAGGAAGTGACGGTACGTTCAAAATTCTCTTCTGTGAATTCCATAATCTTCACCAGTTCTTCACGGGTATGCTTGCGGAGCAATTCGATGACTTCATTGTTGTCCGTACTCTTCATCAACTGTTTCAGGGTCTCGTTGCCTTTTTCTTTCTCCTTGCGCTTTTTGTACATCACTTGGCTACGAATCAGCATGAAGACTGCCAGACCAATCAGTGCCAGGATGGCAACCGTACCGCCGAAATGGATAATCAGTGCTACGAAGAAACAGATGGTGAACGCTGCTCCGGCAGTGATGAACCAACCGCCGATAACGCTGAGCACACCCGTAATGCGGAATACCGCCGAATCACGTCCCCAGGCACGGTCGGCAAGCGATGTACCCATGGCTACCATAAAGGTGACGTAAGTGGTGGAAAGGGGAAGTTTCAAGGAAGTTCCCAAGGCGATGAGCAGACCAGCCAATACGAGATTGACGGAGGCGCGAACCAAGTCAAAAGCGGCGCCGTCGGCTATGATGGCTTCATCCTTCTGGAAGCGTGTGTTCATCCACCGCTTGCTGCTTTCAGGCATCGTTTTGGATATTCCGTTAGCCAGAGTCATGCTGAAGCGTACCAGCGTACGGGCTATCGGGGTACTTCCGAAGTTCTCTTCACCGTCATCCTGGCGGGCAAGGTCCACGGAAGTCTTGATAACGTTGTGGGCTTTCTTGGATGTGCAGAGTGCATAAACCATAATGGCGCCTGCACCGATAAGGAAATACCACGGGGTTTTGGCTGCACCGAGGAGTGAGGACATCAGGAATCCGTCGGGGCCGGCGGCCGTACCATTGGCTGTATAGTCAATAAATGAGGAATATCCTGCGAGGGGGACACCGATAAAGTTCACCAAGTCATTGCCGGCAAAGGCAAGAGCGAGGGCGAAAGTACCCATCAGAACCACTACTTTGAAGACATTTATCTTGCACCAATGCAGTATCTGCATCAGTATGGTGAAGAATACAAAGAAACCGGTTATCAGCAATGCGGTATTGTCGTGTATCCATTGCTTGTTTTCAGGGGTCATGAATGAGCTGTCTTTCAGCCCTTTTATCAGCATGAAGTAGATGATGCTGGTGGCAGCTATACCACCGAACAGCGCGATGCTGTATTTCATGTTCTTCTTGTAGTTGAAGGTGAACACGATACGTGCCAGCCACTGTACCAGCATACCGAAGAAGAAGGCAATGGCTACGGATACAAAAATGGCCATGATGACAGACAGTGCCTTGTCTGTATTGATGAGGTCGCCCAGTCCCAATGTATCGCTGTTATAGACCTTGATGAGCGCCAGTGCGAACGTACCTCCCAGCAGTTCGAACACCATGGATACAGTGGTGGAGGTAGGCATTCCCATAGTGTTGAAGACATCTAATAGCACGACGTCCGTCAACATGACGGCAAGCAGAATGCACATGATTTCGGCAAAGTAGAAGTGCTCCGGTTGATAGATGCCGTGTCGTGCAATGTCCATCATGCCATTGCTGAGTGCCGCACCGATGAAGACGCCAATGCCTGCAATGAACAGTATGGTTTTGAAAGATGCTGCCTTTGCTCCGACAGCCGACTGAAGAAAATTGACCGCATCATTACTGACACCTACCACGAGGTCGAAAATCGCGAGTACGAACAGAAAGATGACGATACCCAGATAAATTGTTTCCATAGACATGTATTTTATTTCCGGCTGCAAAGGAAAGAGTTTGGTGTTGCAGGGAAATGTCATACATGTTACAGAAATGTTACAAATGTTTTGGAATAGAATGGTATTGTGCTAAGAGCGATTGCTCTTATTCTCCCAATAATCATTAATGTTAAGCATTTAAGAGTAACAATATAAGTATAATAGAAGAGTGGATGCTTTTGTGTTTCGTATTTGGTTATTTCTATGTTAAGCAGCCAAATTACTAGTTAATTGTTTGCAGATGTCGAGAATTCTTGCGAATATTGCATACAAGTTGTGTGTAGAATTGATTGTAATTAGAACTTTGATATTAAAAATCAAAGATGTATGTAACTTTTTTAATTCATTTATTAAATAAATGAATTCTACCAACGAGTATAGAAATATGAAAAACCATTTTTGTTTAAACCTATTCTTCTTACTATATTTGTTTTTTTGTGCTGGATGCAAGCAGCATATCTCAGATAGTGCTGCTAAGGTAAATGAGGCATTGTTTACTCAATTAGATAGTCTGATAGATAATTCTGATAAACTTATTTTGCAGAAAGAGGAGCGAATAGAGGCGTTGAAGCATTCACTAAGACAATCTAAGGCATTTGAGAAACAGTATGAACTTAATCAGGCTATTTATCAAGAATATCGCGTGTATGATGCAGATTCGGCTATGAAGTATACTACACAAAGCCTTGATTTAGCACGACAATATCATGATAAGAATCGTGAGATTGAATCTTTATTAGGTATTGGTTTTGTTTATACGGCTAATGGCTTGCTTAGTCAAGCCTCTGAAGTAATGCATTCACTCTGTTCTTCCAGTATGCCTCGCTACTTACGTTCGCGTTATTATGGTCAGATGCGTACTCTCTGCTCGCGGTTGCAACTCTATTCATTAGGTGATGATGCATTACATGAGCATTATGGTCAACTTTATGCGTTATATTCAGATTCAGTATTGCAGACGGCCACTCCTGACGAGCCACGCTACCTTTATAGCCGTGTGTGGAAATATCAAGATGTTCCCGGTGCACAACGTATTGCCATTAGGGATGAGTTGGAAAAGGAAAAACAACGTCTTCTACCTAATAGTCGTAATTATTCTATTTTAGCTTATAACTTGGCTCTACTTTATGAAAAAGAACACAACCATACCAAGTGGCTGGAAAATATGATTCTCTCAGGTATTGCTGATGTATATGCTGTGAATCGTGATATTGGTTCGTTGTATGCATTGGCTTCCTATTTATATGAACAAGGTCAGTTGGACCGAGCCTATCGTTATAGTACTTATTGTTCTGATATCGGTATAACTTTTAAGAGCCGTGTACGACTGCTTCATCAGCAGAAGTTGCAGAGAAGGATACATCAAAGCTACATTGAACGTGATCATATGCAACAGAAGCAGCTAAAGCTATTCCTTTTATTTATTAGTTTTCTCACTATTGTATTGCTGATAGCTCTTTTCTTTTTGAGAAGGCAAACAAGAAGACGTAGGAAAGCTTTGGTTGAGCTACATGTGGCCAATGGTAGATTGAAGAGTCTTAATAGTGAACTGCAAAAGCTCAATTTGGTTCTACGTGACACAAATTATATTAAGGAGGAGTATATTGGTCAGGTATTCAAACTTTGTTCATCCTATATTTGCCGTATGGAGGAGTATCGTAAAAAGTTAAACCGTAAATTAAAGGCTGGGCAACTTGAAGATTTAAAGAAGATGATTAGTTCTACTTCTACCATGAGCGATGAAATGAAGGATTTTTATGAGAAATTTGATTCCATTATTCTACATTTATACCCTGATTTTGTAGAGCACTTCAATAGTTTGCTACGTCCCGAAGAACATATTGAAGTGAAGTCTGGGCGGCTTAATACAGAACTTCGTATTCATGCTTTGATACGAATGGGGGTAACGGATAGTGAGAAGATTGCAGAATTTTTGCACTGTTCACTGCAAACCGTATATAATAATCGTTCTATAACTTTAAATAAATCTTCGCTCAGTAAGGAGGAATTTCTTCGAGCTGTGAAAGAGGTTTGTAAAAAGTAATTTGAAGACTGAGCGTTTCTCTCATTTTTTACCCACATGTATATAGATAATTGCCATTCAATAGCTTAATACTATCGAATGGCAATTATCTATATACATGTTTTTGATTACCGATTTAATTTAAATCACTACTGAAAATCTATTGAGTCTGTCTGTAATTGAAAGATAATCAGTAATATATAACTTTGTGAATTTACCAAATCCTCTACCAGTGAATATAATCGGTTGTTACATTGTCTAATTTTGCTCTCGAGATTTTTTACACACAAGTTCCTATTAACTTAAAAATGTAATTTATGAAAACCAGACAAAAATCGAGAGACGCAAGTGGTATTTTGCTTGTCTGTCTTATGTGGATGCTGTCACTTTCAAGCTCACTTCATGCACAGACATGGAATATTAACGGAAATGTGACAGATGAACAAGGAGAACCGATAATCGGTGCCAATGTAGTGATACAAGGTACGGGTACGGGCACCATTACCGATGTAGAAGGAAACTTTAAACTCGCTTCAGTGACTAAGGGGGCGGTAATGGAGATAAGTTTCATTGGGTATATATCCAAGACATTGCAGGTGAAAGACGCATCATCGTTAAAGATTGTACTGAAAGAAGATAACCAGGCACTGGATGAGGTGGTAGTAGTAGGTTATGGTGTACAGCGCAAAAGTGATCTTACAGGTTCGGTTGCTTCAGTTAACTCGGATGTACTTGAAAGTCGCCCACAAGCTAATTTGATTCAATCTTTGCAAGGAGCAGTTCCAGGATTGAATATTAGTGTGACGGGTAGTAATGCTGAAGGTTCGTCTACTACTACACGTATTCGTGGTAACAACTCCATTACGGCCGATAATAAACCTCTTGTTATTCTTGATGGAATACCTTTTGATGGTCCATGGTCGGAAATCAATCCCAATGATGTAGAGAGTATAGAAGTATTGAAGGATGCCTCTTCAGCAGCCATTTATGGTGCTCGCGGTTCTAACGGTGTAATCCTTATTACTTCTAAGCGCGGTAAGAAAGACAGATTGACGGTATCATACGATACTTATGTTACTATTGACCAGCCTATCAATTTACCTCGTATGATGAATGGCAAAGAATTCTATAAGTATAAATCTGAAGCTTTCAAGGCTACCAATACTACTCCTCCTACAGAAGAGAATCCTGAACCTTGGTTAGATAACTTTACTCCTACTGAATTAGCTATGTATGCTGCCGGTCAGAGTACTGATTGGATGAAGTTGGCAACACAGACCGGTATAAAACAACAGCATAACCTTTCTTTCCGTGGTGGAGCTAACAAAACCAGCTATTTCATTTCATTGAACTATACGGATGTGAAAGGAACTGCGGTAGGCAATGAGTTCAAGCGTTATAATGTACGTTTCAATCTTGATCAGGAGTTTAATAGTTGGTTGAAATTTTCTACTACTACACAGTTAGGTCGCTACGATCGTAGTGGTAGCAGTGCTTCTTTTTGGCGGGCTATAAAACAAGTTCCGTTGGGACGTGCTTATAACGAGGATGGTTCACTTACACTTTCTGCTACTGAGGACTCCTCTTCAGCTTTCAGCATTAATCCGTTGGGATCTCTTAATAATAAGACAAAAGATATTCGTGCAAAGGTTATCACTAATAATGTGCTTGAGGTAAAGTTTCCCTTTATTAAAGGGCTGAGCTATAAATTGAATACAGGCTTCACTTACCAAAACAGCTCCTATAAGAATTATCAAGGTTTGGATACCTACGAAGGAGCTAGTGCTAATGGCGTATTGAATACTGATGACTGGCATTCAGAAGAATGGATTTTGGAGAATATTATTTCTTATCAACGTGAATTTGGCAAACATCGTATATTTTTCACAGGATTATATTCTGCTCAAAGCAAGGAATATGAACAGAATACAATGGAAGGTAAGAATTTTCCCAATGATGTGATGTATTATTACCAGATTTCTAAAGCTGCCACAATGTCTGGTAATTCCAATTATTATAAAGAAAATCATATTTCACAAATGGGGCGTTTGAATTATACTTATGATGATCGTTACTTGTTAACTCTTACTGCTCGTCGTGATGGTTACTCCGCTTTTGGTGAAAGTTCTAAATTCGGCGTTTTTCCTTCAGCCGCTATTGGATGGAATATTTCCAATGAATCTTTTTTTAAAGACAAGCCTATAAGTGAAACCATTAGCAATCTGAAATATCGCTTGTCATGGGGTAAAAATGGCAATGAGGCTATCAGTGCTTATAGTACACTACCTAATCTTTCAACTTACAATTATCTGAATGATGATCATACTGCACAGTTTGGTTTCTATCCGTCGAAGTTAGCTTCGCCCGGTTTAGGTTGGGAAACTACTACATCTATTAATACTGGCTTTGATATTGCACTTTGGAATGGACGTATTCAGAGTTCATTTGATATTTATTGGTCTAAAACCAAAGATTTGCTGCTTTCCCGTTCTATTCCTACCATTAATGGTACTGGCTCTATTACTGAGAATCGTGGACAGACCCGTAATCGTGGTTTTGAATTCCAGATAACTTCTAATAACATTACACATAAGAGTTTTAGCTGGAGCACCTCTTTCAACCTCTCACACTATCGTTCGGAGATTGTAGATGTTGGTTTGTATGATGCTAATGGAAAGCCGGTTGATGATGTGGCTTCCAAGTGGTTTATTGGTGAACCTATCAATGTGAACTATGATTATAAAATTATCGGTGTATGGCAGATTGCTGATCCGTCTAACCCGACAGGGCAGCAAGATCCTAACTATCGTAATTCGTATCCTGGATATGTGAAATACCTTGATGTAGATGGTAACGATATTACAACGGCTGATAAGACTATTATAGGGTCGGCTATTCCTAAAGTAAATATGAGTTTGATGAACACTTTTGAGTACAAAAACTTCACTCTGAGTGTGTTCTTAACGGCTCAGTTAGGACAAACCCATCTGAATGCCTTGTATGATACAAGCCATAATTCATATCGCCAGAACCGCTTTTTGGTGGATTTTTGGACTCCAGAGAATCCTACGAATAGCTATCCGAAAAATAGTTTGAATAGTGATGTGAATCCAGAGGGAGCCAGTTTCTATGAAAAGACAGATTTCTTACGTATTTCCGACGTTACATTGGGTTATAATTTCCCACAACAATGGTTGCGTCGTACTTTCATCAAACGGCTCAATCTTTACATGAACATTAAGAATTTGGCTACAATAACTGGCTGGACAGGTATGGATCCGGAATTTCTCAATGATCAATTGGCTGCTCCTCCAGTACGTTCGTTCACTTTTGGACTAAAGTTAGATATTTGATGAGAGTAATATATCATAAAAAGCTAAAATGAAATTGCACATATGAAAAAAATAACATATTTCAATGTCTTAGTGTTTACAGTATTATTGCTCACTATGGGCGGCTGTAATGAGGATAAGTTTCTTAAGGAAGATCCTCGTGATGCACTTTATCCTGAAAATTTACTTGTAGATTACAATGGATTTAAATCGATGATAACGCCTCTTTATGGTCTTATGCGTGCAGAGTATCGCCGTGCTGATGCAATGGGAGGAAGTATTGCGCTCTGTCTGCATTCTGCCTGGGGTGGAGGGGTAGATAATTCATGGGCCAATAATAGTCATGCGGAAATGAAGTTCCTCTACAATCCCAAAGAGATAACTTACACTGATCTTGCTATTTGGAATAATATTTTCCAGTGGGGATATCGTATCATCAACACTGCCAATATGGTTATCTCAAGAGCTGACAATGATGGCATTAACTGGGGAAGTGGTGCTGATGCTGAAAATCGTAAAAATGAGGTGTTGGCCGAAGCTCGCTTTTTCCGTGCTTGGGCTTACCGTCACCTTACCTATTCATTTGGTGCAGTGCCCCTTTCAACACAAGAAATTACAGGATTGAATTATCGTGATGATTGGGACCGTGCTTCCTTGAGTAGTATTCGCGAAGTGATGGCAGAAGATTTCCAGTTTGCAGTCGATAACCTTCCTTTGCGTACTTCTAATAATAGTAAAGTCTCTGGTGCTGTGGCACGTCACTATTTGGGTGAACTTTATTTGGCAGAAGGTAATGCTGAAAAAGCAGTTTCAGTACTGAAACCATTAGTGGAAAGTGGAGAATATTCCCTTATAAATCAACGCTTTGGTAGTAATGCTTCCAATGATGGATGTCCTTTTATTGACGTATTTTATACTCCTATGTATGCTGATGGAAATACGGAGGTGTTACTGGCTTTCATTAACACAGAAGAGGAGAATAGTGCCTATGGTACTGCAAATGTCTATATGACTACAACTTATAAGAACTATTATGCTAATGATGGCGATTGTAAAAAGACAAACCAGCATAATCCGGACTATATCAATAACGGTGGTGAAGGTTCATTTGCACAAGTCTTTTGGCAAGCTAATGGTGGTAAGGGAGCCGGACGTGTAGTTCCTTCCAGAGGAGCACTTCGTTTGTACAATTATAAAGGAATGGGAGAACAAGATGACCGTGTATCTGCCAATGCTATCGTATGGAGTATTAATGATGTAGATGCTGCCGGCAATGTAACCAAGGTATTTGATTTAGGTGGTACTGCACTTATTGATACTACGGTTAATGCAGCCATGCTAACTTCTACTTCCATTAAAAAATATGATTGGCCTACTACTCGTAAATGGGATTATACTCCACCTATTTTGGCTAATGCAGCTAATGATGGACACTATGCGGACATTGTTTATTTACGTTTGGCAGATACATATTTACTTTATGCAGAGGCTCTTTACAAGAGTAATCAAGTAGGCGAGGCCATTAAATGGATAAATAAAGTACGTAATCGTTCCAATGCTGTAAGTATTACTGAAGATGATCTTAGAATCGGTGGTATGGATTTCATTCTTGATGAACGCAGCCGTGAACTGCTTACGGAGGAAGAACGTCGTCATACATTGGTACGTGTTTGCCAAGAAAATGGTGGTGACGAACGTGATACCAATAACTATTTCAAACGTCGCATGCGTGAACTCAATGAGATAGCTGGTATTGCAGGACGTGGTATGGATGAATATGAAACTCCTGTCCTTTTCCCGCTGCCGCAATCATTCATTGATGCCAATACTGGTAATCCTTTGGAAAATAATCCGGGGTATTGATAGATAATAGTCAGATATAAATACCGCATATAAACGGCTTTGTATATATCGGTGTTTATATCTGATTTAGATTCATATATTCAAAAGAAAACAAAAACTTAATATCTTGATACATCATGTCCGAATTGGCTTTCATTTTTAGTCTTCTTATGGTAGGGATTACAGCGGTAGGTCTTTATCGTAAGCTCAATCCTCAAGGTCTTTTGATGCTTTCCGGTTTATTAATGCTTACAGCTGCTTTTTTCATGCAAGTGCATTCGGTAGTACCTAGTAAAGCTACGGGAATGGTGGTGTTTGATTTGGTAAGGATGATAGAGGAAGTTTTTCTTTCTAATTTGGCGCGTGCAGGGTTTATGATAATGACAATTGGCGGTTATGTAGCTTTCATGAATAACATAAAGGCTACTAATGCATTGGTCTATATTTCCATGAAGCCATTAGGTCTTTTTCGACGTTATCCTTATTTGGCGGCTACTATAGTTATTCCTATTGGACAATTACTTTTTATTACTACTCCTTCAGCTGCCGGATTAGGATTGTTGCTTGTGGCTTCGGTTTATCCTGTTTTAATTAGTTTGGGAGTAAGTCAACTTACAGCATTGTCAGTCATTGCCGCTGCTACTCTATTTGATCAGGGACCGGGGTCGGCAAATACTGCTATGGCTGCCGAATTGATAGGACAATCCAATGTGGAATATTTCATCACTCATCAACTTCCTTTAGTAATTCCTACTTCCTTGGTTGTAATGGTACTCTTCTATTTCAATAACCGTTATTTTGATAAAAAAGATGCAAAGAAACAGCAGGATGGCATATTGCAGGTGTCAAATGTGACTGCAACCTCATTAGTAGAAAAACCGGATGTTCCATTGGCTTTTGCGCTACTCCCGGTATTACCTTTGGCTCTTCTCATTTTCTTTTCACCTTTTGTGGGACTGTTTCAGCCTACTGTAACATTGGGTACCACTACTGCTATGCTTTTTTCTCTGTTCTTATCATTGGTATTTGTGTTGTTTCATACTCGTAGTGTGCGTACTACTTTTAACGTTTTTGCAAGTTTTTGGAAAGGCATGGGAAATGTGTTTACTTCAGTTGTAACATTGATTGTAGCTTCAGAAGTTTTCTCTAAAGGACTGATTGGTTTGGGATTTATTGATTCATTGGTGGGTTATTCCTCTCATATCGGACTTTCGGGATTAGCTATTGCCGCAATCTTTACTCTCATTATTTTTGGAGCTGCCATGCTGATGGGAAGTGGCAATGCAGCCTTTTTTTCATTTGGTCCTTTATTGCCGGGTATAGCCACTCAGCTTGGTTTGCCGGTTTTTTCATTGATACTTCCTTTGCAGTTGGCGGCAAGCATGGGACGTGCCGCATCTCCTATTGCCGGAGTCATTGTTGCCATTGCCGGGGTAGCCGGTGTGTCATCAGTGGAGTTGGCAAGGCGTAATACATTTCCTTTAATAGGAGGAATTGTTTTCTTGATACTTTATCATCTTATCACTTTCTAAAATTAATCGACAGCTATGTTTACATTGATAAAGAATGCAAATTTATATGCTCCTGCCTATCTTGGTAAAACAGACATTTTGCTATGCGGAGAAAAGATTGCGCATATTTCAAAGACAATTGAACTGAATGAATCATTTTGCCATACTATTGACGTGCAAGGTAAAATTGTTACTCCGGGATTTATAGATCAGCATGTACATATTACTGGTGGAGGAGGGCAACAAGGTTATGCCTCATTAGTCCCCGAGGTGACTATGAGCGAACTGGTGGCATGTGGTACTACTACTGTATTGGGTATGCTTGGTACTGATGGATTTGCCAAAGAACTTACTACGCTTTATGCCAAGGCCAAAGCTATTGACGATGACGGATTGTCGGCTTATATGCTGACAAGTTATTACGGATTGCCTACCAAAACATTGATGAATAGTGTGGCTGACGATCTTATCTTCATAGATAAAGTTATTGGCTGTAAGCTGGCGATGAGTGATGACCGTAGTCCGTTTCCGACAGAGCAAGAGATATTACGTATTATACATCAGGTACGTTTAGGGGGATTTACATCTGGTAAAGGAGGAATTCTCCACATTCATTTGGGAGCACTTCCGGAAGGTATTGAGCCCTTACTCAATATTGCTCGTCACTATCCTACACTGATATCTTATCTGTCTCCTACTCATCTGATACGTACTGAAGCTCTTTTTATGCAGGCTGTAGAATTTGGTAAATTAGGTGGAATGATTGATTTTTCGACTGGTGGCTCAAAGTTTGATACTCCCCATCGTTGTGTGATACGTGCATTGCGAGCTGGTGTCCCCCTTGATCGCATTACTTTTTCTAGTGATGGCCATGGTGGCGTACGCAGAGTGAATCCTGAAACTGGAGAAATAACTTATCGTCCTGCTCCTTTGAATTTAAATTTCAAGGAGGTAGTTGCATTAGTCAATGAGGAGGGGGTACCATTGGAACAGGCGATTACATTGATAACATCCAATCCGGCTCGTAATCTGAAATTACGAGCTAAAGGTATTGTGGCACAAGGAGCAGATGCAGACTTGTGTTTTTTGGCGGAAGATTTGCAGCTTACAGATGTCATTGCCCGTGGTAAATTTGTAATGCAAGATGGTACAATAGTAAAGAAGGGAAGGTACGAATTATGAAGAAGCTGATTATATTTTATATTGGATTCCTCTGTATTTGTTTATCTGCAATAGCGAAACAGACTTTGGAAAGGCCAAGAGGTGAACATTTCTTCACTTATAGTCAATACCCTCCTTTTGCCGATCGCCCGGTAGATGTACATTATTATATACCTTCCCAGGGGGATATTAAACAAATGCCTATTGTATTTGTCTTTGAAGGAGGAGACCGCGGCTATCGTTATCTTTTGGACGGTTGGAAAGAAGAAGCGGAGAGAAAGGGTTTTATGCTTTTTATACCTCACTTTGATTTGAAATCTTATCCTTTGGCAGACTATCAGGAGGTGGGGGTGATGAATGCTGCCCATACAGTAGCTAATGCTCCCGAAAAAATTACACCAGTGTTGGTTGATAAACTATTTGAATATGTGCGTCAATTTACGGGAAGCATGCGCAAAGGATATATGATTTATGGTCATTCTGCTGGTGGGCAATTCGTACAGCGTTTCATGCTTTTTCACGATAGTCCTTATGTGGAAAAAGCTATTATAAGTTCTCCCGGTTGGTATACTTTTCCTGATTTGGCCCAGACATATCCTTATGGTACGGCTGGTATCCCCTATATTTCATCTGAACAGATAAAAAAATACTTGTCAAAACCTATCATACTACAGCTGGCTTTGGGAGATACGATACGTGAGTCTTTTCTACGCAAGACTCCTGAAGCTGAACGACAAGGACGAAACCGTATGGAGCGTGGGCGTAGTTTCTGGCTTTATATTCACCAGTTGGCTGCATCCCGTGGTTGGGAATGCCATTGGCGCAAGATAGAAGAGTGCGGCATCGGGCATGAGGCTGTCCCTATGGGGAAACAAGCTGTGCCATTATTGACGACAGATTCTTTACGGGTACTTTTTATAGGTAACAGCTATACTTTTTTTAATCGTTTGCCATGGCAAGTCCAATCGTTAGCATCCTCATGTGGAAAAAAAATATCAGTGCGCCAGGTTGCTAACCCTGGTTGGTACTTGAGACAGCATGCAGCCAATACGCAAACATTAGAGGCGATTCGTGAAGGAGGATGGGATTATATGGTGATGCAGGAACAGAGCAAGGCACCTACTCGTGAAAAGGAATGGGTAAAGAAGAATGTATTCCATCCTGCGGCGCAGTTAGATAGTTTACGCCGTCTTTATGCCCCAAAAGGAAAAAGTGTCTGTTATATGACATGGGGGCGTAATAATGATACTTATGAAGGAATGCAGCAGCAACTTACGGAAAACTATTTGGAAATGGCTGATGTCCTTGATGCTTATTGTGCTCCTGTGGGTGAGGCATGGAGACGTGTACGTAGAGAGTGTCCAAGTTTGCAGTTGTATAATTCTGATGGCAGCCATCCTAGTCCTGCAGGCAGTTATTTGGCGGCTTGTGTCTTTTATGCAATTTTTTTTGGTGAGCCTTTTAGCAGCGATTATTATGCAGGTCTACCGTCTGAAACGGCTCTTTATTTACAGAGGATAGCACAAGAAGTGGTATTAGCTAATCTTGTGTTATGGAATAGAAATCAGTCGAAGCAACCTGCCGGAGTAACTGCAAGTTTCTATCCTGACCCCAAATTTGACCGTGAGACACCTACTCTAAGTAAACCTTACGGTAGCGGATTGGCATCGGTTGATGAGATAAAGGACTATTTACAACAATTGGTTGTACGTTCTCCGGGTTTGGCATATATGGAGAATATTGGTGTTACCAAACAAGGACGTACCATTCCGGTACTTTATTTGGGTACTCCCGACAAGAAGAAGGTAAGGGTATGGATTCAAGCGGCACTGCATGGTAACGAGCCGGCAGGTGCTGAGGCTGTATGCATGCTTGTCCGTTACTTACTTTGTGAAAAAGAAGGACGTGAATTGCTGAATCATATAGCTGTGGCTTTGGTTCCTATAGCCAATGTTGATGGTTATGCCATTCAGCAACGTCGTTCGGCCGATGGTTACGATTTGAATCGCGATCAGAGCAAATTAGAGGATGCTGTCACTTTGCTGTTGAAGCAGTCCTATCAGCAATGGAATCCGGACGTAGCTCTTGATATTCATGAATATACACCTTTACGTCGTGAGTTTAACTTATTACGTGGAGTGCCGACAGCAAATGCTGCTGATGTACTTTTTTTACCTACAGGACATCTTAATGCGCCTTTAGCTTTACGTACGCTGTCTGAAGAACTTTTTCGTCGTGAGGCAGAGGTCGTTTTAAATAGTGCCGGTTATGCTTCCGGTTTCTACTTTACTCCTCGTGTGGCAGATGGTTCCCTTGTTCTTGTAAAAGGTGCCAAAAGTCCGCAGTCCAGTTCTACTTTTCAAGCATTGACGGGAGCTGTATCGCTTTTTGTCGAAATAAGAGGTATTGGATTGGGACCGGAGTGTTTTGCACGTCGTAGTGAGTGCGGTTTCTTGGTGGCACGGCAAACGTTGGTTACTGCTGCGCAACATCGTGCTTCAATTAAACGTAAGATAGAACAAGCCAGGAAGCGCACCTTGAAAGCTACTGAACCGATATATGTTACTTTCACTTCGGATACTGTACGTCATGTAGTCTCTTTTATCGATTATAAGGCCAATGAACTGTTTAAGACTGAACTGCCAACCCTTGATGCCATGCAGGCAACACCTCAATTGATGCGTACTCGCCCTAAGGCTTATCTGCTCGATGCTCCCTGTACAGAAGCAGTATGTAAGCTTCGAGCGTTGGGTGTACACATTGAGCAAGTTACCCGTGTACAAAAAGCAAAAGTTGAGCGTTACAAAGTAACCCGTCTGTATCGTGCAGAGAAGGAATGGGAGGGGATTCATCCGGTAAATGTAGAAACGGATGTCTATGAAGATAATGTAGAACTTCCAATAGGTAGTTGGTTGGTACCTTTGGCACAACCTTTAGGAAATTTGGTTGCCACGTTGCTTGAACCGGAGTCTGTCTGTGGTTTCGTAAACTTCTGTGTTATTCCGGCTGAGGAAGGAAAGGGACTGTTTGTCAGTAGACTTATAAAATAAGAATTGGATATATAAAATTAAATTCGGTAATGACTATGAAACTAAAAAAAACGCTACAGATTATACTTGCTTTATGTTTAGGCCTATGGATGATTTCATGCCAGCAGGAACATATCAAGTTGACCTCTCCAAATGGAAAACTTTCTTTAGAGTTTACACTTGATGAAGAAGGTGCTCCCCGATATTGTTTAAGACATGCGGGGAAGAATATTTTACTTCCTTCACGTCTGGGATTGGTTTTGAAGGATGCGCCAGATCTTTTGACTGGTTTCGTTCTAAAAGAGGTTAAGCATGATTCGCATAATGATGTGTGGCAACCAGTATGGGGGGAAGAGGCTGAAATTGTAAATCATTATAATGAATTGAGGGTATGCCTCAAGGAAGAAACATCGTTGGAGCGGGAACTGAATATTATTTTTCGTCTTTTTGATGATGGGATGGGATTCCGGTATGAGTTCCCGCGCCAGCAACAGCTACAAGAGTTTCTTATTGATGACGAAGTGACTGAATTCGTTTTTCCTGCAGATTATGATGCTTGGAGTATTCCAGTGAAAGGAGTTCGTTTTTACGAGGCCTTATTTGAGAAAAAAACTCTTAGTAAGATGGGATGGGTAAGCACTCCGGTGACGATTGAGACAACAGATAGCCTTTATTTGGCTATTCATGAAGCAAATCTTACAGATTATGCTGCCATGAACTTGAAGCCGGTTGAACAACTTGAAGATAATAAAACGGTTACATTACGTGCGGCTCTTACACCTTGGAGTACAGGTGAGAAAGTACGTGTTACCGATACCCGTGTATCTCCTTGGCGTACAATGATAGTGGCTGAATCTGCCGGTGATTTGCTTCTTTCCCGTCTCATGTTAAATCTTAATGAACCTTGTCGTATAACCGATACTTCCTGGATACAACCTATGCGCTATATTGGAATTTGGTGGACTTATCACATGAAGCATAACACCTGGCATGCCGGTCCCCATCATGGGGCCACAACAGAGAATACAATGCGTCACATCGATTTTGCTGCTGCCAATAACCTGGGAGGTGTACTGGTGGAAGGGTGGAATGAAGACTGGGCTACTTGGAAGTTTAGTTTCACAAAACCTTATACCGATTTTGATATACAACGTATTACTGATTATGGGCGTAGCAAAGGAGTAGCTTTGATAGGACATCATGAAACTGGCGGTAATGTTTCCAATTATGAAAATCAGATGGAAGATGGTTTCAAGTTCTATGAGAAATATGGTGTGCATCAAGTAAAAACGGGTTATGTGGGCAATTTGCTTGATGGGAAAGAATATCATAGCAGTCAGTTTGGTGTACTTCATTATCGCAAGGTAATAGAGGCTGCTGCCCGTCACCGTATCTGTATTGATAATCATGAACCGGTGATTCCTACAGGTTTGCAGCGTACTTTTCCTAATCTGATGACACAAGAGGGAGTACGTGGACAAGAATGGGACGCTTGGGATGTAGATGGTGGAAATCCTCCCTCTCATACCGTAATATTGCCTTTCACTCGTGGGTTGGCAGGCCCGATGGACTTTACACCGGTGACGTTTCGGTTTGTTAACGATGTAATGCCACAGACACGTGTACATACCACACTGGCCAAACAATTGGCGCTGTTTGTGGTGCTCTATTCACCGTTACAAATGGCTTCGGATGAAATAGAGAATTACGAGGCTAATCCGGAACCTTTTAATTTTATAGTATCTTGTCCTACAGATTGGAGCAGAACAGTGGTGCCGGAAGCATGCATTGGCAGTTATGTTACTATTGCCCGTTGTGATAAAGGAGAGGGATGCTGGTATATAGGCAGTATCACGGGAGATGAGGAACGAACGGCTAATATCAGTCTGTCTTTTCTCGATACAGATAAAAGCTATCTGGCTACTATTTATCGTGATGCTCCTGAGTCCGATTATGAGACATGTCCTGCTGCTATACTTATAGAAGAGCGCGAAGTGACTTATAGTGATACCCTCACCATTCGGCAAGCACGTAGTGGAGGAACTGCCGTACGTCTGTGTCCTATAAAAGACTGTTGAGCCGGAGGTATATTGGGGCAGAGTTGTTTATATTTTCTCTCTCAAGTATTCGTAAAAGCTATATTGCGACCGTACCTTCTCCTTTTGCGGTCGCGACGACTTCCAGCGGTTTCGCAACCGGTCGTCCACAAAGCAGGCTTTCCGTTTGTCCGACAGTTGTATGGATAGCATATCGATGAGCTCTTGCTTCAAGTCCGGGTCCAGAATGGGGGTGACGGCTTCGATACGGCGGTACAAGTTACGCCGCATCCAGTCCGGCGAGCCGAGGAAGAGCTTGGGTGCGCCGCCGTTGCCGAAGTACCACACACGGGCATGTTCCAGAAAGGTATCCACGATGCGTGTCACGCGGATGTTGTGGCTGTACTCCTGCCCGGGGATGAGGCAGCAGATGCCGCGGACAATGAGGTCTATCTCTACACCGGCTTGCGAGGCTTCGTAGAGGCGGTCTATCATGGCAGGGTCTTGCAGGGCATTCATTTTTAGGATAATCCGTCCTTGCTTGCCTTGCCGAGCCAGTTCTATTTCGTGATTGATGAGGCGGTTCAGTTCAGGAATCAGGTTGAAGCGGGCCACAAGCAGGCGGTGGAACACTGGATTTTCCTTTCCCTGCAGAGTACGGAACAAGTTGTGCAGGTCGTTTACAATCACCGGGTTGCAGGTGAATAGTCCGCTGTCCGCATAGAGGGTGGCGGTCTTTTCGTTGAAGTTGCCGGTGCTGATGTAGGCGTAGCTTGTCAGTTTGCGCCCTTCCTTGTCGCGGCGTAGCACGAGGGCTACTTTGGCATGTACCTTTAGTCCTGGTATGCTGAAAATGATGTTGATGCCGGCGGCTTTCATCATCTCGGCGGTGGCGAGGTTGTTTTCTTCGTCGAAGCGGGCTTTCAGTTCCACAAAGACGGTGACTTTCTTTCCGTTCTGTGCGGCGGCTATCAGGGTGTTGATGACGGTGGAGTTCTCTGCCACGCGATACTGGGTCACCATGATTTCACGCACGGTGGGCTCGTGGACGGCTTCATATAGAAAATGGATGAAGTGGTCGAAGGAGTGGTAGGGATAATGCAGCAGCAGGTCCTTCTTCTCCACATAGCGGAAGATGGATTCGCGTTCGTCCAGGCAGGTCAGCTTCATGGGCTGGGGTTTCTTGATGGGACGTACGCTTTGGTTGGGATTAGGCAGATGCCGCAAATCCTCCATGTTGAGGTGCTTGTCTCCCGGCACCAGCTCCCGGCGGTCTATGCGGTAGGCATCTACCAGAAAGTCGAGGAAGTCCTGGGGCATGGCGCGGTCGTATACAAAACGGCACACGGCGCCTATCTTGCGTTTCTTTACCTTCTTCTTCACCTGCTCGATGATTTCGGAGGTATTGGCGGCATCGTCTATCAGAATATCCGCATCGCGTGAAATCTTGATGCAATAACTGCTGTCCACTTCATAACCGGGGAAGATGGTATCCAGATTGGCCTTGATGATGTCTTCAATGAACATTAGATAATAGTCTTTCCCCACCTTGGGCAGCTGGATGAAGCGCGGCACTTTGCTGTACGGCAGTTTCATCACGAAATACTGGATACGGTTTGGAGAACTGGCGGGAGCTCCTTTCAGATGAAGCCGTACGGCCAGATAGAGACGGTTGTCGCGCAGGAATGAAATCACCTTGTCCTTGCTTACGGGCACCGGGGCCAGATAAGGGAATATCTCTTCGCGGAAGAAGCTGCGCACAAAGTCGCGGTGAAACGGTTCTACGTTGCGGCTTTGATAAAATATGATGTGATGTTTCCGCAGGGCGGGCAGTATCTTCTGTTCGTAGATGCGGATACGTTCCTCCAGTTGGCGATTGACTTCTTGGTTGATTTCATCTACCAGTTCGGCGGCAGACTGCATAGTCTCTTCATCGCTTTGCGAGGCTCCGGTGGCTATGGCCTTATGGTCGGCTACGCGTATCTTGTAGAATTCTTCCAGATTGGAAGAGTATATAGAAATAAAGTTGATGCGTTCGTATAGCGGCAATGTCTCGTCTTCCGCTTCCAGCAGTACGCGGTAGTTGAAGGAAAGCCAGCTGATGTCACGTTTGAAATATCTGTTGTCCATGGTGTTAAGGTGTTAATGTGGCATATTAGCACATTACCACATTGTATTCTTCCCAAATATAATTACCTTTGTCTTAATAAACAAAGGAAAGATGACAAAAGTTGGTTTATTATCGGATACGCATGGCTACTGGGATGAAAAGTACCTGCAATATTTTGAGGGCTGTGACGAAATATGGCATGCCGGTGACATCGGTTCGCTGGAAGTGGCACAGAAGCTGGCGGCTTTCCGTCCCTTCCGTGCCGTGTATGGCAATATTGACGGGCAGGAGATACGGCAGCTCTATCCGCAGATTCTCCGTTTCACGGTGGATGGGGCGGAGGTGCTGATGAAGCATATCGGCGGTTATCCCGGCAACTACGACCCTTCCATCAAGGGCAGCATTCTGGTGCGTCCCCCAAAGCTGTTCATCAGCGGGCACTCGCATATACTGAAGGTGAAGTATGACAAGACGTTGGATGTACTCCACATCAATCCGGGCGCTGCGGGCATTCAAGGTTTCCATAAGGTGCGTACGATGGTACGCTTTGCGGTTGATGGGGGAACGTTTAAAGATTTGGAGGTGATAGAACTTGCTGACCGATGATGTAGTTTGTTTATTTTCAATGGATTGTATTTACCGATTGCTTGCGCTATAGTGTAAAAGCCGTTACATGCTAATGTAAAGGTCGTTACGCTATTGGGTAAAGGCCGTTACACTATTTGGTAAAGGTCGTTACACGCTGAGGTAAAGACCGTTTCATCAAGGGGTGATGTCTTTTCCTGATTTAGCTAGACGCTTTTTCTTTTTATAACCGATATCAGT
>NZ_QSOO01000026.1:0-42831 GCF_003436255.1 Bacteroides sp. D20 | reverse complement strand
TAAGGGGGGAGAAACGATGCGTGTCAAAGTTCGGTCGGTCTGAAAATATCTGATTGCTTTGGTTTTCAAAGCGTTAGAACGGGGTAGGAGTGAGCTGGGTGGAAAAACGAAGCGTTTACATCGCTTTACATCGAGCTTACATTTGAACCTTGTTTGAACGCCGTTCAAATGAATCTCTTTACATTAGGAGTGGAGTAGGGGAGAATTCAGGCAGTATGGTATTATTTCACTCCGATGCTTTGCCCAGGCCATACTTCCATATACAAAGATAACCAAATGGTGTAATTTATGCAAGTGGAGTAGGGGAGCGCTTCGCTTCTCTCCTATTTTTATTTATTAAAATTATTCCATATAGCTGATATTTGGTATATTTGCAGTGAAATAAATACTATATATCATGAGTAAAGTTATCCATGTACATTTGATTTTTGAGAAAAAGAACATCTACTTTGGTAGTATATCGGCCATTTTTGAAACTCTGACGGAGAAACAGGTCGGAATCACTAAGAGTAGTCTTTTACATGCTGGACTGGTTGATGACATTGCCAAATACACGAAACGTGCAATGATTATTCAGTCTCGCTTGATAACATGTACCAGAAAGGGATAAAATGCCTTAGAACGCAATTAAAAGCCGCAAAAGCGGCTTTTTTTGCCCTTATAAGTGTCAAACTATGATGGAAGGCTGTATTTATCCGTTTGAACGCTTTGAACGTCTTAAAAAGTGGAAAGGTTATTCACTTGCTTATTCATTTGGTTATTCATTTAAGCTATTACAAAAACGAAATGTTTTGATTGCTTATTCATTTGGTTATTCATTTTTGTGCCTATTTTGTTCTAATAAAACGGGGAAATATCTTTTTTTTATTTGGTATTCATCGGTTTTTATAATATTGTAGGGGGTAAATTGTATATAGATAATATTTATTTACTCCCCTGTATTTTTATATATTCTGCTGTAAAATAGTGATTTAACTGTTTTTACCTCCCTTTCCCCATAAAACACGTTTTAGATGGCATTGGCAACCGTAGAATCGCTTGCATCCGAAACACGCCCCGACTTGTCCTGTTTAAGTTGTGTAATTGTCTGTTTGAGCATCCCTATTTCCTCTGCCATTTCTCGAATGGTGGAGTCTTTTTCCCTTAAAACATCCAGAAGCTCCCTAAAATTATTGTTAGCTGTTTCTGGAGGAGCTGTTTCCGTTACTACTGGTGTAATTTTTTCGGCTTCTATATCTTTTAAAAGAAAGTCGTCGATTGATATTCTAAAAAACTTAGATATTTCACATAACAAACTCAATTTAGGTTCTGTATTACCCAGTTCATAGTTTGACATTGTACCTTTTTTGATGCCCAGAAACTCAAATTCATCTAATTTAAGTCCCCTACTCTCCCTTAGATATCTAAGATTCTTAGAAAAAACGCTCATAAATCTAAATTATTTGGATTAACACTTTGTTGTCTAAGAAACTTAGACTATATTTGCCACGTGATTAAAGTTTAAACACGCCCCAAAGCTACAAAAAAGGCTTGAGGTAACAATGAGAATTTAAAAAGAAGCAAAATGGAAGTAAAATTTAAAAAGGGACAAAGTGTGAGAATCACCAAGAGAAATGGTGAGATCATTGATGGTATAGTTCGTGACTGGGATTATAACATTTGTACGTTCGTGCGGGAATATAATATCGATTATATGAAAAATGGTCAGGTTTGGACTGTAATATGTGTTCCGGAGGATGCGATAAAGGAGCTTTAATAATTTTCTCGGGCAGTTAGTTCAGCTGGTAGAACAAACTAAACTCCTATAATGGAGAGGTTATGGTCCGCGGTTCGAATCCGCGACTGCCCACTACGATAATTTAAATATTAGATAGTATGAAAGAACGAATAGTTGTAGAATACGGTGAGGTGAATAAAATTGCCGAACTGATGGGCTGTACAAACGTGATGGTGAGTCATGCGCTTGCCTTCCGTAAGAACAGCAAACTGGCCCGTTCCATTCGTAAGCTCGCCATTGAGCGCGGTGGATCCAAAGTAGGTGGTAATCCTCAAAATACAAGTAGCCATGAAAAATGATTTGATGACATTGTTCAGCGACCAGCTGCACTGGTTTGCTCGTCTGAAACGAAAACAGCGCTTTTGCGTGCTTTACTTCTGTATGAGTTTCGGGATCCTGCTCTCTATTTTTTTTATTAATCCGCTGCTGGAACTTCTCGTAGTGTTGAATTTCGGGATCTCCGTGCGGCTGCTGAAGAAGCATGTCCCTTTGAATGATTTAGAGGATTGATAATCAAGCTGGGAGATGGAATACTTTGATAATATATTGTGTGTAACTTACAAAGAGTTGCTGGATATAATGCCCAAAGGCACTTTGAATAGCCAGCTGTCCCGAGAAAAACTGGATGTCGTTTCCCGTGGCGGTGGTGAAAATAATCCGGCTCTGTATGCCTATTCCTCCCTTCCCGAGAAATACAAGAAACGTTGGGTTGAGCGTCATGGCGAACCCGAGAAACAAATGAGACAGGAAATGATCCGTAACATAGTGAAGAAAGACGAGAAGGCCGAGAACTTTTTCGAGGATTACCGTTACGACAAGAACGGTGAGATGGTCGCTCTTCCCGAGGATGTGAAGAAGGAATACACCTGGAACGCTTCGGTGCTGAACGCGTTGATGGAAGAGTTCAAACGCTTGAGTTCATCCAATAACAAGCTGACCGGTTTCCGCCGTAACCTTTGGGAACTTCTGCTTGTCACGAGTGAGGAATGGCGTCCGGTGTACGGGCACAGTCTTCCGGGCAGTGTGGGGCGTTTGAAAGCCCTGATAAACAAGTTCCGTCCCGACAACTACGGTGTGCTTGTGAGCGGTAAATACGGCAACAGCAACACGCTGAAGATCGAGGAGGACGGCGGGCGTTACCTTGTAGCATTGAAACGCAGCCGCGTTCCGGTTTATACTGACATGGAGATCTTCGAGGAGTACAACCGTGTCGCTCCGGAACGTGGCTGGAAGCCCCTGAAGAGTCCCCGCAGCCTCCGCGAATGGTTCAACAGCCCGCGTGTCGAACCTCTGTGGTACGATGCCGTTTATGGGGAAATGAAGGCACACCAGCGTTATGACCGCAAGCACCGGACCATCCTTCCGGGCCGTCGTGACAGCCTCTGGTATGGCGACGGCACGAAGCTGAACCTCTACTATCGTGACGAGAACGGAAACAAGTGCACTACAAGCGTGTACGAGGTGGTGGATGCCTATAGTGAAGTCCTGCTCGGTTATTACATCAGCGACAACGAGGACTATATCGCCCAGTACCATGCTTTCCGCATGGCTATCCAGACGAGCCGGCACAAACCCTACGAGATCGTGTGCGACAACCAGGGCGGTCATAAGAAGAACGCGGCGCTGGGCCTTTTCTCGAAGATCAGCCGTATCCACCGCCCGACAGCTCCGTATAATGGCGAATCTAAGACGATTGAGAACATTTTCTACCGCTTCCAGAGCCAGGTATTGAAGAAACGTTTCGGTTTCACCGGGCAGAATATTACGGCAAAGAGAGATACAAGCCGTCCGAATTTGGAATTCATCAACGCGAACATCGACTCCCTCCCCACATTGGAGGAACTGAAGGAACAGTATGCCGCCGCCCGTGAGCAGTGGAATTCAATGAAACACCCTGCCACCGGCATCTCCCGGATTGAGATGTACAATACCAGCGTGAACGAGGCTACCGATGCGGTAAGTGTGTCGGATATGGTGGAGATGTTCTGGTACACGACCGAGAAACCGTCGCTGTTCACCGCCAACGGTATCGAGATCACGGTACAGGGAAAGAAATACCCTTACGAGGTTTTCTCCGCCCCCGGTGAGCCTGATCTGGAATGGCGCCGACGTAACACCTACAAGAAGTTCTATGTCCAGTACGATCCTTATGACATGAGCAGCGTACGTCTGCTGTACAAGGATAAGGGCGGAGCGATGCGCTTTGAGTGTGTGGCTTCGTTCCCGCTGATGATCCACCGTGCCCAGCAGGAGCAGACGGAAGCCGAGAAACGTTTCATCCGCGCCCAGCAGGAGGCCGTCATCAACGAGCGTATAAACCGCCAGGTCGTTGCCAAGGACATCGAGTACGAACATGGTGTCGCACCGGAACAGAACGGTCTGCGTACCCCTGACCTGAAAGGTCTCGGAAAGGAGGCGCAACGCCAGATTGACCGTCGCACAAGAAAATACAGCCAGCCGGCCCGTCCTTCCATCGGCCGAGACATGAAAGTCATCAGCAACGTGACATGGGACAGCTTTGAGAAGAAGGAAGTGAGCATCCGCAAGGTGGTCGGGAAATTATAAGGAACAGATTTATAACAAGATAAAAAATATTGATTATGGAAATTACAATGAAAGAAAAGGACGCCATCAGTGAAAGCCTCCGGGCTTACGTGGCGAAATACCCGAGCCAGACGAAGGCTGCTGGCAGCCTGAAGGGGGTTAGTGTAGGTACTGTTAGCAATATCCTGAATGGCCGTTATGAGAATATCAGCGACGAGATGTTCCGTAATGTCGCCTCGCAGGTCGGTGGTGTAAGCGCTACCGGCTGGCAGATCGTGGAGACCGGTGCTTACCAGGAGATCACGGCTGTACTCTCCGATGCGCAGCGCTGGCGCAATGTTACCTGGGTGACCGGCGAGGCCGGTTGTGGCAAGAGTACCACCGCCCGTGTTTACCTCCAGGAGCATAAGGAGGTTTTCTATATCCTCTGCTCTGAGGACATGAAGAAAGGTGACTTTGTCCGCGAGATCGCCCGTACGGTCGGAATCCGGACCGAAGGGTATAATATCCGTGAGGTGTGGGGGCTTATATTGGATGACATCATCCAGATGGACGCGCCCCTGCTGGTGTTCGACGAGGCGGACAAGCTGACCGAACCGGTGTTCCACTATTTCATCAGCCTGTACAACAAGCTGGAGGAGAAATGCGGTGTCGTGTTCTTGAGTACCGATTATATTGCCAAGCGCATCAGCAACGGCTTGCGGTACCAGAAGCCCGGCTACAAGGAGTTCTACAGCCGTATCGGACGGAAATTTTATGAGTTGGAGCCTACGGACGTGAACGACGTGTTTGCGATCTGTTCCGCCAACGGTGTGACTGACAGGAAAGACATCGATAAGGTGATAAAGGAGGCTTCGACATGTGACTTTGATTTGCGGCGTGTGAGGAAGTCCATTCACAAGGTGAAACGCATGACGGGGGAATGACCCCCGTTCAAATACCGTTCAAACGTAATTTTAAGGATATGGAAAACAAATTTGAATACTTAAAGATCGACGGTCGCGAGCAGCTTCCCGCTCCCTGGAGCGATTACCCAGTCTTGAGGGAATACGAGACGGTGACCGTTTACCGGAATGGTCGCGACTACCTGGACGCCCTTGTGGGACAGCAGGACGGCTGGTGGGTTGCCGGCGTTCACATGGAGGTGGGCGGTTCCGGCGGTGGTTTCAACCCGGGACGTAAATGGGGACAGTTTGCCACCCGTGAGAATGCCCTTTTGTGGGCACTCGGCAGGATGCTCTGCCACGAGAAACTGCGGGGTGCCGCACGGCAGGCCGTACTTGACCGAATTGACAATATCCGACAACTAACACTGTTCTGACCATGGAAGAAGAGAAAAAGGATAATAAAAAAGCGGGCATGAGACGTGCCTTGAATGTCAGGGACATCCTGAACAAGAAGTATGACGTATTCCCTTTCGAAGGGAAATGGAAGGATGCCTTCGACACTCCGGAAGTCCGGGGCTGCTGGTTCGTGTGGGGCAACAGCGGTAACGGTAAGACCTCTTTCGTGATGCAGCTCTGCAAGGAACTTTGCAAGTATGACCGTGTGGCGTTCAACTCCCTGGAGGAAGGAACTTCTCTGACAGTCCAGAATAACCTGCGGCGCTTTGGTATGGCCGAGGTAAGCCGCCATTTGGCGTTCATCAAGGAGGACATCCCCACCTTGAAGATCAGGCTCCGGCGTCATAAGAGTTTCAACATCGTGATCATTGACAGCTTCCAATACACACAGATGACGTATCGTGACTATATCCAGCTGAAGGAGGAGTTTCCGGACAAGCTGTTTGTTTTCATCAGCCATGCCCGTGGCAAGAATCCTAAAGGTGATGCGGCCACGAGCGTGATGTATGATGCCGACCTGAAGATATGGGTAGAGGGCTACGTCGCCTTCAGTAAGGGACGTTATCAGGGGGCCACTGGTGAATACACAATCTGGGAGAAGGGCGCCTATGACTATTGGAATGTGGCGGGACCGAAACAGAAAGGAGGCCAGGCATGAGCAGGATAAAGAAACAGCTGGAGATTTGTCCTCCCGCCTATATGTGTAAGGGGCCTAACCGTGAGAACTTCGTCAGTACCGGCCACAAGTGTGGTTACTGCAAGGGCAACGGCTGGTTCTGGGGAACGGAAGAGGGCAGCCGCGAGGACGTGCATGTATCCTGCCCGGTGTGTGGCGGCAGCGGTGAGCTGGATGCGATTATAACAGTGGACTGGAAACCTTCAAGCAAGTGAGCCATGAGAAAGGAGTATTACAACTACGTTGTGAAGCTGCCCGTTCTGCTTCATGAACTGTTCCGCGGGAAGGTTGCCGACTATCATTTTTCCGACATGACGGTAGTGATGAACCACCTGGTGAAGTCCTACATCCGCATGACGGATGGTGGCAGGGTCTCCACGGCCACCCGGCGCATCCTCCTCTGCATGGATCGTATTCCGGACATGTCGTTCTTCTTCCGCCGTCAGGAGAAGTCGGTGCTGTTCTTCGAGATGGATCCGGCCGTTGCCGGCAGCCTGCAGCGTGCCATCATCGCTGGCGGCTGGGGCAACCGCCAGCGTCTTGTCGTCCGCCTGGTGTGCGCCTTCTGCTGCGGTGCCGGTGTGACATTGAACAACCTTTCGATGGAGCTTGCCTCCGAAGAGGTGTTCCGCCGTCCTGAAGGCTACCTCATACATACCTACGTGAGCAATTACCAGTACGTGTTCCTGAAGGAGACGGCCGCTGCCCAGCGCATGAGCGTGGAGGGTATGCTGACGGCTGCTGCTGAACTGCTGGTGGGAACGGATGACGAAGGTTCCGGATACCATATTCCGGAGAGTCTCGGCCGTATCGCTGACCGCGTGTTCGAGGTGAGGGGCAGCACGCTGAAGGACTTCCGCCGGCAGTGTCTGGTGAGCATCCGCACGAACACTATCGGTCCGGACCGTATCGCCTCCTTCATGGAAAAGCACGGCATCGCCTCCGCCCGTGAGTTCCTGCGCCGCGTGGTCCTCTTCTTTCTGGAGGCACGGTATCTGATTTACCGTAAGGAGGTAGAACTTGATGAGGATGACCTTCCGGAGGAGGAAGAGACGGATTGGGAGGAAACTATGTACAGCCAGTATCAAAAAAGAGATTTCGCGATTTCAACATATAATTATTAACCATTAAAATTTAACAGAAATGATTACAGAAAAACAGAAAGAGGCAGTAAAGGAACTCTGCCAATACGTGGATAACTTTTGTAAGGAAAACGATCTTAGTGCCTTTATGAGCGTTGCGGCCAGTGAGGACCATCCAGACGGGCTTGAGCAGATAGCCGGCTCAATCATTACCGGCAAGACTGAACATATTGTCGGCTCTATTTCCGGGGTTGTCAAAGCGAATAAGAATGTCTATATGCTGCTTTCCGTGGGACTTATGCAGGCCTACACGAGAAAGGTTGACATTAATACTATTCCGTTCGGTGAAAATTTGAATATGAACTGATGAATGCAGCATAAACAGCTATGAGTGAAAATAACAACAAGCAGAAACGTAAACGTGTCTGTCCGCATTGCGGCCGAAAGTTGTGGATGCGTGAGTTCTATCCGTTGAAGAATGGGGGACGGAGTTCCTGGTGTCATGAATGTGTGCTGGTGTACAAGCGTGAACAGTACCGCAAGCACCGGAAGGTTGCTGACGGTACTTTCATGCACCGGACACTGGGACGGCTCGTCGAGCATAAGGGATATTCCACCCGTATCTTTTGGAACGGTAATATGCTTTCCATCATGCGTCGCCACTATCACAATACCCTCAACCGGGAGCTGGCTGAAATGCTCGGTGTTTCCGAACGCAGCGTCACCCGGAAGGCCCGAGAGATGGGACTGGAAAAGGACAAAGGTTTTGTAGCCTCCCTTAGCCGGGAACATTTGTTGCTGGCAAACGCGAGAAGCAAGGAACTGGGATATCCGGGCGGCTTCACCAAGGGGATGAAGTTTCGGGGAAACCAGTACACCGGGAGGATAAGAGTTGAATAACATACAGCACGGTCAATATTATGAGTAAAAAAATGGTAATTGTGGTCACCGCAGTTGGTGTCCGTAAAGTAGTGGAAAAATGGCTCTGTGAGAATATGACTTGCGAGCTGGTTGTGTCACGTAACGCACGCCATGAGTGTTGTGTGGAAGTCATCTATGATAGCGGAAACCCTTCGGTTTTGCGTACTCTTCTACGCTCTGCCGTGGGTGAAATCATAGAGTTGTGCTGATGTGGTATGAATAGTTTGAGTTAATGAAAATCTGAATAGAATGGGCATACTTGAATTTTTCGACCAGTATAAGTGTACAAAAAATGAAAAAGAGCATCTTCTTGATTATTTGTGTACTATCAGAGTAAAGAGAGTGATTAAGGAAATCAATGACCTTAAAATAAACAAAAAAACAGTATAGCCATGCAGATAGACATCAACAGCCGCAAGCAGTTAAATAAACCCGAGAATTATGCGGCGTTTTACAGCCTTTTGAACCGCCTTCCGACATCGGATCGTGACGCACTGAAGGAAAGCATCGTTTCCCAGTACACGGAGGGACGTACCACGAGTCTGCGTGACATGACACTGAAGGAATACAGTGCCGCCGTGTCCGCCATGCAGAAGCTGGTACCGCCCACTTATCAGGAACAGCTCCGGAAGATTCTCCGTCAGAAGCGTTCCGCGGTACTGCACCAGATGCAGCTGCTGGGTATCGATACGGCCGACTGGGACTGGGTGAACGCCTTCTGCCGGGACAGCCGTATCGCCGGCAAGGAGTTCCGTGAACTTGACTGTGAGGCGTTGGACACGTTGCAGGTGAAGCTGCGTGCCATCCGCCGTAAACGTGAGAATAAACAACAATAGCAACCATTTAATTTTTTAGCTATGGATTTGAAAGAACAATTAAAAAGCCTGTCCGCCCAGGACAGGAAGGAGCTTTTGAAACAGCTCCAGCAGGAAGAGAAGGAAAGCAAGCGTAACCGGCGCGATGCCTATGAGGGCCTCCGTGCGCAGTTCATGCTTGAAGTGAAGAACCGGCTGCTCCCGGTTGTGGATGACGTGAAGGCGTTCCGCGACTGGGTGGAGAAAGAGGCCGCCGCCTTCCGTGCGGTGATGCGTGAATACGGCCAGCTGCGTAAGGACGAGCAGGCGAGCTTCACCATCGTGGACGGTGACATGAAGCTGGAGGTGAGGAGCAACAAGGTGAAGAGTTTCGACGAGCGTGCCGACCTTGCCGCCGAACGCCTGGTGGATTACCTGAAGCGCTACGCCATGGGGCGCGAGCTGGGTACCGACGACCCGATGTACCAGCTCGGCATGACCATGATCGAGCGCAACCGCCAGGGCGATCTGGACTACAAGTCCGTGAGTAAGCTGTACGAGCTCGAGGACCGTTTCGACAGCGAGTACACGGAGATCATGGACCTCTTCCGTGAGAGCAACGTGGTGTACAAGACCGCGGTGAACTACTATTTCCACAAACGTGACGAAAACGGTGTCTGGCACCGTATCGAACCCTCATTCTGCCGGTTGTAGTCATGGAGAAGACGAAGAACATCGCGCCGCACGTCATGGCCTGCAAGCGTTGTGAAGGCAAGGGACGTATCTTTTACCTGGACCAGGGAGGAGCTCCTTTATCCGCAAAATGTCCGGTCTGTAATGGCAGCGGGCGGGTGAAGGTACAGAGCAAGGTGATCACCCGCATCGAGCCGTTTGTTCCGGGTGAGGATGACACCGAACTGATGACCATGTGATTTTGTTCACACTCTAAACAGAAAAACGCCGCATTCATACACGATGCGGCGTTTTTTTATTAACATCCCCGGTTAAATGCCTAATTTTGCAGCATATACCTGAACTTATGGCTAAAGGACGAGACAAAAAACTGATAGAACTCCGTGATGAAGCCCTGTGCCGCCGTTACTATTACTGGACGGAGGTGCAGCGCCTGCGTTTTGATGATGCCCTGAAAGTGTTGTCCCGCCAGGAGTTTTTCATTTCCGAGGAGCGGATCATGTCCATTATCCGGTGCAAGTGCCGGGAGCTGAAGGACTTGGAGGTGAAGCCCGTCCCAAAGGTTAAGAAACCCCGCCTGACAGCCGTCCAGCTTTCCCTGTTCACGGGGGAATGAACCTTCCCCTTACTGCATGGCCGACTCGTCATGCAGCGTGAAAGAATAAACCGTCTCGTACACCTTAATGTTTCCCGGCAGCGAATAGTCCCGGCTCTTTACCCTGACCAGCGGGCTGGTCTCTTCCGTGCACTGGAACTCCTGCAAGGCTTTGTACAGCTCTTTGGCCTTCAGCTGCCGTTCCCTTACCTTGTCATAGGTTCCGGAGGTGTAGTGGGTGTCATCGTAGCAGTCAATGGCCAGTCGTATGGTGATGAGTGACTCGCTTTTCTGTACCCCGTAACCGAGGTCATTCCAGTCCGATTCGGCGTTCCCGACAAGCACGCAGGGGAAGGTTACCGGATAGTGGTCCTCCTCCGCCCCGGCTTCAAGCTGTCCGTAGTCCTCGTCAATGTATGACAGTTCAGGCATCTTTTCGGCGATGCGTTCCATGATCGCGATAAAAATTTCTTCCATGTTGTTATAAGTTTAAAATATTTCTGATTTCATTCTCCATTTTACGGTCTATCTTTTCGGACAGTTCCCGGCTTTCCCCGATAAACTGGCGTTGCGGTATTTTTATCCGGAGCTTTTTCTTTTTGGTCAGCGCCAGCCTTTTCCATTTCAGCGCTTCCTGATTTTCCTGCGGTTCATTGTTTGCGGCAGAACCCTTCTTTTTGCCTTTTCTTTTGCCCGTGGCGGCTTTTTTAGCCTTGCCTGAAGCCTGGTAATACTTCGCCCATGCAAAACGCCGCATTTGGGGCGTAACAGTCGGATGAACTTCTCCTCCCCAGTTATTGACCGGCGCATAGACGAGTTCGTTTGCCACCCTCACTCGGTATTCTCCCGGCATGTATTTGACGGAGCTGAAGAGATGGTTCCTTCCGGAGAGCAGCGTCCCGTAGCTCCCTGCCGCATCGGTCCGTCCCGAGGACAGCCTTTTCGCTTTCGGCCACGGGTGTAATCCTCCGTTTACGAAACCTTCCCGGCGGAAGTTGTCCTGGAAATGGTCTTTTGCCATTCGTCCAGCGATAACCGGCATTTTCCGTTTCATTAGCCCATCCAGTTCTTTCCGTTTGGCTTTTATCAGTTTTGAATATTCTTTTATGTCCATGAATGACTGAATTAAAAAATAATTTTATACTTTTGCAGCAAGGCGTTTTTTATGTGCCTTTTTGCGTTATGGAAATACCTAAACAAGTGTCGGAATTAGCAAACAGTAGCGGTTACAACTCCGTTGTCTTATCAGCCAGTTCCCCTGAAGGAAGCATCTATTCCGTGGGCTGTGTTGACGGGGATGGTTTTGAGTTGCCTGTCGGTCTTCCCGCCTTTATTCTGTTCGACGGCCAGTCCTGCCGTCTGGTGGACGGTGAGGAGGGGCTGGCACTTTCTTCCCGTTTATTTGGTGATGAATAGTCCCATGATTTTGGGATTTACCAGTTTGTTGTCTATTCTTATCACTCCCACACGGCCCGCTTTCATGCTCTGTATGTAATTGCTTGCATCATCCTTTCCGGTTTGCGGGTCGAAGAACCTTGTCTTTCCTTCAGTCACCTCTGCGCAGAACACGTGTGCGGAGCCGCCTTTCCAGGCACAATATATCTCGTATATTCCATCCTCTCTGAATTTTTCCCTGAAGTATTCCTTCAGCCGGTTTGCATTCATTACTTGATATCCCTTTCTGACCTGCCATTTATAGGTATAGTCATAATCCGGCTTTGTTCCGTCCCGGTTCAGGAAACGTTCTTCCCATGTGATACCTTGTTTTGCCATTTCATTGTATGCGCTTTGTCTGATGTTGGGTTTTGCCTCGATGTCAAACCCCAACCTTCTGAGCATGTGTGTCACGGTGCAGGTCTGGCAATTCACGCGGTATCCTTCCTCTTTTCCGAATTTCGGGTTCTCCTTTCCCTTGTTCGCCTGTTCGTATGTCATCGGCTTGCCTTTGGTAACGCCGAGTGCCTTTTCTATCTTGAGATTGTTGCGGGCGATGTCGGTTTTTTCCTCCAGCGTCAGGTTGTCCGGCATTTCGGCTATCATTTCGTTGATGCGCCTGGTCAGTGCGTCCACGGCTTTTTTTGCTCCCGGATGCGCTTCAGTAATGTAGGGGTGTTTGTCTGAAAACAGTTTGCCGTCTTTTCCCGGATTGTTTTCCAGACCGTCATGTGCCTTGTTCTGCCCGTTTTCGTCCGGTACCGCTGTCGGCGCTTCATCCGTTGATGAGAGCGTGCACTTGCAGTTCCATCTGTCTCCGGGCCTGTGCTCGTTCCAGAACGGATCATCTATCGGACGTATGGTCCCCCAGAAAATCTGGTGGTCGGCTCCCGGCGTCACACTTGTGGACGGCATCCATTTGAGGTTCGGCAATACATCCTTTTCCCTTTCGAACTGTCTCCAGTCCGCGGCCTGGTGTGCCCGTATGACGGCCGTGTCGTATTCTGTACGCAGCCAATGGATCATCTGGTGGTCGGCTATGGGCATGGCTTCCTTCACCCACTGTTCAAACGGCTTTAAACTTCCGTTTTTGTCCAGCAGCAGCGCTGCCATGTCGTTCTGTGCCCTGTGTACCTTGAAAGCTGCGAACACGGCGTTGTTCATTCGGATTTCACGGTAGAAGTCATAATCCGGATCATCGGTTTTCCGTGTCCCAAACCCCTTGTCGGTGGCTTTGTTCATCGTTTTCCACGTGGCCTCGAACAGGTTCTCCTCGATGTCGGTCATGGGATGGAAATCTTTGCTGTATATGTTCTTCAGGGCTTTCTTCAGTACCTCTTCATCGAACGAGAATAAAGTTTCCACCTGTTTGTCCTCCATTCTGTAGAGGTCGTTTATCACCATTCTAAAGCTGCCCCGTCTCTCCCCGGGGCTTTCCCGAAAAAACGTTTCAGCCAGTTGTATGCGTTTTTAAGGGCATTTTTCTTTTCTTTGGGTGTTCCTTTACCGTGCTTTTCCAGTTCCGGTTCTTCTTCCGGATCCGGTTCATCCTCTTCCGCCTTTTCGGTCTCTCGGGCCTTCGCTGCCTCGATTTCCGCCGCTTTCTCCTCCTGGCGTTTCTTCAGCTCGTCATAGTTTGCCGGTTTCTCGATCCCGAATTCCTCGTAGAGGTAGTCGTCACCTACCGGCAGGTTGAAGTTCGTACGCAGCTGTGTGAGGATGGACATCTTTTTCTCCGGTTCGATAAGCTTCTTTTCCGGATAGCAGAACTCCCCGCCTGTGGTGTCTATTCCGAGCATTGCGAATATGTCGGCCATGTCATAGTTGAGCACGTCGAGGATGTCCTGCCTGTCGGAGAGCGTCACTTTCTCCTCCACGTCCTTGTGTACGGTTCCCAGTGCCTGTGTGCCCTTGTCGGAGGCTTCGGTGGTGAGCGTGTTTCCGAGGAACAGCTTTGAGATTTCGTTGTTGCAGCGCTCGCAGAGCTTGTCGTAGAGGTCCGCGCTCCCTGTCTTGTTCGCGGCTTCCACGAGCTTGAGCACCGTATCCTCCGCGTGCACGAAAACCGACAGGCTTCCGGTGCTGTCCGCGTCGTCCAGCGCCCTCTGCCGTGCCTCGTCGTCATCCGTGGGATACGTGTACTCCCTGATGGGCGCTCCGAACACTTCCGCGAACTGTGCCCAGTCCGCCACGTCGTTACGTTTGTATATCACCCAGATGGCTGCTTTCACCAGCAGTCCGGGATCGTCGGGTGAACCGATGAACAACAGGTCGGGGTACTCGTCCCAGGACGTCCCGGTGGTGTCCGTCTGGTGCCGCAGTATGAGCCTGCGCACGGGATCGACGTGTTTGCGCGGTATCAGGTCGTAGTTCACCCATTCCCCCTTGCGGTAGAACTGCACGAGTGAGAACCCCCAGAATTTGGCGTCCAGGATGTCCCCTATGAACTTCCGGAACCATGGGGACCTGATCTGCTTGTTCACCTTCTCGTCCGGCTTCCCGTTCCTGCGGAATTCTATGGAAGATGCCAGTGCGGCATTCTTCCGTTTCTCTATGACACTTGTCAGGTGCGTGTCCATGAGTATGTCGCTGAACAGGTCGTACAGCCTGAAGCGTCTGGAGTAGTCCACATTCTCGAAAGCCCTTACCGCGAGCATGTAGTCCGCTATGTCTATACCGAACCTTCTGGGCTGTGTCAGTATGATGGTTGCGGGTCCTTTCTGCCCGGGCCTCGGCAGGTTCCCGCTTTGGGTTATCTTTCCGGCCCCTTTCTTTCTTTTGTTCATATTACCAATGGTTTACACGTTTACGGTTGCTTTTGATAAGGAAATTTGATTTTGCCGCCCTCGTCTCTTCGGACAGCAGGGGCAGGCCGTCCACCGATATCTCCTCGGCCGCCACGGCTTTCAGCCATTCGACCGCCCTTTCGTGGCGTTCCTTCCGCAGCGGTGACAGGTTCCTCGGGTTATGTATGCAGAAGATGTGGTACACGGCTATGTCGATGGCCATCATCAGGACAAGCTGGTTGCGTTTGTCACCGGTTGCCGTGAATATTTTGTCACAGTCGTAACGTCTGGAAAGGTAGCAGCGCATCTCGGCGACGGCGCGGTCCTCGCATATCTCCACGACGGCGTCGTCCTCCCTTGTCAGTGCGTCCAGAATCTCGCGGTGTATGCTCGCGTCGTAGTCTGAAAGTTCGATAAATTTGCTCATAATGATAGGTATTGAAGTTTACACTCTGTACTTGTTTTGTGACCGCGTGCTTTTCCTTGTGACAATGACGGGCTTTTCCGACTGTCTGGCCTTGCGGTCTATAATTCTGTTTCCCCCCTCCACGCAGTCGGGTCCGTCTGCCGGATAGGTCAGTTGCAGGTTGAACAGCTTGAACTGTTCCGCCATCCGTTTCATGTGCGGGTTGTCCTTTTCGGCCTCGTTGAGTACCAGGTTCCCCTCCCGGTTGAGCGGTTCCAGGTTCGCCTCGATACGTGTGGCCTTGTCGGTCTTCTTCTCCTCGTCCCCGGTGATGTACAGTGATATTTTCCTTTCCCTGCGTATCCGCCGCACGATGGGCTGGAATACCTGCTGGAAAAAAGGATCCTGTAATTTGTTGTTTTCCATGTAACAGTATACGGTGGTTTTCCCGCCCACGAACTCCAGCAGCTTGATGTACCACTCTACAAATTCCGCGTTCAGCCCCCTGTCCAGGAACGTTTTTATCAGATAAAGCCTTCCCGCGAGTTTCCCGAGCAGGCACACCGTTTTGGTGGAACTTTTTTTCGTCTTGTTCTCTCCCGGTGCGGGGTCCCCGTATATCACCAGGAACTTGAACTTGGAAAGTGCCGGCACTTTCCCGTAGGTGATTTCCGCGAACACGCCGCCGTCCACCACCGGGTTGTTGAAGAACTCTTTCTGTGCCGCCGCCGCGCTGACCAGTGAGAGGAAGAGGTCTATATCCTCCTCGGAGTTCTTTTCGGGCCATACGGACAGCCCGTCCTTTCCCCGGATGTTGATGATATCCACGTGCCCGATTCCTTTCGCCTTCAGTTCGGTTGCCTTTTCGATGGCCCTTTTGATGCAGCAGTCCGGCGCGATGATGTTCCCGTTGAACAGGATGCGGTAGTTTCCCGATACGGACATGGTCGGTATCAGCGCCTCCTCCAGCCATTTCCATTTGGTTTTGATCCGTTCCGGATTCCGGCACTCCTCGTCGGTGTCTATATCGTCCACCAGAATGAAGTCCGGCCGGAAGTTCTTGTTACGCGTACCGCGCGGTGACTGCCCGGCTCCGATGGCGCGGAAGGAGCATCCGGACATGCAGGTGAACTCCCCGGTTTCCCACGCTCCCGGTTTTTTCTGCTGTCCGTAGTCCTGTATGATCCGCTGGTTCTCCTCGAAGTTCGCCATGAACGGCAGCAGTAGCCTTTCCGCATTGTCTGCCGAGTTGGAGATCAGCAGCACGTTGCGTATCTTTTTTGTCAGTGCCAGTTTGGATATCTCCATCATGGAGCGTGCGGATTTCGCCAGCTCGCGTGACCAGGCCCTTACCTCGTACCAGCGGTTGTTCCTCATCAGCCGCCCGGTGGCTTTTTTGTGGAAGGCGGCGGACTCGCAGGTGCAATACATGGCGAAGTAGTATTTGAACCACTCCTCGTCGTTCTTCTCCAGTCTTTCCCGCCTCTGCCTGATTTCCGTTTCCGTGTCCGTGGGGTTGATGTCCGAATGTTCGCGCACGGATGCCACCAGCTCGTTCCAGTTGTCCAGTGCGATCCTGTCCTGGGGTGTGAGTCTTTTCTTTGCCATGTCAGGATAATTTTGATTTGACAAACGCGTCCAGAAGCGGGGTGATCTCCTTCGCCTGCGTGGAATCGTAGGTCCGCACCCATTTGAGCAGGTCGGAGAACACGGAGATGATGTCCGCCAGCCCCACTTCTGTTTCCAGTTTCTTGATGGCGTTCGACAGTTTGGAAATGGTGTCCGCTTCCGCGGCGTTCGGGAACCGTTCCCCTTCCGGCTTTCCCATGATGGCGTTGTTGAGTTCCGCCAGCTGCCGGTACAGGTTCTTCAGCTGCTCCTCCCGTGTGATGGTTATGGAAGCCTTCAGCTGCTCCCAGTTTCCTTTGCCTATCCAGTTGTTCACAGTCACCCGTGAAACCCCCACACGCTCGGCTATTTCCGCCTGCGTGAGCGTTTCGCGGGTGTAGAGCGTTTTCGCCCATGCCTTTTTCTGCTCGTTTGTAAGTTCGACCATATTACCTCCTTTTTTACGTGCAAAATTGATAAGGAAAAGGAGCGAAAAAAAACGCGCTCCGCATGATGACATTTTAAAGCGTCATGGCAATCCTTTAAAGTCTCCATGATGAAAACGCGGTTTGAAAAAGGCTTTTAATCCCCCTAATTTCGCACCGTAAACTTTGCAGGGAAGGACCTGCCAAAACGATAGTGACATGAGTAGATTTTTCAATATGATACCCGGAACCGATGCCTGTTGCATCCTTCTTTACGGTGACATCGGTGAGTACGATGATAACGTGCGCAGCGGTGATATTGCCCGTGAACTTCTGGAAGCGGAAGCCCTGACCGGGAAGGTGGACGTGCGTATCAACAGCAACGGCGGCGAGGTTTATTCGGGCATCGCCATTTTCAATGCCTTGAAGAACAGCAAGGCCGACATTACCATCTACGTGGACGGCATCGCCGCCAGCATGGCCTCCGTCATCGCCCTTTGCGGCAAGCCCGTGCAGATGAGCCGTTATGCCCGTCTGATGCTTCACAGTGTCCAGGGCGGCTGTTACGGCAACAAGGATGAGATGAAGGACTGCATCCGTGAGATCGAGGCGCTTGAGGATACCCTTTGCGAGATGTATGCCACCCGTATGGGCAAGGACAAGGAGGAAATCCGCGCGATGTATTTTGACGGCAAGGATCACTGGCTGCGTGCCGACGAGGCGCTGGCGCTGGGGCTTATCGACGGTATTTATGACGCTGACCCGGTACCGGAGGACAGTACCCCCGAACAAGTATTTCAAATATTCAATAACCGGCTGCACAAGCCACAAAACGAGAATAGCATGAATTTAGACGAACTCAAGAGACGTCCGCGGTTCAAGAACTGTGCGACGGATGACGATTTCCTGCGTGAAATCGGACTGCTGGAAACGGAGGCTGGCAAAGTCCCGGCCCTTGATGCCGAGGTCACCCGCCTGAAGGGCGAACTGAAGGTGTTCCAGGACAAGGCGGATGCGGATGACGCTGCCGCGCGTAAGAAACTGCTTGATGATGCGGAACAGGACGGCCGTATCGATGCCGCCACCCGCCCCATCTATGAGAACCTTCTGGCAAAAGACCGGGAGAACGGGGAAAAGGCATTGGAGAAGCTTTCCCCCAAACGTAGTGTCATGACCGACCTTCGTGTGAATCCGACGGGTGAAAGCCCCTGGAACAAGCGCATGAGCGAGATTAAGGACAAGTTGAACCATAAATAAAAACATTTGCCATGGCAATAGTAGTAAGAAACACGAATTACAACGGCGAGGTACTGGAGAAAATACTGGTCCTGGCCACCACCGGGAATGACCTTGTAGAAAAAGGTCTGATCATGGTGATCCCCGGTGTGGAGAAAAAAATCAGCCTGCCGCGTATCAAGACGGGCAAGATGCTCCAGAAGCGTAAGGAGAACCCGACTTTGGAAGACTCGAAAGGCAATTTCAATTACTCGGAGAAATCACTGGATCCGGAGGACTTCATGGCGTTCACGACTTTCAATCCCCGTGCCTTCGAGCATGTTTGGCGCAAGTGGCAGCCGAAGGGCAACCTCGTGTTTGCCGAACTTCCCCCCGAAGCGCAGAACACGCTTCTGGATGAACTTAGCAAGAGTGTGAAGTTCGAGCTGGGCTGGCATTACCTGAACGGCGAGTTCGGTTCGGACGACGACCACCTTTTCAACGGTATCCTGACCCAGGCGGCTAAAGATCCGGATGTGATCGTGGTTCCGGCTCCTTCCGATACTTCCATGATCGGCAAGTTGAAGGCTGTCCGCAAGGCTATTCCAAAAGCCCTGCGTGAGAATCCGAACCTGCGTATCCTGATGAGTATTGACGACTTCGACAAGTACGATGACGAGCTGACCGAACGCGAGTACAAGAACACGAGCGAGACGGACATCAACAAGAAGCGTTACAAGGGTATCACCATCGAGACGCTGAATTCCTGGCCTGATGGCCTTATCGTAGCCACGCTCTGCTCGATGAGCGCTGACGGCAACCTTTTTGCCGGTGTGAACCTCCAGGACGATGAGGAGGTGATCCAGATTGACAAGTGGATGAACTCCAGCGAGCTGTACTTCTTCAAGCTGCTTATGAAGGCCGACACGGAAATCGCCTTCGGCGAGGAGTTCGTGGTGCTTGACACCCGTGAGACTCCGGTGTTCAAGGTAGTGGAACGCAGCATTTCTGCCGATCCGGCCGCTCTTTCTTTCAAGGCCGCCGGTGAGAGCAAGGAGGTGAAGGTCACTGCCTCCGGTGATTACAGCGTGGTTTCCATTCCTGCCGGTTTCACGGCAGTCGGTACCGATGGCTCTCTGACGGTCACCGCCGGTGTGAACAGTAGCGGCAAGGCGGTATCCGGCACACTTGTACTGGGCCTGGACGCCGATCCGGAGAAGAAGGTGGAGATAGCACTGTCCCAGGCGGCCGTTGATGAAGAGGAAGGCGGTGAGTGATGGGAAAGCTGAAGTATCTTGTCATCCATTGCACGGCCACTCCTGAAGGGCGTGAGGTAAGCGGTGCGGAGATTCGCGCCTGGCATACGAACCCCGTCTCAAAGGGCGGCCGCGGCTGGAAGCAGGTCGGATATACCGACCTGTTCCATCTGAACGGCGGAGTGGAACGCCTGGTGAACAATAACGAGGACGCGAATGTGGACCCGTGGGAAGTGACCAACGGCGTGGCCGGTTACAATTCCGTGAGCCGCCATATCGTCTATGCCGGCGGGTGTGCAAAGGATGGTAAAACGCCTGCGGACACCCGTACCTCCTGGCAGAAAAAGGCGCTTGAGAAGTACGTGAAGGATTTCCATCGTCGTTTTCCCGATGTGAGAATCGTCGGTCACAATGAACTGGCGGCCAAAGCCTGCCCCAGTTTTGATGTACAGAGATGGCTTAAACAAATAGGTATAACTCAATAAATCAACAACAACATGAAAAGATTTCTTTTATTCTTTGTGCTGATACTCGGATTCGTGTCAGCAACTTTTGCCCAGACCGGTACAGTACCGGAAGTCGATTATAGCGCGATGATCACCACCTTTGCCGGTTTTGTCGGTGGCGTGGTGTTGCTCACGGAAGGGATCAAGGCTCTGTTTCCAAAAATGCAGGGCTTGGCGACACAGATTGTCAGCTGGTGTGTGGGCATTGTGGCCGCCATGCTTTTATGGTGGCTGGATGCGGGCTTTGTCGCTGATGCCACGTGGTATATCGCGTTGTGTTACGGGTTCGGTGCGTCCCTTGTGTCCAATGGTGTTGCCGATACGGGATTTGTCCAGTGGCTCATCGGACTGTTTGCGGGTAAGGATGCCGGTAAATAGGCTTTGACCTGAAAGACCAGTGTGCGTATGGACTTCAGTGCTGTCATGAATCTGGTGCTGGGCGGTGGTCTGGTAGCCACGATAATAGCCATCATCACCCTGAAATCAACGGTCAGGGAAGCGAGGGCGAAAGCGGAGAAGGCTACCGCCGAAGCCGAGACGGTACGGATTGACAATACCGAACATGCCACCCGTATCCTGATCGAGAATATTGTAGAACCCTTAAAAGAGGAACTGAATGAAAACAGGAAAGCTTTGCAGGCGACCCGGCGTGAAATGGCACGCCTCCGGAAAGCCATTGATACTGCCAACAGTTGCAGGCATCATGATGATTGTCCTGTTCTTTACGGGATGCGCGAGTACTCGAAAGAGCAGGACGGAGGTGAACCGGAACAGCAGCCTGTCGTCAAGCGCCGACAACGTGTCAAACGTGAGGCGGGGGTTGTTGATGGCGGGGATTCCGAAATCGGCGGTGAGCCTGACGATCCCTCCGGACAGCCTCCGTAAACTTCCCTCCGGTTCGTCCTACCATTCCAGGAACGGGCAGGCGGGCCTGACGGTGAAGAGCGATGCGGCCGGCAATATCATAGCGGAGGCATCCTGCGACAGCCTCCAGCGGCTGGTACTGTGTTATGAGGAGGAACTGACCCGTATCCGTAATGAGACACATGAGGACTCATTCACAGTTGAAACGGAATTTGAACGTCGCTTTAGTCCCGTTAAAATAGCGCTGGCCGCTTTTATAACCGGATGTGTTGCCGGCATAGTATTAACTTTCAAAATCAAGAAACAATGAATAAGAATTTCATGTACGGCGTCGGTGCCGTGAAATACAAGGACTTTGTGGTGGGTTACATAGAGAAGAATTCGTTTGACATGGGCGGGCAGAAACCCGAATCCGCCAAAATCGAGGCGGAGCAGGTGCCGGGAACCCCGGTGCTTATCATTCCCCAGTCGAATGGCAGCATCGCCCCCACGTTCAACGTTATCCAGCTGAACTACGAAAACCTGCATAGCTTGCTGGGTGGTACCATGCACTACAAGGAAGAGGACTCGGAAAAGAAAACCCCGATTGGTTGGACGGCCCCGACGGCAGCCGTGTTGCTGACCGGTCCGTGGGAAATAGCCCTTGTTTCGGGGCAGAGCATCCTGATTCCCAATGGCACGCTACTTTCCAATCTCGGCGGCAAGCTGACCCTGACAGAAACGGCGAAAATCGAATGCACGCTGGAAGTGGCCATGCCGGAAGACGGCTCCCAGCCCCATGGCGTATTCAATACGGATTCTATCCCGGAAGAGTGGAAACAGTATAAACTGCCTCCTGCTGAATCTGCCGCTGCTGCTTCCACTAACCTGGCCGAGGAGTAGCGTATGGACGAAGCTGTCATCAAGCAGATCCAGCGTGAGGGTGCGGACGCGCTGCTGGATATCGGTGTGAGCGTCCCGCTGAAAGCGTTTCATATCCCTTTCAGGAAATCCCCGCTGGAGCTGCGCGTGACCATGAGGCGGCCTTATATGTCCGGTCAGATTCTTTTTGCCCGGACATATTTGTCGATGGGGATCACCAGTGAGGAGATGTGGGGGTTCAGCAAGGAGGAGGAAATGCAGTTTCTGGCCTCTCACGGCAAGGCGGTGAGCCGTATGGTGGCCTATACCCTTTGTCGTGGCCCTTTCAGCCGCCGCGTGCTTTTGCGCCCGGTGGCATGGCTCATAAGGAACTTCATGGAACAGCGTTATCTGGTGGGTGCGATCAAGCGTTTTGTCAGCCTGATGGGTACCGACCCTTTTATACCTATTATCAGATCAGCCGAGCGGACGAATCCGATGAGCTTGAGACTGAGCCAAAGAAAGAAGGGGAGTTAAAGAGCCGTTATGAAGGCTCCCATAGCCCTTTCGGTTTTGTGTGGCAGATTGCCAGTGCCACCGGCTGGAGCGTGGACTATATACTGAACAAGGTGAATTACCAGACCCTGATCATGATGCTTAGTGACGCTCCCCGGTATGTCCGTGACAAGTCCGGATCTTCCGGTCCTGCGGATGAGCGGAGCGCCGAGGATGAAGCGGATGGAATAGTAGGATTTTTTCAAAGCAAGCTAAAATAGATGAAACCGGTACAAATAGAATTCCTTATGGTGGACCATTTGAGCGCCCGTCTTGACAAGGCCGTGGGCAAGATCGAGCGGATGTCCCAGCAGGCATCGTCCGCCAACAGACAGATCCGGGAACTTGACAGGAGCGGTTCCCTGTTGAACAACACCGTCGGCAAGCTGGCGGCCGCCTTTACTATCAAGGAGCTGGTGTCGAACATCACCAAGGTACGCGGCGAGTTCCAGCAGCTGGAGGTGTCGTTTCAGACCATGCTCGGCAGTGCGGAGAAGGCCGACACCCTGATGCAGCAGTTGGTACATACGGCCGCGACCACTCCTTTCGGCCTGGAGGATGTCGCGCAGGGTGCCAAGCAGCTTCTTGCCTACGGGTTTGGAGCGGAGAAAGTGAACGAGACGCTGATCCGCTTGGGTGACATCGCTGCCGGACTTTCCATCCCTTTGAACGATCTGGTCTATCTTTACGGCACCACCATGTCCCAGGGACGGCTTTATACACAGGACCTGAACCAGTTCACCGGCCGGGGCATCCCTATGATCGCCGAACTGGCCAAGCAGTTCGGCGTGGCTGAAAGCAAGGTGAAGGAGCTTGTGGAGGAAGGCAAGGTCGGTTTTCCCGAAGTGCAGAAGGTCATAGAGAGCCTGACGGACGAGGGCGGAAAATTCAGTGGTCTGATGGAGGCACAATCCAAAACGATAACCGGACAGATCTCCAATATAGAGGATGCCGTTTCAATGATGTTCAATGAAATCGGGCAACAGTCGGAAGGTGTCATCAACACCACGCTTTCCGGTGTTTCCTACATGGTGGAGCATTACGAACGTTTCGGCCGTATCCTGCTCGGGCTTGTCGGTACGTATGGTGTGTACCGGACCGCCGTCATGACAGTCACGGCCGTGAAAGGCTGGGCGGTGGCTGCGGAGGCGTTGCATTACAACTGGCTCCTGCTGGTTGAGAAAGCGCAGAAAATGCTCAACCGGACCATGCTTTCCAATCCCTATGTGCTGGTTGCGACCCTGCTTGCCGGTGTTGCCGTGGCACTGATCTCCATGAAGACGGAAACCGAACGTTTGCAGGAATCCGAGGAAAGGTATCAGCAGCAGAAGCAGAAAACCATAGAGGCCGAGGAAGAGCACAGGCGCAAAATAGAGGAACTGTGTTCCATTGCCGGGGATGAAGCCGTGTCCACGGATGCCCGGCGTGAGGCGCTAAACAAGCTGGAACAGAAATATCCGGATATATTCTCCAAATACGACACCGAGTATGAGAAACTGAAGAATATCAAGAAAATCAAGGAAGAGATAGCCCGATTGGAAGCCGGTGAGTCCATATCCAATCCCGCCAATGAATTGAAACGTGTGGATGACAGGATAAAAGAACTTGAAGGCAAGACCCGGTTGGCAACCGAATATTACCAGGACAGCTACGGGCGGCAAAGAGCCCGATATGTCCGGAAATCCGCACGTTCAAGGGATGAGGAGGCAGAGCTTCAGAATCTGTACGGAAAACGCAAGAGCCTGAACGGACAAATCCGCAAGGACGAGGTAAATGCCTATTTCGAAAACCTGACCGGTGTGAGTAACGAGACCCTTGCACAGCAGATAAAGCAGCGTAGAACCCTGCTTGCCCGGATGTCTGTCCAGGAGAAGGAATACGGAAAGATTACGCAGGGTGACGAAAATCTTACCGGAACTTATTCCCGTGACGAACTGAAGTATCAGCTGAACAAACTGGTTTCGGAACAAAACCGGCGTAACCTGCCCACGGATTCAAGCACTGACTGGGTGGCTGCGGCAAAAGAGAAATACCAGGATGCGCTCAAGGCTTATAACGCCTTTCTTCAGGAAACGTCCAACAGCCTTTCCCGTGAGGAGTTTGAGAAGAAGGCGAAAGAACTGAAGGATGCCGTCGATACCGCCAAAAAGGAGTACGACAAGGTCAAGCCCGGTGAGGATAAGGATTCCGAGGCCGAACGGAAGAAGGCGGACAAGGCGGAGAAAGAAGCCCAACGCCGCAAACAGGTTTCTGAAAAGCTGGGCCAGGAACTCGCCGGGCTGCAAAGGAAGAATGACGAGGCGGAGATTGAGATGATGACCGAGGGGCTGGAGAAGAAGCTGCGCCAGATAGACAATGAATACCAGGCACGCAAGGATGAAATAGCCAGGCAGGAAGCCGGTTGGAAACGTGACAACGCGAAAGCGGGGCAGTCCGGTTCGCTGTCGGAAGATCAGCAGTCCGAAATAGACAAGGCCCGTGAGCTGAACGAGTCCGGCCGACAGAAGAAAATAGCGGAAGCTTATCGGGAAGAGTTCGGAGTGATGCAGGAATATTTGCAGGCCTACGGCACCTTCCAGCAGCAGAAACTCGCCATCGCGACCGAATATGCGGAAAAGATACAAAAGACGACGTCCGGCAGCGAGAAGCTCTCTCTCGGTGTTGAACGTGACAGCAAACTTGCCGGCATCGAAGTGCAGGAACTGAAAGCCCGTATTGACTGGGGTACTGTCTTCGGTGAATTCGGCGGGATGTTTTCCGATATGATAAAGCCTGTATTGGCGGATGCCAGAAAATACATGCTCACTGACGAGTTCCGAAATGCCGACCATGCCAGCCAGGACGCGCTTGTCTCTGCCGTCCAGCAGATGGAGAGGGCTTTGGGCGGTTCCGGCAAGGTCAGTTTCAAGAAACTGGGTGCCGAGGTTACTGCCTACCAGAAAGCCCTTTCAGACCTGAAGGAGGCACAGGCGGTGTATGCGGACACCTATACGGCACTCATTGCCGCCCAGAAATCATACATTGAGGCGCAACAGTCCGGAACCGAACAGGAGAAGGAGTCCGCCCGGCAAGCCCTGGAAACGGCGCAGGCTAATGCCGATGCCGCGAGTGAGAATATAAACGCCTTGCAGGAAACGGCTGACAGTGCCCGGCAGTCCCTCTCGAATACTGCCTCCGGTCTGAAGACCAGTATGGAGAATGTGAGGGACGGATTGCAGCAGATTGCCTCCGGCAGTATCAGCGGGGCGTATAATGGCCTGATCACACTCGGCAAAGGTGCCAAGGAAGTGGACGGCAAACTGGGCGAGGCTTTCGGAAAGGTTTCCGAAACACTTGAGGATGTGCCTGTTGTCGGCTGGATTGTAAGTATTATAGACCTTTTCAAAGATGGTTTGAGTGTGGTCATCGGTGGCCTGCTCGACGCGGTGTTCAATGCCGTGAGCGGTATTCTTGACGATGTGCTTTCCGGTGATCTTTTTGTGACTATCGGAAAATCGCTGCTTTCCGGTGTGGGCAAGATATTCGACGCATTGACCTGGGGCGGATTTTCCTCCTGGACGACTTCAAGCAATGCCAAAGAGGTCCAGGAAACCATCGACCGGCTGACCGAGCGCAACGAGACCTTGCAGACGGCTATCGAGGACCTGACGGAGGAGATCAAGGCGAGCAAGGGTACAAAGTCCGTGGCCGCCTACCGGGATGCCTACAGGCTCCAGCAGGAGACGAACTCGAACTATCTGGACATGGCCATGTCGCAGGCCGGCTATCACGGTTCGCATCACAGCTGGAATTATTACTGGGGCGGTTTCTCACAGGAACAGATTGACCGTTTGAGCGGTCAGATCGGGCGTAGCTGGAACGGTGACATCTGGAACCTAAGTCCGGAGGAGATGAAGAAGTTGCGCAGTAACGTGGACATGTGGACGCAGATCCAGGATACCGGCAAGGGCGGATATGGAGGTCGTCTGACCGAGAAGCTGGATGACTATATCGACCAGGCGGGCAAGCTGGAGGAACTTACCGACCAGCTGTATGAAGGTCTCACCGGTATTTCCTTCGACAGCATGTACAGCAGTTTCGTGGATAACCTGATGGATATGAAGTATGATGCCGCAGCCGCGGCGGAGGACATATCCGAGTATTTCATGCGTGCGATGCTGTCAAACAAGATCGGTGAGCTGTATTCCGACAAGCTGAAAGGCTGGTGGGAGAAATTCGGCAAGGCGATGGAAGACAATGACCTTACAGAAGCCGAGCGTAAGGCCCTCCAGGACGAGTACATGAAGTATGTCGAGGAAGCCATCGCTCTTCGTGACAATCTTGCCGCGGCCACCGGGTACGATAACTCGGGCGGTACGAGCCAGAGCGCCAAAACCGGCGGTTTTTCAGCCATGACACAGGACCAGGGTACAAAACTGGACGGCATGTTCACCAGCGGGTTGCAACACTGGTCGAGCATCGATGAGAAGATGGAGAGCGTCATCGACAAGATGAACACCGCCGAGGGGCATCTTGCCCGTATCGAGGAGAACACCGGCACGAGCGCGTCGCACCTTGGCAAAATAGAGGAAGAGATTCGTAAAATCAATCGTGACGGAGTAAAATGCAAATGATATGGAAAAGATATTAGGCGGTCTGGTACTTGTCAACGGTACCGACATCTGGAGTACATACGGGGTGTTCCTCGTTGAGGACAAGCGCGGCGGGATGGATAACCTGACCGCCATCCTGACCCCGAGCAAGACGAAAACGGACACGGCTGTGAATATCCGGGAGGAGGACGGGGAGAAATATTCCTCCGTGCTGACGCCCAGGAACGAGGCCCGTGACGTGACGCTTCATTTCGCCCTGTTTGGCAAAACGCAGGCCGGCTGGCTGAAGAAGTATTTCGAGTTCATCAATTTCCTGAAGAAAGGCCGTGACGGGTGGCTTGAGATTTCCTTTCCCCAACTTGCCCTGACTCTCCGTGTGAAATATACGGATTGCAGCAAGTTCCAGCCTCTGACCTATCTCTGGAAGGAAGGCGTGCACGCCGGCAAGTTCAAGGTGAAGTTCCGGGAACCTGTCCCGGTCATATAAATGTGATTCAAACCCTATTCAAACGACGTTTAAACAAGATACAGACATGCTGACCATCTATGACAGCAACGGCAACAGACGGACCGATATCGAGGCGGGCGACAGCTCCACCCAGGTGAAGGAGGTGCAGGGTGACAATGTCCTGACACTCTCTTTCACGCATTACGAATATATCGCCCTGGACGTGAATGACCGGGTGGACTTTGAGGGTGAGCGCTACTGGCTGACCGAACGGTACATCCCGAAGCAGAAGAGCGGCCAGGAGTGGGTATATGATTTGAAGTTTTACGGTATCGAGAGCCTGGTGAGACGTTTTCTTGTGCTGGAGACCACCGACGGGAACACCGAGCCTGTGTTCACGCTGACAGCGACTCCGCGTGAACACGTGGCCATGATCGTGAAGTGTATCAATGACGGAATGAACCACACCACCGACTGGAAAGTGGGGCGGGTGGACGGTACGGACCTTATCGTCATCGATTACGAGGGGAAGTACTGCAACGAAGCCCTGAAAGAGATAGCCGAAGCGGTCGGCGGGCAGGCTGAATGGTGGGTGGAAGGCCAGACCGTGAACGTGTGCCGGTGTGAGCATGGCGAGGAAATAACGCTGGGCTACGGGAAGGGACTGACCGGAATCGAACGCGACACGACGGGTACCGACAATTTTTATACCCGGTTGTTCCCGGTAGGCAGCACGCGGAACATAGATCCGTCAAAATACGGGCATAGCCGCCTGATGCTTCCGGGGGGCAGGCAATATGTCGAGATACATACGGAGGAGTACGGCATCTATGACCGTTACGAGCAAGACGCCTTCAGCGGCATTTATCCCCGCAGGATCGGGGCTGTCAGCAGTGTGCGCAGCGAAGATGTGAAAGATGACGACGGCAACCCTTTCACGGTCTATTATTTCAGGGACGACAGCCTGAATTTCGATCCGAACGATTACGAGCTGCCCGACGAGACCAAACGTGTATCGTTCCAGGACGGTGACCTTTCCGGACTGGGGCAGGGTGAGGACCACTATTTCGAGGTGAATTTCAACAGTGCCACCCGTGAGTTCGAGATTATTACGATATGGCCCTATGATGATGACACGCAACTCCCCGGCGGCAAACTTATTCCGAAATCCGGTGACCGTTATATTCTCTGGAATATCCGTATGCCGGACGAATATTACCCGCTTGCCGAGGAGGAGTTTCTTACGGCGGTGGAACAGTTCAATACCGAATGCTGGCAGGATCTTGCCGTTTACAAGGCCCCGACCGACCATGTGTGGATTGAGGAGAACGGTGTTTCCCTGTCCGTAGGCCGCCGTGTGAGACTTGAAAGCGAGGAGTATTTCCCCGAAACCGGTTATCGCAGCAGCCGCATCACGAAAATTACCCGGAAGGTGAACCAACCCGGGGAGATGGACATCGAGATCAGCGATGCCCTGCATAGTGGTGCGTTTGAACGGGTGAATGACAGTATCGGGGAACTGAAAAACTATACGAAGTCAAAGGCGGAGGGTGCCGCGCTTCCTGACATTATCCGTAGCTGGGACAAGACACTGCCTACGGACAACAATCTTTTTTCCGCGCGGAGAAGTCAGGCGGAACACATCAGCAAAAAAAAGAATGACCGTGCAAAGGGGAAGATCACCTTCGAAGCGGGAGCCTCTTTCGGACAGGAGGATAATGCGGGTATTGATGACAAGGGCAATGCCGAGTTGCTGACCCTTGTCGTGCGTGAGTTCCTTCGCAGCCCGAAATTCGTGGACGGTCTTTTCGGTGAGGGGTGGCGGCTGTGGATGGAGGACGCTTTGTCCCATCTTACCATCGACAAGCTGACGGTACGCCAGGTCATGGTAGTATTGGAGCTGCTTATCGAGAAGGTACGCAGCGTTGGCGGCCAGCTGTGCGTCAGCGCCGCCAACGGGAAAATAAAGACCGCCGTACTTGAGGACGGTTACTGGAGGATCACTTTCGAGCAGGACAACAGTTTCCAGGCCCATGACCTGATGCGCTGCGCCACGTTCAGCGGCGGGAACCTGAAAGGGTACTGGGTGGAGGTGGCCGGCGTGGAGGGTGACTCCATTCTCGTAAGTGAGGATGAATTTTCAGGTTCCCTTCCGGAGGCCGGTGACGAGTGCGTGCTGATGGGCAACACGGAGAACCCGCTGCGTCAGAACCTGATCCTGATCTCCGCCACCGAGGACGGTCAGCCCCGCGTGGACGTGATGGACGGGGTGAAGGCGAAGAACTTCACCGGCTGCCTTCGTGCGCGCCTGGGCAACCTGGACGGCATCAGCGATGACTGGTTCCCGGCTGACAACCAGCCGCACGGCAACGGCCTTTACAGCGACAACGCCTACCTGCGCGGGACTTTCCTTCTGGTGACCGGTGAGGACATCAAGACCAAGTTCGAGATCGTGGAGGGGCGCATCACCAGCGCGGTGACCGCCCTAAGGAACGACTTCGCCACGGAGAAGGGCTACCTGAACAACCCCGCCTTCGATGACGGGCTGGAGAAATGGAACACGGAGAACGAGACGGTGTTCTTCCTGGCAGGTAACAAATGGATCTGGGCGAACAACAACGTACTGACCAGAAAGGGCGACGGGGCGAGCGTGACGGTGGATGACGGGCGGACGGTGGTGCACATCCGTAACAAGTACATCCTCCAGAAACGGGCGAATTTGAAAAGCATCCCCTCCATGCCTGTGAACGGTGACGGGGAGAAGGAGGCCGTGCCGGTGTACCTTTCCTTCTTCTACCGCTGCGCAACCAAAGGGACTCTAAGAGTCCAGTTCCTGGACGTTGACAAGACGGGTTTCGCGAACTTCAACAGCCTGGAGGTGGAGGAGGAACTGTCTGCAACTGATGGTTACGTGCAGTACACCTGTAGCGGCCTCTGGAACGGTACCGGTGATTTCAAACTGTCCTTTACCGGTGACATCTACCTGTATATGCTCGTGCTGTCCACTGACAAGGTGGAGAGCCTTGCACACCGCTACCGGACGCTTTTCGAGCAGTCGGAGCGTCTGGTGAAGATAACGGCCGCCGTCTTTGACCGTGACGAGAATATGCTGGAAGAGACGGGGCTTGTGGTGAAGCCTGAAGGCGCGGGCATCTACGCCCAGGACGCGGACGGGAAACTGGCGCTTATCGGCGTGAGTGTGGACGGGACGGACGCTGACGGCAACAAGATCAGCGTGGTGAAGCTGACCGGTGACCGCGTCAAGCTGGAGGGCCTCGTGACGGCCAACGATAATTTCAAGATCCTGGAGGACGGGAGCATCGAGGCGAACGCGGGCACGTTCTCCGGGCATATCCGCACGAACTTCCACCTTGTGGAGTCGAGCGACGCCGTCCTGACCTCCTGCTCGGGCCGCGGCGAGGCCGGCTACCTGATCGGCCGCGAGCTGAGCCTGAAGGTGGACATGGCCGGTTCGTCGAACGGTGCGGACATCATCCTTCCGAACGACGTGCGTTATATCGGCTCGCGCGTAACCCTTTACAACGGCTGCCACCCTCCCTATACGCGTACGGTGGGCTCTATCCGCTACAGCTCCGTCCGTGTGGACGACGGCACGCTGCTCCGCGGTTCCAACGTGAACCTTAGCAGTGATTCGCTGCTTTCCTATTCCGACCCCTACAGGATCGACTGGATCAGCGGGATCATCGAGCTGGTCGGTACCCCCGAGCTGAACGGGAGAATCCTTGCGGACCTGGTTTCGTGGCGGGGAGCGTCGGCCGGTCCCCCCGCTTCCCCCTCGAGCGGATGGCTTTACTACGACACGAAAAGGAACCGCAACTACCTTTACTGGTACGGCGCGTGGGTGGAGTTCCCCGTTTACGGCGGCGCTTCCGATGATCTCCGCATCACGTGGAAGGGAGAGCTTTCTTCCGCTCCGGAGAACCCGGAGAGGAACTGGCTGTACGTCACCTCCGTGAACCGCTTCCTCCTGCTCTACACGGGCGAGGATTGGGAGGAGCCCGCCATCATTAACAGCCTGAACAAGTGCGGCTGGTGCATCCTTGGCTTCAGCGCGCTTTCATACCATTATTACAATGACTGACAACAATAAAAAAGGAGGAATAACTTATGGCACTTACAGAATCGGAGAAAACGGAACTTAAGAACGACATCCTGAACGCTATCAAGGCCGAGAGCCAGAGCGTTGATGAACTTGTGGAGGTCAGCTCCCTTGACAATATCAAAAGTCTCCCCGCCCTTCGCGGCAGTGAGCTGGTGAGTGCTCCGCTCACCCTTTTGCGTAAACCGGCCGATGATGCCGCTGCCACGGCGAATGCGTCTGCCACGAAAGCGGATAATGCTGCGGCTTTGGCGAATAAAGCTGCGGGTATGGCGTCTGATGCGGCCGGTACCGCCAATCAGGCTGCTGAAACTGCAAATTCCGCCGCGGCAGCGGCATCCGCGGCTGCGAAACAGGCGGAGGATGCCGCCGCCGGTGTGAACGACGGTTTGGTCGGTGGCATGACGGCCGTCCCTGATGAGGAGAACGACACGGTGAAACTCACCCTGCTGGGGAAGACCGGGACGGAGATTGCCTCCGTTGATATTCCCGGTGGTACGGGCGGTGGCGGTAACACGTATAATGTGACGGCGGAAGTCCCTTTAGAGAGCGGTTATTATGTCCTTTCCTCCGCGATCGGTGCCGTGGATGAGAAATACCGTTACAAGGGCCGTTGCATCACCTATGAAGTCTCGCAGGGCAAATGGGAGACCAAACAGTTCGTGGGGACAAGTCTGTCGAGCTGGGAGCAGGAGGCGAGCTGGGAGGACTTCGGCGGTGCCGGAACGATGAAGAGCCTGACGGTGAACGGCGAGAAGAAAGTTCCCGACAGCGAGGGCAACGTGGATCTGACCATCGACAAGCTGGAAGTGGACGAGAGCCTGGATGCCGACAGTACCAATCCCGTCCAGAACAAGACCGTCGCCGCCAAATTCCAGGAGGTGGAAGCCGGTACCGTGTTCGGCATGAGCGCGGAAGTGAGCGACGACGAGAGCAGTGTCCGCCTTGCGCTGACCAACAAGAGCGGGGCGGAGATCGCGAGCGTTGACATCCCGGCCGGCAGCGGTGGCGGCGGTGAGTCCTCCACCACCAAGATCGTGCTGCTTGCCGAGACCGACAAGAAAACCGTGAAGGAAGGCGGAGCGGTGAAACTTACCTATACCTATGACCACCAGGTTGCCGGCGGTGATGACAAGGGTAGCAGTACCGGACAGAAAGCGACCGTCACCATCCAGGTGAAGCGCGGGACGACCACCACTTATTCCTCCTCGCTGAAGGAAGTGAGCAAGGGTACCTATACCCTTGACCTGACCAAATACCTGCTGGTGGGCACGAGCGATATCTACGTCATTGCCGAGACTACCGATCCCACCACGGGCAAGGCGCAGAAGAAGCAGGCGTACGTGAGCGTGAAGAGCGTCACCCTGTCCCTTTCCTGCGGTTACAACCTGGCGGCCACCATCCAGAACGGTGGTTACGGTACCTATGATTCCGCGAGTATACCCTACGCCGTGAGCGGTACCGGCACGAAAACCGTCAGCCTGTACGTGGACGGTGTACAGCAGAACGCGCATACGGTCACCCGCAGCGGCACGACGAACGGCAGTTTCGAGGTTTCCATGACCGGCCTGTCCGTGGGGCGGCATACCGCCCAGCTGGTGGCCGAGATGGAAACTGACGACCTCACGCTGAAAAGCGAGAGCATCCATATCGACCTGCTGAAGGCCGGAACCGGCGCGCCCTTCATCGGTTTGAAGCTCATTCATGCCGACGGGCATGTCCTCGGACGGGACGAGCATCTGGAGCCGGTCCTTGAAGCCGGCCGCTACGAGAAGCTCACTTTCGACTGGGTGGCCTATGATCCCGACCGTGTGCCCGCTGAAGTGGAGTTCTGGAAAAACGGCGTCAAGAGCAGTACCGTGAGCGCTCCCCGCAGCATGATGACCTACAGTAACCGGTTTACCGAGGAAGGCACGCAGACGCTTGTCCTGAAAGCCGGTCCGACCGGGTACACTTTGCGCATCGACGTGGGTGAGAGCGGTATCGATATCAGCGAGGCCACCTACGGCCTGGCGGTCAAGCTTGACGCGGCGGGCCGCAGCAACGGGGAGAGTAACCCCGGAACATGGGAGTCGAACGGCGTGGAGACCACGTTCGAGGGTTTTGACTGGAGCAGCAACGGCTGGACGGGTGAGGCGCTGAAGCTGACCAACGGTGCGAAAGCCGTCATCGGCTACCGGCCCTTTGCCACCGATGTGAAAAGTACGGGGCTGACCATTGAACTGACCCTCCGGGTAAGCAATCCCACTGACAGCGATACCGCAGTTGTGGACTGTCTCGACAGTGGCAAGGGGCTTTATATCACCCCTTCGGAAGCGAGTTTCAAGACCGGTGAGAAAGTGTCCTATACCAACGAGGACGACGAGCTGGTGGAGCGTGAGATCAAGCTGGGCACGAATTATGTGGAAGACCGGTGGATCAAGGTGGCCCTCATGGTGGGTACCCGCAATGAGAGCCGTCTGATGGAGCTTTATGTGGACGGCAACCGTACCGGTGCCGACATCTACGACAACGCCTTCAGCTTCCGCCAGGACAATCCGAAATATATCACCATTGACAGCGCCGGGGCGGACGTGGAGGTAAAGAGCGTGCGTATCTATACCCGCCGGTTGAGTGACGACGAGGAACTGGAGAACCGGATGGTGGACAGTGCGGACGGTGAGGAGATGATCGCGCTGTATGAGGAGAACGATATCCTGGGTGATACCGACACTGTGGATATGGACAAGCTGCGTGCCAAGGGCAAGGGGGTGCTGCGTATCGTGCGCCAGAACAAGCTCGATGACGTGTATGCCGAGAACAACAAGAAGACGGACTTTTCGGCGGATATCTTCTATTACTCCCCTTTCGGATCCGAATACGACTTCGTGCTTCGTGACTGTTATATCCGTATTCAGGGTACCAGTTCCACGAAATATCCGAGCAAGAACATCCGTATCTATATCAGCAAGGGCGGCACGAACCTTAGCTTCACCGTTGGCGGCAAGGAGCAGGCGGAAAAGAAATATCCCGTCCGTCCCGGTGGCATCGCCATGAACCTGATCTGTCTGAAGAGTGATTATTCCGACTCGTCCATGTCGCTGAACACAGGCGGTGCCAAACTGTTCAACGACGTGCTGAAGGAGATGGGGCTTCTCACCCCTCCGCAGCGTTACCAGTACGAGACGGGCGGCAGCGATTTGAACGCGGTCACCGTGCGTACCGCTATCGACGGTGTGCCTATCGACATGTTTGTGGCGGCTGCGGAGGACGGCGAGAACAACTATGTGGGGCAATACAACTTCAACAACGAGAAAAGCAAGAGCGGCGACCTGTTCGGCCTTAGTGGCGTGGAGGGTTACGATCCTGCCTGTCCCCTCACTCTGGAAATGCTGAACAATACCGAGGCCATGTGCCTTTTCAAGACCACAAGTGACGCTCATCTGGAGGAGGTGTTTGATGCCGGTGCCGAGACCAACGTTCCGGATGATGTGAAATGGGCGGGCCTTGACGAGTCGCAGCGTACGGCCGTGAAACGGCTGTACGCATGGATACGCTCGTGTGTTCCGGACGGTGCGACGAGCGCCGACCTCTCCACTTTTAAGAGCGAGAAGTTCAGGGACGAGATAAGTGACTATTTCGACAAGGCTTTCCTGCTGACGTATTACCTCTGGACGGACTATTTCCTTGCCGTTGACCAGCGTGCGAAGAACATGATGCTGCGCACGTGGGACGGCCTGATATGGTACATCACCTACTACGACGGTGATACCCAGATGGGAAAACGTAACGACTGTTTCCTGGTGTATGACTACACCACCGACCGCGACACTTATGACGCCGAGGCCGGGAAATATGCCTTTGAAGGCCGTGACAGCTGGCTTTGGAACCTCGTTCTGGCCAACCTGGACGCTGACCTGAAGACACAGGCGCAGGCTCTTCGCGGTGTACTTACCACCAGCCGTGTCCTGGACATGCTGAACGTGGAGCAGGCGGGCAACTGGTGCGACCGTGCCTATAACAAGAGCGGCGAGCTGAAGTACATCCTGCCCGCCACGCAGGAGATGTACGGCAAGGTGTGGCCGTTCATCTACGCCCTTCAGGGCAGTAACCGTGCGCACCGTGAATATTTCGTGCGTAATCGTTTCGCCCTTCTGGATGCTAAGTACGGCACGAGCAATTTCACCAGTGACAACATCGACCTCTATCTGGCACGTACGGCTGCTGACACCCCCGACGTGCTGAAGATTACGGCCAACGAGGTTTATGCTTTCGGCTACGGTACGAACAACAGCCCGAATATAGGGAATACCGGCATCATCAAGAAAGATGCGGCTGCGAGCCTTTCCATCACCGGTGCCTATACGGTGAACGATCCCTTGAGGGTTTATGGCGCGAGCCGTATGAAGGTGCTGGATATGAGCGGGGCCGCCGACCACCTGAAAAACGCTTTCGACCTGGGCAAATGTACCGTGCTGCGCGAACTGAACCTTCAAAGTTCCGGCAACGGCAGTACCGGCTGGTGGTTGAACATCGGCAACTGCAAGCAGCTACGTAAACTCAACCTTCGTAACCAGGCACAGGCGAAAACCGGGGGAAGTACCAGTACCGAGCTGGATTTGAGTGCGCAGACCAAGCTGGAAGAACTTGAGGCCCGCGGTACGCAGGTGCAGAGCGTGGTGCTAGCCAAGGGTTCTCCCGTGACGCTGCTCCACCTTCCCGGTACACTGACCAGCCTCCGTCTGGAATATCTGGGCAGACTGACCACCGGCGGGCTGACATTGGAAAGCTACAGCAAGGTGAAGACCTTCATCTTTGACAGTTGTCCAGGTATTGACTGGGAAACCCTGCTGGGCCGTTGCACGGGTGTGGAACGTATCAGAGTAACCGGTATTGACCGCGAGGATGACGGTACGTGGCTGGATAAGTTTGTCGGGATGGGCGGTGTGGATTCCGATGGCAACACTACGGACACGTGCGCCTTGGTGGGTACGGTACAGCTCACGCGCTACATTGATGACGATACGTACAGCGCTCTGAAGGCGCACTTCCCGGAACTGAATATCCGGCAGCCGGAATACACGATGATCGAGTTCGACGACGAGGTATCGGATGACGCGAACGTGAGCAACCTTGACAACGGTACCGGCTACAAGTATGACAACGCGTATGAGGTGAGCGGTCATATTTCCGCCATCCTGAAGCAGCGTCACCGTGTACTTGCTAAAGTGACTAAAAAAGCGACGACGCGGGGTGTGAACATGGCGAACGTTGATACCACGGTGAACAACCTGGACGGTGAGATGACCTACTACCCGCTGGACGACACGGACAGCAACAAGTACGCCGACGGCACGGCTGCCAGACTGGACGGCACTGAAGGTGACTGGATGATGTACGAGCCCTTCTTCTGGAGCAAGGGTATCAATGATTACCTGAACGGCAAGCATTACTCCTGTTACAGCAGTAACGGTTCGGATAACATGCCTTCCGTTCCGGATGCTGACGTCCTTACGCTTGACGACATTAAGGGCACGAGTGGCGGTTATCTTTCCGGTCGTAAGATCATGAGCGGAAAGGATACGCTTTCGAACAGCTACAGTACTGACAGTACGTATTCGGTATGCAAGGTGAACGTGGACGGTTACAAGCGTGTGCGTTTCCCGAGCGTTCCCGGTACAAGCCTTGTCGGAAGCATTTTCACAGACGATTCCGGCACGGTCATCAGTTCAATCGTCGTCCCTACCTTGAGCAACAAGTTCGAGGCCGGTATGTACCTGATTGCCGATGTTCCGGAGGGTGCCACTGCTCTTCACTTCTCCATTCTGAACACGGCAGAGTTCGATAAGGTTGTCCTTTCTAACAGTGACAGGATCGAGGATATGGAACCCGAATGGGTGCCTAATGACGAGCACTTGTGTGCCGTTGTGGGCAGCAGTGTTGTCGGTTCCAAACTTCGCGCCTGCATTACCGGCGGGAGCACTACGGCGAGCATGACCTGGGCTGATTTCCACTATTACAGTGTCCAGCGCGGTATGCAGCAGATTGATGCCCTTATGCACTCGCGCATCGCGAATCTTTTCTACGCGAAGTACGGTCGTCGTGACAGCCAGGAACAATGCGGCGCGGGCTCTCACACGAACAACCGTACTACGGGTGGTACTGCCAGCCGCGGTATGACGGACACGATCGGCTACGAGGAAGCCTCCTCAATCAACCCTAATGTGACGAACAGCCTGATAGAAAACTCCGTCCACCAGTATGCGTGGTACCGTGAGAAGGATGACTACGGCGGGGCCACGGTTACGCAGGTGAATAATATTTGCTGCCTTGGCTACGAGGACATCTATGGTCATAAATATGACATGATGGACGGCGTGGATCTTCCTAATGACACGGGCAATTCCGGGAAGTGGCGCATCTGGATGCCTGACGGCAGTACCCGCCTGGTTAAGGGTTCCGTGAGCTCCGGTATCTGGATTACCGCCGTGGCGCATGGCAAATATATGGACGTGATTCCGGTGGGTTCCGTTTCGGGTTCCTCCTCGACAAATTACTGCGACATCTACTACATATCCACTGCCTCCAGCCGTGTGGTCCATCGTGGCGGCAGCAGCGCGAGCCCGTATGGCGGTGTTTCGATGTCGTATGCGAACAACGATTCCTCGCATACGAGCACGAACATCGGTTCTCGTCTGGCCTTCCGCGGCCGGCTCGTTAAGGCGTCGAGCGCCGTGGCGTTTAAAGCGATAAGCGAGGTTGCATGATCGGCCGCGTAAAGCGTCAAAGCGGGAGCGAAGCGACAAAACATCCGGTGTTCCCCGAGCAGGGGAACGCCGTTCATTACGGGCGTCAGCCCGTCGAAAAATATTTTTTTGACGTCAGGTTTTGTATCTGTTTGTTAAATAATAATTTGAAAATAGTACTTTTGCATTTGAAAGGTGGCGCCTCCCCATAGGCCGTGTGGTCTATCGTGGCAACAACAACGCGAACCCGAATGGCGGTGTTTCGATGTCGAATGCGAACAACGATTCCTCGAATACGAACACGAACATCGGTTCTCGTCTGAACAACAATCGAAAGGAAATTTTAATCGGCGTACAACACCGGGGACTTGTCCCCACCGTGGTGCCGAGGGGGGCAAGCCGCAGTAACAGCGGTCCGTAAGGGCCGGAAAACTGAAAAATAAAGTGTCGGGTAGGGTTTGGTAGGCCGGAAACGGTTCGAAGAAGCCGGGCCCGGGGGATTGAAGGCCCCGTATTAAAAGCAATAAACAGTAATTTATGCGCAGGGTTGGGTATATCATCGAGGAGATCGTGGAGCCTTCCAACATGGAGGCTTCCTTCCGGCAGGTCCTTCGCGGCAGCAAGCGTAAACGCAGCCGCCAGGGGTGCTATCTGCTCGCGCATAAGCCCGAGGTGTTGGAGGAGCTGGTCGCGCAGATCGCATCCGGTACTTTCCGCGTGAAGGACTACCGTGAACGCGAGATCATCGAGGGCGGCAAGCTACGCCGCATTCAGGTGATCCCGATGAAGGACCGCATCGCCGTGCATGCCATCATGGCGGTGGTGGACCGCCATCTGCGGAAACGTTTCATCCGTACCACCTCCGCCAGTATCAAGAGACGGGGGATGCACGACCTCCTGGCGTATGTCCGCCGTGACATGGCCGAAGACCCTGATGGTACACGTTACTGTTACAAGTTTGACATCACCAAATTCTACGAGAGCGTGAAGCAGGATTTTGTGATGTATTGCGTCAGCCGGGTGTTCAAGGACGCAAAGCTCGTGACCATGCTGGAGAGCTTTATCCGCCTGATGCCTGAAGGTCTGAGTATCGGCCTGCGCAGCTCGCAGGGGCTGGGCAATTTGCTTTTGTCTGTGTATCTGGACCATTATCTGAAGGACAGGTATGCCGTGCGTCATTTCTACCGCTATTGTGATGACGGCGTCGTACTGGGTAAAACGAAAGCGGAACTGTGGAAGATTCGTGATGCCGTCCACGGGCGCATGGAGTGTGCCGGTCTCCTGGTGAAGGGGAACGAGCGCGTGTTCCCGCCGGGCGAGGGCATCGACTTTCTGGGGTATGTGACTTTCGGTGCGGACCATGTCCGCCTTCGCAAGCGCATCAAGCAGAAGTTCGCCCGAAAAATGCACGAGGTAAAATCGAGAAGGAGGAGGCGTGAGCTGATAGCGTCGTTCTACGGGATGGCCAAGCACGCCGACTGTCATACGTTGTTTAAAAAATTAACAGGCAAAGACATGAGATCATTTAAAGACTTGAACGTTTCCTACAAGCCGGAGGACGGCAAGAAACGTTTTCCCGGGGTGGTGGTAAGCATCCGGGAGCTGGTGAACTTACCGATTGTGGTGAAGGACTTCGAGACGGGCATCAAGACCGAACAGGGCGAGGACCGCTGTATCGTGGCCATTGAGATGAACGGTGAACCGAAAAAGTTCTTTACCAACAGCGAGGAGATGAAGAACATCCTCTTGCAAGTGAAGGATATGCCCGACGGCTTCCCGTTCGAGACCACCATCAAGACGGAAACCTTCGGCAAGGGTCGAACTAAATACATATTTACATGAAACGGGTAGAAGGAACATCCGGGATAAAACTGATCGAGTGCGTGAGCCCGGCACGCAACAGATGGCGCATCCGCTGGGATGTACAGGAACGTGAGGACGGATCCGCCTCCTACATGGAGGAAGGCTTTGTCGGCAGACCTCACATGGATACTATAAAGTCCGTCATTACAGACTGGTGTAATGAGCAAATTGACCGTGAGATACTTTCCGGTTTTCTCTATGAAGGTATGCCGGTATGGCTGTCAAGTGAAAACCAGTTCAATTATAAGGCAGCGTATGATCTGGCCGTACAGACTGGTGGTGCTACGCTTCCCGTGACATTCAAGTTCGGTACGGATGAGGTTCCCCAATATCGGGAGTTCGTCACACTGGAGGAACTGACCGATTTCTACACGAAAGCCATGAAGCATGTTCAGGACACGCTGTCTGACGGCTGGAGGAAGAAAGACGCTTTTGATCCGGAGAAGTACCGGGTGGAATAAATCCTTCGGGGGAGGATAAGAAAAAAGCCCCCGGCCTGTTAAAAAGTAACGCCAATCACTTTTATAAACATGAAACGCCAAACCGCGCGACCGGGGGCAAATACCCTCTGTCACGGTTTGACGTTTTTTTTGTTGTCTAAAAAATGATTGGCGATGCAAAGATATAATTTTTTTGTTGTATGAAAGTGATTGAGATATTAAACTTTAACCGGGAGCTGTTGAAAAGGCTTCAGGCGGCCGGCATCCGTCTGGAAGATGCCCGGTATATCGACCTGTACGCGGACTATACCCGCCTACTCGATCAAGGTGAAAAAGTCTCGTATGCTGTGGCCGTATTGTCCGAAAAGTATTCGGTGAGCGAACGTAAGGTTTATGCCTTGGTGAAACGATTCCAGAGCGACTGCAAGACGCTTGCAGTGTGAACGGGTTGTTTTATGTCGTAGGGAGTGCCGTTTCCCCTTATCTTTAGGGTGTTTCAAATTTAGAAGGAGGAAATGGCTATGAACAAGTATTACCGTATCCTGGACAAGATTCTTGCCACGGGAAAAACACAGACCAACAAGAAGGGAAATATACAATACCTTCTGAACGAGCAGCTGTCACTGACACCGGCGGACCTGCTTGACATATTCGAGGGGCATAATATCGCCCGCAAGAAGCTCCGCAGCGAGTTGCAGTTATTTATGCAGGGTGAGCGCAACGTGGAGAAGTACCGGGAGGCCGGCATCAACTGGTGGGACTATTGCGGCTCCATCCTGGTGAACAGTTACCCGACCTATTTCGAGAAGCTGCCTCCGTTGATAGCGAAAATTAACCGGGAGAGGCGCAACAGCAAGAACTACGTGCTTTTTCTGGGCGAAACCGGTGCCGAGAGCAACCAGGCACCCTGTTTGAGTCTGGTACAGTTCCAGTTAGATGGCGGTGAACTGGTTCTGTCCGCCTACCAGCGCAGCAGTGACGCAAACCTCGGGCTACCTTCCGATATTTACCACCTGTACCTGATGGCGCGGCAGATAGAACTTCCCTTGAAGTCGATCACTCTCTATCTGGGCAATGTACATATCTACGAGAATAATATCCCGGGCACCCGTGCGCTGATCGCCGGTGACGAGACGGTCCGCTTCGGGTTGAACGTGTAGTTTGCTGTATATGTCTTGCAGCGGGAACAGTTCATGTTTCCCGCTGTTTTTCGTTTATTCTGTGGACCTTTGCGGCCGTTTTAAAGCAGAATGAAATGAGAAAGATGTATTTGTCCGCCCCGCTTCCTTTCGTGGGGCAGAAACGCATGTTTGCGAGGGAATTTATCAAGGTGCTGGGACAGTTCCCGGACAGCACCGTGTTTGTGGACTTGTTTGGCGGCTCGGGCCTGCTGTCACATATTACCAAATGTGTCAGGCCTGATGCCACCGTTGTGTATAATGACTTCGACAACTACCGCTGCCGACTTGTAAATATCCCGGCCACCAATGTGCTGTTATCCGATTTGCGTCGGATAGCTGAAGGGGAACCCAGAAACAAACGTATAACCGGGGAGGTTCGCGATAAAATGTTTGCTCGTATTGAGAGGGAAGAAAAAGAGCACGGTTACGTGGATTATATCACGGTTTCCGCATCCTTGTTGTTCGCCATGAAATATGTGACCAGTTTGGAAGGAATGAAGAAAGAAGCCATCTACAATAGGATTCGGCAGACAGACTATCCCGAAGCAAAGGATTATCTGGAAGGACTGACTATAACCAGCGAAGACTACAAGGAAGTATTCAAACGTTACAAAGATGTTCCGGGTGTGGTGTTCCTGGTTGATCCGCCGTACCTCTCCACCGAGGTGGGTACTTACAAGATGTTCTGGCGTCTGGCTGACTATCTGGATGTACTAACCGTTCTGAAAGGGCATTCGTTCGTGTACTTCACCTCGAACAAGTCCTCCATTTTAGAACTGTGCGACTGGATGGACCGAAACCCATTTGTCGGCAGCCCATTCAAGGAATGCAGGAAAGTGGAGTTTAGTGCAAGCGTAAACTATCAAGCTAAATATACAGACATGATGCTGTACACGAAGCCGGATGAGGTGTCAGGTATAGCAGCCTAACAATTGCATAAAGATAGGAAATTATTTTGAATCTGCAATGGCTTTTAAATGATATTTTAAAGCCATTTAAAGAGGGTTCAAGTGAAAGAAAAACGGTGGGCTTTGATCATGCTGAATAGGACCGCGCTCACCGTTTTTCTTGTACGCGTCGTTTTTGTACTTTTTGAAACGCATCGTTTTTGTTAAGCGGCACGTCTGGTTTTTCCGGATTTA
>NZ_QSOO01000025.1:0-48450 GCF_003436255.1 Bacteroides sp. D20 | reverse complement strand
AACTTATAACTGAATCCCGTTTCTATTTACACAAAATTATGGATACTGCCTTTATATTGTAATAATTGTTCGTTTCTTTTTTGTCAGAAATTCCTATTATAGAGGGTTGTTTTATACAAAATAATGTTTATATTTGTATTCTAATCCCTATTGTATTATGAATGACAAACAACAACTTCTAATTGATTGTATTTCCCTTCTTCCCGTTATAGGCATTCTGGTTTTGATAACTGTTGCCAATGACCAGCTTGTTACTATGGTTGCTGCCTATGTGCTTTGCGGAGAACTCTTATGTGTATTGGTTAGCAGGATATTAAATTTGTACTATATTGATGTGGCTTTTGTTTGGTTGGGTGGGATTATGCTTTGGCTGTGGTATTGGCTCTGGTTGGAGTCAAGCCATGTAGTGATGGAGATTGTGGAAAAGGCAGTTGAATGAATCGCTTCTTTTTCAGTAAAAATCCCCGTAGCGGCTCAACTACGGGGATGGTGTCAAATAACAGAGTATCAATATGAGATACTAAGTGAGCCTATTCCATTACAGATAAATCATCGTCAACTTCATACTGATTACAGCCAAAAGCCGCACACATTAAAATAAAACGTTCTTTTATACCTAATCCGGTATATCTGTCTACAGCTCCGCTGCCTTTTGCATGAAGTCCTGCTGCGTATTTATCTATCTGAACTTTATTCATTAAATCTACATGAGTTTTACGGGCAAGTTTACTGCTTGCAATCTCATATATGGATTTGTACTCATTTGTTCCCAATGCCGCACTAAACATTGCCACTTTCCGGCTAATCTCACAGTATTCAAGTAGTTTTTTTATTTGATAATTGTACCCGGTTTCACCATTGCCATCAGGATAATAGGGTAACAAAGCATTGCTTGGTAGCCTACCTTTATACTTCATAATAATATCATAAGCAATACGAATGATGGGAGTTTTTATCTCAGTGCGTATAAGTCCATCCTTGTGTGTTTTTTGAGGTAAATAATGAATGTAAGGTATTCCTTCTTCAATGCTGATATTATCAAAAGTGAATCGTCTGAAATCACCTATACGGCAACCGAAACAACATTGAACAACGAATACATCTTTTACTCGCTGCAATGTTTCGGGACATTCTTTGTGGACAACTTCATTGAATTCTGTTTTGGTGAGAAAGAAAGGCTCGTCATATTGTTGCTTCATAATGGACTCTTTTTCTTTTCCTATCTTGCGGAAAGGAGATACGGGAATAACATCATTACTTTCAAGCTCCACCATAAATGCTTGTAATAATAATAGTTTCTCAGCAATTGTATTCTGGCTTCTTTCCTTTGATGGTATATTCCGCTTATTCATTTCTGCGTACAGTTCTGGAAATTTTTCAACCAGAGTGTATTCTTTGCGTAGAAAATCACGAAAATTTAGAATATGTTCCTTGTTGAATTTATTGACCGGCAACCCGTCAATGCCATTGATAATGAGGAATCGAGTCAGTTCCCTTATCACTACATCGTAATGTTTCTTTCTGCCGGGACCTATTACACCTGCATTTAGCCATCCGTCAACATAGTGTTGGAACATACTACACATGGATTCCTCTTCACTGCTGATGTTATATTTTTCAGGATGTAAGTGCTGGTCTATTAAGATTTCCAGTTTTTCACTGGTTAATTCTTTGTTGCTCCCATAAATGGATAAAATTAGATTCTTCCGTTCTTCAATAGATGTGTTAAATGATGTTCTTATGTCTAACTTTATAATACTTTTAGCCTTATATTTTTCAGTCTTGGCATCCCAAAGAGTAGGAGAGACCATAATATCTGATTTGTGGAATAACTGTACATTGCGTCCATCAGATAATCGAAATCTGACATTTACTTCTTTATCTTTCTTCCCAGTTCTTATAAATGCTTTTACTGTAGTCATATATTCTCTGTTATATCGGTTGTGCAAATATACATAAATTGCACAACTCAGTTCAAATATTGCACAACATAATGCAATGGCATGCAATATAATATTTTTATATTACTCTGATTTTTAATACAATGTTATATGTATTGGTTTTATAGTATTTTACATTCCGAATCGCAACGGAATCACAAGGAAAAAACCGCAAATGGCTAAAAAAAGCTTTTGCGGTTTTCTTGTTTTAGAATTAGAAAATGTCCGCATTTTGTCAGCATAGGTTGTAATGGGAAACAAATTGGAGTATTTGGTTTACATTGCAGGCAAGATTTATTTGCGATACCTGGAGAAAAAATTATCAATCCAACGGACTAGATATACTATAATAACTCCGGCTATGACCATACTGATAATACGTACCAACATAATTTATAGAATTAAAGATTTGTTTTTATGGAATAATAATGTGCAAAGATAATTGATTGGTGGAGAAACAAAAACTCTGGAAAGGATATAAAGATAGGAATTAACGCATATTTTCACGGATATAATCTTCTATTGTAAAATCACTCTTATATCTAGATATTTCCGGATTCTTCTCTACAGTCGTAATGCAACGTTTTTCTTTACCAAGTACCAACCGGTTTAGGAAGCTCAGGATGTCATGACGATTATCCTTCATAGGAGAATAGGATAGGGAATGTCCTATACCTTCCGCTATATAGAAATAGTATGCTGTCTCTTTTTCTTTCAGTTGCATACAGATAAAGTTTGAGCCCCATAGCCCCATTTCCTCTTCTACTACTGCCTTAGTAAAAGGAACCGTGCTGTCGGCATCACCATGGAACAACATAAGAGGACAAGGGGACATTATCCATTTTGGAATACCATTGGCACAGATTGCTCCAGAAAAGGAAATGACCCCTGCATAATTGAAATTGGCAGGTAATCTGTCCGCAAAAGCCGTTTGATTGCAAATCTCATACTCTGCTTGAAGGGCAGTTATCGCACCTGCACTTGAACCGCAAGCTATAATTTGTGCAGGATTTATTTGCCATTCTACACTATGCTCAATTATATAATTTGTAGCATCACCAAAATCTTCTACAGCACAAGTGATTGCTTGTTGCAGGGCAGAAGAGAATCCTTGCAAGTCCGAATACTCCGATTTATCTATATCCTTTAATTGGGTACGGTAATCTGTTGATACTACCACATAGCCGGCTCGTGCCAAAAAATGAAAATAAGAAATGTAATCGGGATTATCTCTTCTCCCGCCTTTGAAACCTCCCCCAAATGCAAAAAGAATGACGGGCTTTGATTGTGTCCCTTGTATTTGATCAATCATTACATACTTGTCCAGTTTCAGAGTATCAACCTTTTTGATGGCAAAAATATATGTTTGCTTGTCAATATGCTGTGCATGCACAACAGTAGCTATACTCAATAATGAGCATGCCATCAAGATAAAAATAAAGCGTTTTCCCATATTCAGTTTATTCTATTAATGCTGCGTGGATTATCTGACCTACAAAGATAGAATAAAACTATAACTAAAAAGGGGAAAGATGACATTTAGACATAAAAAAAGGCTATCTATCCCAGACAGCCAATCTTTTTTATTAACCTTAAATCTAATACTATGAAAAACACAGTACAAAGATACGTACTTGCAGGAGATATCCAAATTTTAGCGGGTAATCAGCGGATATTATAACATGGTTTAGTAGAATATTATTTCCGTTAACTATTAACATAAATAATATTCAATTTAACAGAAGAAGGAATTAATATTCCTCATCAGTGATTGCAAACTTTAGTCATGTCCACTGTAAATCCACCATTGGCGGGTATAAATTTTCCTTTTCTTTTAAGAAATTCTATCAGGGTATCTACATCCATATTGTTGGCAGAGCAGGTGAAAAAACGCTGCTGCTCGCCGAATTTTTGGATAATGGCTTCTCTCAATGATAACTCAGTATAACTATTACCTTCCATCATGTGAAGGACTTCATGTGCATGTAATTGTTCCATAATCTTTTTTTGTGGCAAAGATAATATGATATTCTAAGTATAAGTGTAACATATGTGACAAAGCCCAACACACATATCCGGATATTTGCTTTTACGTAAAATAACACTTGTTACGACTATGCTAAAAACCTCAAAAAAAGTAAAAAGGTTTTGCTTCTATACCATTGTAAACTAACTTTGGGAATCAACTTTTAAATGAATTAAAGCATATGAAAAAATTAATCTTATCTATTGCACTATGTTGTGCAGCTACGAATTTCTTTGCGCAGAATGCTGACCCTGCCCAGTTGGTCAACGATGGTAAGGCTGCTCTTGAAGCTAAAAATTACCAGGAAGCTTACACAAAATTTAGTACTTATCTGACACAAACAAACAACCAAGATTCCGTAATTGCATATAACTGTGGCGTTTGTGCCGATAAGATAAAGAAACCTGCCGAAGCTTTGAAGTATTTTGATATTGCTGTACAGAAAAAGTATAACCTGGCAAATGCTTATATAGGTAAAGCCGGTGCTTTGAAAGATTTGAAGAAAAATGATGAGTATGTTGCCACTTTAAAGGAAGGGCTGGAAGCAAATCCCGGTAATAAGACATTGACTAAATTGTATGCCACTTATTACGTAAATCAAGGTATCATGGCGCAGAAAGCCAAAAAGATGGATGCAGCCGAAGAAGCATTTAAACAAGCCATAGCTATCCAAGCAGATAATGTAAATGCACTTAACAGTCTGGGTTCTTTGTATTATAGTAAGGGTGCCAATACCATGAAAACAGATGTAGAAAAAGCAAAAGTTGAATTCAAGGAAGCCAAAGAATATTTGGATAAACTTATTCCATTGCTCTCTGCAGACAAACCAGCTCAAAAGAAGATGATGGATAATGCAAAAACGATGTTGAACTTCATCGACAGTCAATTGAAATAAAAGACTCTCCTATATAAAAAAGAGGCAGATATCTGAATTGATATCTGCCTCTTTTTTAATGTTATGAAATGATTATTTAGTTCTTTTCAGTACAACAGCTGTACGTGCCGGTATGTAAAGCTTCAGCCACTCCTTCTTGTCTTTTTTATAAAGCGGATCGTGAATGGTAAAATGTTTGATGGTATCATCCGTCAAACCATTACCGCCATAATCTGGATTATCTGTATTCAAAATAACTTCATAAGTTCCGGCAGGAACCAAGAAACCGTAATCAGTAAAAGACTGCTTAGGGTTGAAGTTGAATACAAAAATCAAGTCCTTGCGCATATAGGCCAATACCTGGTCACCGTCATTATGCCATATTTCTTGGACCGGAGTAGCCTGGAAGTTCTTTATGCTTTTTACAACTCCCAACATGGCAGCATCAAAGTCACCCATATAATGATATGCCAGATTCTTGTTGTCCACCAAATCCCATTGACGGCGGGCATATTTACAAGACCAACCGTTACCTTCACGGGGGAAATCAATCCATTCCGGATGTCCGAATTCATTGCCCATAAAGTTAAGATAACCGCCATTGATAGTAGTCGCAGTCAGTAAACGTATCATTTTATGGAGAGAAATGCCTCGATTTACGGTATAGTTCTCGTCTCCTTTCTGCATGTGCCAGTACATATCCGCATCAATCAAGCGGAAAATGATGGTTTTATCGCCCACCAAAGCTTGGTCATGGCTTTCCGCATAGGAGATGGTCTTTTCATCTTTGCGGCGGTTGGTCACTTCCCAGAACATGCTGGATGGCTTCCAGTCTTCATCTATTTTCTCCTTGATTGTCTTAATCCAATAATCGGGAATATTCATGGCCATACGGTAATCAAATCCGTAGCCGCCATCTTCATATTTTGCCGCCAGTCCGGGCATTCCCGATACTTCTTCGGCAATGGTGATGGCTTTGGCATTGACCTGATGGATAAGCCGGTTGGCAAGTGTCAGATAACAAATGGCATTGTCGTCTTGATGTCCGTTGAAGTAATCTCCATAATTACAGAATGCTTCTCCCAAACCATGACTATAATATAACATGGAGGTTACTCCGTCAAAGCGGAAGCCGTCGAAATGATATTCTTCCAGCCAGAATTTACAGTTAGACAGCAGGAAGTGAATAACTTCGTTCTTGCCGTAATCAAAGCAAAGTGAATCCCAAGCTGGATGTTCCCGACGTCCACCGGGATAGAAATATTGATTAGGATCACCGGCAAAGTTACCCAAGCCTTCCACTTCATTCTTCACAGCGTGTGAATGGACAATATCCATGATAACGGCAATCCCCATACTATGGGCTGTATCAATCAACTCCTTCAGTTCTTCCGGAGTACCAAAACGGGAAGAAGCGGCAAAGAAACTGGAAACATGGTATCCGAAGCTACCATAATAGGGATGTTCCTGGATAGCCATAATCTGTATGCAGTTGTAGCCTTCTTTGGCGATACGTGGAAGAATCTTTTCCTGAAATTCCTTATAGCTACCGACCTTTTCCTCCTGCTGAGACATACCGATATGGCATTCATATATCAATAAAGGATCTGTAGATGGCTTGAAAACCCGCTTTTTCATTTTATAGGGTTTCTCCGGAGCCCAAACCTGGGCACTGAATATTTTAGTCTGTTCGTCTTGTACGACACGTGTAGCCCATGCAGGAATGCGTTCACCGCAACCACCGTCCCAATGTACCATCAGCTTGTACAAGTCACCGTGTTTCACGGCATCAGCAGGAAGCTTGATTTCCCAATTACCGTTTGCTTTACGCTTCAAGCTATATTTTTTTTCTTCTTTCCAATCGTTAAAAGTTCCGACCATAAAGATTTGGGTTGCGTTAGGCGCCCATTCACGGAAAACCCAACCATCGTCAGTACGATGCAGGCCGAAATAGAGGTATCCGGATGCAAAATCAGACAAGGTTAGTTTTCCTTTGTTGGTCAATTCCGATTCTTTGTCTATGGCATGTTGATGACGTCCGTTGATGGCATCGGCAAAAGGTTCCAGCCATGGGTCATTCTTGATTAAATTCAATGTTTCCATAAAGAGGATGAGTTTTGGATATTTGATAAATTTACGCTTTAACTTTCACAATTATTTTTTTTACACCGTCAGGGGTAATACCCGGAGCATGCCCGTCCTGAGGGAAAAAGATAGCAAACATTCCGGGCTTCACTGCAATATAGTCCTCCGCCAGTCCTTCAAAAAAAGTGATGTCTTTTTCCGCATTGTAAGGAGCATCAACCGGAAGGCAGTCTTGGGCGGCGGTATAACCCATTATCTCCGTACCGGACAAGGGTATTTGAATGTCAATATAGTCTTTATGGGTTTCCAGTTTGGCATTTTCTTTTTCTTTTGGGTTTGTCTGCGCCACGTTGACCAGCAAGTCCTTTCCTTTCAGTTCGGTCTTGCCGATTTCCAAAGAGTGCAAGTCATGTGATTTTAAAAAATCAATGGCCTGCTCAAACAGAGGATGCAGCAAAGTATATTTTTCTATGTTTTCAAGTCTGTCTATAACCATAATTCAAATGTTTTAAGTTAGTTATATAGGTAAATTATTCAAAGTCGTCTATGGTGTAATTCACAAAATCAGAAAAACGCTTCATCTGCTTGAAGATGTCGTCTGTACGATCCAAAAAGTCTGGAGCAAGAAAGAAGCTGTCCGGCTGGCAGCAGGCAACCGTATACTCTTTACACTGAAGGTATTTCAGATAGGGATAGTCCTTTGGAAATCCTTTTGGAGCTGTTTTTAGAAAATTCTCTCCGATGACGGGAAAGTATTGCTTGAAAGCAGGATCTTCCACTATACTGCGAAATTCATCTATATTGTCGTGTACCGCTTGTCGCAGAGCTCTTAACAAGGGCGGGGGAGGACAATAACTTCCACCGGCCAACAAGCAGTTTCCCGGTTCCAGATGCACGTAATAGCCACAATGGTCGGATTTCTTTCCTTTCGCATTGATATATCCTCCCAGATGTGTCTTGTAGGGAGTTTTATCTTCGGAAAAGCGTGTATCACGATAAATACGGTATGTACAGTCCTTTGCTTCTATACCACGGATGCTTTCATCAAATAAAGAGATACGGGAGATAATTACTGTAAGCAAGTTTTCAAACTCGCTGCGGGCGACTTCATACTGTTCCCGGTGAGAATTGAACCATTCACGATTGTTGTTTGCAGACAGTTCTTTCAAAAATTGAAATATAACAGGGATATTCATATCATATTCTTTCCTTATTATCTGCCAAATTTACGGATAATATTTCTAACATGCTACAAAGAAGGGTAAAAAAAAGCATCGGCTCTGGTAAACCGATGCTCCTTACACATTTATCAATCAAACAGACGCTTCTGTTTTTGATGTACTTACTTATCACAAGCGGGTACGTCTCTTTTAATTAATCTTATATCTAATACTATGAAAAACACATTTATATAACACAACAAATTGGAATTTTGTTCATGCAGATGAGGATAACTTTAGCATAAAAAAATGGGTGGGTCATTTTATTCTGCATCCGGTTTGCACTATCTTTGCAAGAAAATATGTAGAATATGGCCGAATATAAATTTGATGAAGATAGCGTTAAAGCGCTGATAGCTTGGGCAAAGAGCACATCTTTCCCTCAAAGTGTAACATTGTCTGATGCTGAGAACATAGTGGATGTGAAACGTTTTGTGCAAGCTAACCTGAGTGACATAGATGCACATTATCCTGATGATTTTTATAATCCTGCCATCACGCGGCTATATCGGCTGAAGGAATATATGGAAGAGAACAAATAAAGACTTGGCACTGATTATGCGGAAAACCACGAAGCGATTAAGAAATCCGTGTTGTTCTGCATAATCAGTGCCAAATCTAATAAATCACCAGAGTTGTGATTCCGTTATAGCTTTATCTTAAGTATCTTTCCTCCATATCCTTCGACGGCCACATTAGTAGCCTTATAGGGAAGCAGACTTATGTTTTCTTCTTTTCCGCTGAGCAGCTCCGTAGCTTTGTACTGGTCCATCTGCGGTATTTGCAGGAAGTCAAAAGCATGAGAAGGAATATTTATGGCAAGGTCTGCCGAGATATGGTCGAAGTTCACGACGAACAGCAGCAGGTCTCTCTCAAATTTGCGCAGGAATGTATATTGCTTATGTTCATTAAAGCGCCATCCGTTGACATTGGCATACATCAAATCGAAGAAAGCCCCCTGAGAGATGGCCTTTTCTTCATTGCAAAGAGTCAGTAGCCGTTTATAAATGCTGTATAGGTGTTTCTGGTCCTCCGTCAGCATCTTGCCGTCGAACTTGCCGCCATTGCGCCAACGGCGGATAGTATCTACACTCCAATAGTCAAAGATGGTTGTACGTCCGTCCCGGCCGCTGAAACCTTCACTATCCATGCCCAGCTCACCAAACTCCTGACCGAAATAAATCATCATCGGATTGGTGTTCATGCAAGCTGACACAATGAGTGCCGGAATCGCCTTGCGTGGGTTACTGGCAAAAAAGTCGGAAGCGATACGTTGCTCGTCATGGTTTTCCAGAAAGTTCAGCATGCGTTTTTCTATACCTCCCAGACTTTGCCAGGAACGGGTGATGGCAGTTGCCGATTCATACCCGCAAGTAACAGCCCGCAAGGTATCATAAAGTCCTACTTTGTCGTATAAATAATCAAACTTGCCACGGAACAAGTAATTCTTGTATTCTCCCGGGTTGTAGACTTCGGCTATAAACAGCAGGGAGGGATATTGTTCCTTGACCTGCGGAATTGCCCATTCCCAGAACTCTACGGGAACCATCTCGGCCATATCGCAACGGAAACCGTCTATGTTCTTTCCCGCCCAGAACAGCATGATATCCAGCATCTTGGTCCATGTGTCGGGAATGGGGTCGAAATGGCAAGTCCCGCCGTTCTGGTAATCCACTCCATAATTCAACTTTATAGTTTCGTACCAATCGGTGATGTTTGGATAAGCATCAAAACGGTTGTTTCCGGTAGCTTTTGCCGGAAACTCCCTATAAGGTTCGGCGGCTGCACCTTTCATGTCAAATTGGCCATGCAGTTCCGATTTCGGGATATAATAGAAGTTATTATATGGGCTGAACGCATAATTGGTATCATCGTTTGACCCCAGTTGTGAAGTGCCATCCGGCTGGGCATCCGAGTGATATTGACGGGCTACGTGGTTGGGAACAAAATCTATGATAACCTTCAGACCGCTACGGTGAGTGCGCTGCACCAGATTCTCAAACTCTTTCATACGCTCCGGTACGTCCTTGGCGAGATCCGGGTCGACATCATAGTAGTCCTTGATGGCATAGGGAGATCCGGCTTTACCTTTCACTATGGCCGGATGGTCGGGTTGGATATTGTGACGGCGGTAGTCAGTTTGCGTAGCATGCTCGATGATGCCCGTGTACCAGATATGTGTAGCGCCAAGCTTCTTGATTTCTCCCAACGCCTTGGCTGTAAAGTCGGCCATCTTGCCGCATCCATTTTCAGTGATGCTGCCATTATTGATGCAGTGGTTATTGTTGTTTCCGAATAGTCGGGTGAACACTTGATAAATAATCAATTTGTTTTCGTCGTTCATTTCTTTGTTTTCTATGTTATAGAATGGTTATTTTATTCTTTCCAAATGCTGCCTTTGTCAATGAGCAGGCGTTCCAATATATCATTGGTCGTATTATATCCCTGCATGAATATCTCCTCCGCCTTTTCCAGCTCTGTATTGCTGTATCCTTCCAAGTTATAAGGTTCTATCAGCAAATCAGCCTTCTCGCGTTCAGGAAAAGAGTTGGAGCGGAACATAAAATTATAGGAACGTAAGGCAATGCTCACAATGTTCATTTTATACTTGGTCGCCATCAGAGGGCTGACATTCACGGCAATCACTTTTTCGCATATACGGCGGAGGGTAGAGACAGGCAGGTTCATCAGCAGGCCTCCGTCCACGTAATGGGTGCCGTCTATATTGACCGGGGCAAACAATACCGGCATGCAACACGAAGCTGCTACGCGTTCGGCGATGTCCCCTTTATGGAAATGTACCAGACGTCCGTGGTCCAGGTCAGTAGCTGTAATAATCAGAGGGATTTGCAGTTCTTCCAGTTTCTTGGATTTCAGATTGCTTTTCAGGAAATCGATGAATTCTCCCAATTCAAACAATCCGACTTTGGGAATCACCAGTTTGGTCAGGTCCTGAAACTTGTGCCCGGCAAAGTAGTCAAGAACTTTATGCGGTTCATTGCCGTCGGCGTAGAATACCCCGGCCAAGGCTCCGGCGCTGACTCCGGAAAGTATATTGGGCTTTATGTCATGTTCCAATAAGGATTGCATGGCACCCAAATGGGCAAAGCCTTTGATGAAACCGCCGCTTAAGGCAAAACCTATTGGATATTTTTTAGTGAACCAGTTGTTCGTTACTACTTCCATGTTGAAAATATGATATATTGTTCGGCACGAAATTAATGATTTTATTGTAGGGAGAAAGGAAAATAGCGGAAAAAAGTTCAAAGTATTAAGAGAAAAGTCTTCTCTATTAAGGAGAAAGTTTTTCTTAGTTAGGGAAAAAGTTTTTATCAGTTAAGAAAAAACTTTGTTTATGGTTTGCGGATGTCTATCCCAAGCCTTGGGATAGACATCCGCAAACTGGGGATATGTATCCGCAGTGTGCGAACAAAGTTTTAGGATTAAGGGATACTGTTTGAGAATATACGTTTATTTCTTTGCGATTGCTTTCAGCAGTGCATATCCTCCAAACCACTGAATCAGCATGCCCGGAATGCCCATACGGAAATCTTGCACTGCCAAAAAGAAATTACCGCACAGTGCCCATTCAAAGGCCGTACCGATAATTTGATAGGAGAGGATTACACCCAGCAATGCCAATAAAGAGATATTCTTGGCATAGCGTGCAGCAAGAGCGGCGGTTCCGGCCAGCAGACCGGACTTTATAAGTATGGCCGGCAACACGGCTGCTGCAGGCATGGCAAAAAGCAGATGATTGATGACCGGAGACAAGAGAGCCGTCAGCAGACCTACCTTGAAACCATATTTATAAGCAGCTATCAGTGTAAAGAAATAGATGGGAAGCAACGTCGGACCGCCTGCTGGGACCAGATGGCAGAGTTGCGGCAAGGCGATGTTTCCTGCCACGAACAGCAGGGCGAATAGATAGGTCTTTACGTTGCCGAAAGGCAAAGAATAAAGTTTTGCAGATGTTTCCATTTGTATAATATTATGCATTAGTTGATAAATCTATTTTTATTATGACTGTTTAAAACTGAAAAGGTTTAATCAAATCTTCACCAATTCATATTCCATGGTTCCCAATCCTATTTTCTCGGCATGGCGCAATCCGGCAAGCCAGTCCGTGTCGGGGTGCATCAAGTGGAACTTGTCGCATCCACACAAGTCGTCGTGCTCGTGTGCCGTGGCAAGGCAATTGTTACCGTGCAGTATCGGGGCTTGGATGACCATATCTGCACATGCCTTGTCCAGTGCAACCGGGTCTGCCGAAGCCAGAATGCCGAGGTCGGGCACGATGGCGGCATCGTTGTGGTTCCAGCAGTCGCATTCGGGAGATACGTTCATGATGAAGCTGATGTGGAAATGGGGCTTGCCCATAACGACAGCGAGGGCATATTCCGCAATCTTGTAGTTCAGGCGCTCGGAAGTATCTTCGGCTCCCATCACGGCACCGTCGTGCTGGCAGAGGGCTACGCACTGTCCGCAACCTACGCATTTGGCGTAGTCTATTTCTGCCTTGCGGCTGGCATTGAGGTGCACAGCGTCGTGTGCGCAATGCTTCACGCAGATGTTGCAGCCGATGCAGCTTGCTTCATCAATCTTGGGTTGCGAGGCGCAATGCAGTTCCAGCTTTCCGCCTACGCTGGCACATCCCATGCCCAGATTCTTCAAGGCGCCGCCAAAACCGGCTTGTTCGTGCCCCTTGAAGTGGTTCATACTGATTACAATATCGGCATCGGCTATCGCTGTGCCGATTTTGGGTGCCGGACAATATTCCCCGTTCAGAGGGATTTCGCGGTAGTCCGTTCCCTTCAGTCCGTCGCCGATAATGACCTGGCACTGGGCCGAGATAGGGTTAAAGCCATTCTCCATCGCACTTTGCAAGTGGTCTACAGCATTGGCACGACGACCGGAATACAGCGTGTTGCAGTCCGTCAAGAAAGGTTTGGCTCCCAGGCTGCGGAGCAGGGTTGCCATTCGAGCTGCATAATTGGGACGCAAGTATGCCAGGTTTCCGGGTTCGCCGAAATGGATTTTAATGGCAGCAAAGCTATCTTTCAAAGGAAGTTGCTCGATGCCTGCCCTTTTCAGCAAGCGTTCCATTTTATCCAAAAGATTGGATGTAGGGGAGGTACGCAAATCAGAGTAGTATACTTTTGCTTTTTCCATGTGTTTTTACCTATTTATAGTGATAGTATCTGCAAAAATAACGGATTATTTCCATATTAATAGGTATATGGCTAAAAAAAGTAGGGAAATCCCTTTTGACAAATAGGGGGATAATAAGAGGTCTATCCATGTTTCTGCCTACCTTTGTGGCAACTAAAAACTCGATAAGATGAAAACAATCAGACTAATTATTGCGGGACTGGTAATGACGATGGGATTCAGCAGTTGTTCCAGTTTGTTTTATGATGCTAAGGTAGATGTGTTGAACAGTATCCAGAAGGGGATGAGCAGGCAGGAGGTCACCAAGATATTGGGAACTCCAGAGTATCGCCGCTTCGACCGGGATATAGAAGAATGGGAATATTCCAGAGTGCTGTCCGGTAAAAGTAATATCAGCCGAACTCAGATTGTCGTGACTTTTGAAGGTGGGAGAGTCGTTGCAATGGACTCATTCTCCGGAGAGCCACGTACGTTGCCGGTTGTTCCCAGTGAAGTAGTGATAGATTCTCCAGCTCCGGTTTATGTCAGGGGGATGCACCCCGAAGACTTCCGGCATTTTTATGAAAAAGTGAAGTCCCGCCCTTTCAAGGATGATCAAATCGAAATGATGAGAACTGTTGCCCGAAACAACAGTCTGAACTGTGTGCAATGTGCCAGTTTGATGGCACTATATACTTTTGATGACGACAAGATGAAAGTCCTCAACATATTCGCTCCCAATATCGTAGATCCGGAAAACTACGAAGCGATTTTAGACGTCATTGATTCACTGTTCAAGAAAGACGATGCCAAGAAAATTCTGGGCATACGCTATTAAGAAGCAGGCATGTCGAAACGCATTGTCCGTTGGTGCCAAACACATGATGTATCGGAGGCTGACAGATAATGCGTTTAAGGTAAACAGATAATGCGTTTCGACGAGCTCTTATTCCGATAAAGGAAAGTGCCATAACGGACCGTTCCCGTGCCCTATATTCATGTCTTTCCCCCGGTTTATCGCAGTACCGATATACTCTTTAGCCTTGCAGACCGCTTCATCGAGTTTGTTGCCACCGGCAAGAAATGTAGCTATGGCAGAGGAAAGGGTACACCCCGTGCCGTGCAGGTTACGGCTCTCTATTTTGGGATTGGAATAGAGGATGCATCCGGATGGCAGGACGTCAGCCCCGGCAGAAGGTTGCCGGCAATAAAGCACGTCGCACATGTCATTGCCCTCCAGATGTCCGCCTTTGACGAGAACAGCGGTATTGTATCTGCAGGATAATTCCTGTGCCGCTTGCTGCATCTCCACAGTGCCGGCAATGGTTCGCCCCCAAAGCAGGCTTGCTTCATTCAGGTTGGGAGTAATGAGGGTGCATAGCGGAAACAGTTCCGTCTTAATGACTTGTATGGTTTCTTCGGTCATCAGCCGCCGTCCGCTGGTCGATATCATGACGGGGTCATAGACTATACACTCCGGAGTATATGTCTGAAGACAATCGACAATGGTGGTCACAATACCGGCATCATATACCATACCTATCTTGACGGCATCCGGCCTTAAATCATCCATAACAGAGGTGATTTGTGCCTTAACCATATCCACAGGTATCGGATAAACCGATTGTACTCCCAGTGTGTTTTGTGCAGTAACAGCCGTGATGACGGAAGCGGCATAACCTCCCAAAGCGGAAATGGTCTTTATGTCTGCTTGTATGCCTGCACCGCCCGAACAGTCGGAACCGGCAATGGAAAGGATAATAGGGGGAAGCATGAAATAATTAAAAATTAGAAATTAAAAATTAAAGGGGTGAGAGGAAAGCTGTTTCAGGTGGAGGAAGTGGGGGATGAAAGCTTCCTTCGCTTGCTGCCAGACATCTCCCAGCAGTACGGCACCTCCGAAACCTAAAGCGGCTATTTCCGGAAGATGTTCCAAGGTGATGCCACCCAATGCCATCACCTTTGAGTCGATAATACCAGCTTGCTGCGCCTTCTGCAAGGTATCGCAGGAGTAAGCGGAAGAATAGCCTTCTTTGGATATACTGTCATAAATGGGGCTGAGGAACACATAGTTACAATCTGATTTATGTTTCAACACTTCTTCAAGAGAGTGACAAGAGCGACTGACATGTCCCTTATATCCGGACGGTATCTGCGGATTGCGCCCGTTCAGATGAATTCCTTTCAGACCGAAAACGGATGCCAGCTGGAATTGCTCATGCGTGACAATGCGTGGCATATATTCCATCGGTAGCTGTTGAAGAAAATTCCCCATCTCCTCTGCCGAAGCTCCCGGCTTGCGCAGGTGGAGCATTTCCAAACCGTTTTGGAATAAGGAGGTAACTGCCTCTGCTTCTCCTTCAAAGAATTGCGGCGTGGTAATGACTATCAGTTTCATATCTTTATGGATGTTTGCCTATAGTGAGAGAATATACGACTGCATGGTCCTTAAATCAATCGTCCATAGCTTTCCAGCCAAGGGTTCACCGTAGCCGCAAATCAGTTTCAACACTTCATTGGCTTCTACGCTACCCACAATGGCAGGGGTTACGCCGATAACCGATTTGTCCGGAGATGGCATGAGCAGTGTCCCTTCTTCATCCGGATAGAGGTCACGATAGTTTTTTGCACTCTCACCGTAGCAGAAGACGGACACTTGGCCTTCAAAGCCTTGAATGGCACCATAAACGTAGGGCTTGCCCCAAGCGTTGCATACGTCATTCAGCAAGTAGCGGGTAGCGAAGTTGTCGCACCCGTCTACCACTATATCGTAGTTCCTTATCAGTTCTCCGGCATTCTTCTTGTCCAGACGGAAGGGGTATACTTCCACGTTTACATCGCTGTTCAAACCCTGCACTCTACGGGCGCCACATAGAGGTTTAGGCTGCCCAAGGTCAGCTTCAGCATACAGAACCTGACGTTGAAGATTACTGATGCTGACCTGGTCATCGTCCACCAATCCCAGCGTTCCGACTCCTGCTCCCGCCAGATAGAGGGCAATGGGAGAACCCAATCCTCCCACACCGACTATCAACACCTTGGCATTACGCAGTTTCTCTTGTCCGGCTTCGCCTATTTCAGGGAGGGACGTTTGTCTGGCATATCGGTTCATTTGTTCATTATTATTAAGGTTCTGTATTCGGCCACTCATCTCTTGAAAGCCTTCAAATCAAAACTCGCATCCCAATCTTTCCACACTGGTTCGCGCCCCAGGCGTTTCAATGCTTTGTCCACTTCCACAGCCTTGCGCTCGTCGCTGACATGAAACTGTTCCAGTGTTTGCGGATAGCTGTAATATCCTCCCGGTTCGGTCTTGCTTTCGGCGCTCATGGTTGTCACACCGAGTGTTGCCATATGGTCGCGTATATCGGCAGGCTCGCGGGTGGAGTAGGAGATGTCTACATCATGGTCGAAGATGCGCATGGCGAAAGTGACTTGTGCCAGTTCGCGGTCGCTCATGATGACATTGGGCTGGAAGCCGCCGTTCTCCGAAGGACGCATACGGGGGAAGTTGACGCTGTATTTCGTTTGCCAATAATGTTTCTGGAGATAGCGCAGGTGATAAGCCATCATGGTGATGTCTGTCCGCCATTCTTTCTCCAGACCGATGAGCACTCCCATGCCGATGGAGTGGACGCCTGCCTGCCCCATGCGGTCGAAACCATTGACACGCCATTCGAATTTGGACTTCATGCCACGGGGGTGGTAGATGTTGTAATTCGACTTGTGGTAGGTTTCTTGAAAACAAATCACGCCATTCATGCCGTGTTCTTTCAGCGTTGCATACTCTTCCGTTTTTAAGGGCATCACTTCTATTTTCAGATTGCTGAAGTAGGGTTTTGCCAGGTCCAGTGCACGGGCTATGTAGGGCACGCCTGCTTTGGCCGGATTTTCTCCCGTTACCAACAGCAAATTCTCGAAAGGTGCCAGCTTCTTGATGGCCTTGTATTCGTTCACGATTTCTTCTTCCGTCAGTATGGTACGCGGCATGGGGTTGCTGATATGGAAACCGCAATACACGCAAGAGTTGGTGCAGGAATTCGTGATGTAAAGAGGCACGAACATGGAGATGGTTTTCCCGAATCGTGCCTCGGTGTATTTCTTGCTCAATCGTGCCATCGTCTCCAGATAGGGGGCAGCGGCGGGTGAGATGAGGGCCATGAAGTCCTCTACATTACAATGTTCTTTGGAGAGGGCACGGCGTACATCCGCATCTGTCTTGGCATGGATGCGTGCCGTGGTTTCCTCCCAGGATATATGTTCTAATTCGTCTGAAAACATAGTGCTCTATCAATTCCCATTTATTTCTTTTTTAATTCTCTCGACAACCGCATCGCACAGAAGTTCGGTCCGCACATCGTGCAATACTCCCCATCCACATGCTTCCCTGCATGAAAATAGCTGAACGCACGTTCCGGGTCGAGCGACAAGTCAAACTGGTCTTTCCAGCGGAATTCATAACGTGCTTTGCTCAGTGCATTGTCACGCACTTGTGCTCCGGGATGCCCTTTTGCCAGGTCGGCGGCATGGGCGGCTATCTTATAGGTGATGACACCTACACGCACATCCTCCTTATCGGGCAGTGCCAGATGCTCTTTGGGAGTGACATAGCAGAGCATCGCCGTACCCAGCCAGCCTATCTGCGCCGCACCGATGGCGGACGTGATATGGTCGTATCCCGGTGCGATGTCCGTCACGATGGGGCCGAGCGTATAGAAAGGCGCATCGTGGCATTTTTCTATCTGGCGCTCCATATTCTCCTTAATCTTGTGCATGGGCACGTGGCCGGGACCTTCGATGAAAGCCTGCACATTCTTGTCCCAGGCACGCAGCACAAGCTCGCCCATCGTGTCGAGTTCTGCAAACTGCGCTTCATCGTTGGCATCGTGCGTAGACCCCGGACGCAGCCCGTCTCCCAAAGAGATGGCAACGTCATACTGTGCCAGAATGTCGCAAATGTCATCAAAGTGTTCGTAAAGGAAACTCTCGCGGTCGTGCACCAGGCACCATTTGCTCATGATGCTGCCGCCACGGCTCACGATGCCGCACAACCTTTTCTCGGCCAGATGCACATTGTGGCGGCGTATGCCGGCATGGATGGTGAAGTAGTCCACTCCCTGCTCGCATTGTTCAATCAAGGTGTCGCGGTAGATTTCCCAGGTGAGGTCTTCCACCTTGCCGTTCACTTTCTCCAATGCCTGGTAGATGGGGACAGTGCCCACGGGAACGGGACAGTTGCGGATAATCCATTCGCGCGTTTCGTGTATGTTCTCGCCCGTGGAGAGGTCCATCAGCGTGTCGCCGCCCCATTTGCAGCTCCACAATGCTTTCTCTACCTCTTCTTCGATGCCCGAGGTGGTGGCGGAGTTTCCGATATTGGTATTTATCTTCACCAGGAAGTTACGGCCTATAATCATCGGCTCTGCTTCGGGATGGTTGATGTTGGCAGGAAGCAGGGCGCGTCCGGCAGCAATCTCCTGGCGTACAAATTCCGGTGTGATGTGCGTCTCTATTCCCAGCTCCGCGCAGTTCATGTTCTCGCGAATCGCCACATACTCCATTTCAGGCGTGATGATACCTTGTTTGGCATAGTACATCTGTGTGCAGCATTTTCCTTGAAGGGCGCGGTAGGGCAGGGTGATATGCTCAAAGCGCAGAGAGTCGAGCGACTGGTCGTCGCGGCGCATGCGTCCGTACTCCGACGTTATTTCGGAAAGCTGCTCCACATCGCCGCGTTTCAGTATCCACGGCTCGCGCAGACGGGGCAGCCCTTTCTTCAAATCCACTTCGACGGCAGGGTCGCTGAACGGTCCGCTGGTATCATACACATACACTTCCGGATTCGGAGTAAGTACCTTTTCTCCATCAATGAAGTTCGTACTGGGCACTTGCTCCACCTTGCGCATAGCTACGCGCAATTCGGGAAACAAGGTGCCCGGCAAATATACTTTCTCGGAACGGGGGAATTTTATCTTCTGGTTCATTTTTCTTTAGGTTTTGTTATGTAGAGATTTACGATTAGACAATTTACGATTGGAGTTTGTATTGTTAAACAACCTCTCTCAACCGGTAGGTTTATGATTGCATGAGTAACTTCAATCGTAAATCGTAAATTGTCTAATCGTAAATCTCCCTGTTTTGTCATTTTTCATTCAAGAAAGCCGTCAGCGGTGAGCTGGCTTCCGCAACAAAATTATCTGCCTGTATGCCCAGACCTGCTTCGTATGCCATGCGTCCCGCCTCTACAGCCTGCTTGAACGCTACCGCCATGGTCACGGGGTCGCCCGCCACTGCAATGGCTGTATTCACCAGGCAAGCCGAAGCGCCCATTTCCATAGCCTCTGCCGCATGGCTCGGGGCACCGATACCGGCATCCACCACTACGGGGATATTGGCTTGTTCAATGATTATTCTCAGGAAATCCCTTGTCTGTAGTCCTTTGTTTGTACCGATAGGAGCACCCAGCGGCATGACGGTGGCGGCACCGGCTTCTTCCAGCCTCTTGCACAGTGTGGGGTCGGCCTGGCAATAGGGCAGTACCACAAATCCTAACTTGACCAGTTCTTCCGTGGCTTTCAGCGTCTCTACAGAATCGGGCAACAGATAGCGGGGGTCGGGGTGTATCTCCAGTTTCAGCCAGTTCGTGCCGAAAGCTTCACGCGCCATCTGTGCAGCAAAAACAGCTTCTTCGGCATTGCGCACGCCGGAGGTGTTGGGCAGAAGCTGGATACCGGGATGCTGTATGTGTACCAGCATATTGTCTTCCTTGTTGTCCAGTTCAATGCGTTTCATGGCTACCGTCACCATTTCTGTGCCGGATGCCAGGATAGACTGCTCCATCACTTCATCGGAATTGAACTTTCCGGTTCCTAAAAACAGACGGGAGTTGAACTCACGTTCCGCAATCACTAATTTTTCCATATCAGTCGTCATATATTAATTCTTTATTTTTCATTCTCCATTAAAGAAATGATTCTTTTCATTTCATCTGCCGGACTATCGGCATGCAGTACCGTGCCCGAAAGGGCAATCCCGCTTACCCCCGTCTGCATAACGGCTGGAATATCCGCTATGGTTATTCCACCGATGGCTACTATCGGAAGGTGTATATCCTTCTCCTGCATCCGGTGGATGATAGCTGTATATCCTTCCAGTCCCAATATCGGACTCAGATTCTTCTTGGTAGTGGTGTAGCGGAAGGGGCCGCAGCCTATGTAGTCGGCACCGGCTTTGTAGTGTTGCAGTACATCCTCAAAAGTATTGGCGGTACCGCCTATAATGTACTCCGCGCCCAGAATCCGGCGTGCGTCGGCTATGGGCATGTCTTTCTTTCCAAGATGTACGCCGTCGGCATGCAGTTTTCGCGCCAGTTCCACATGGTCGTCAATGATGAAGGTGGCACCGTATTGCCGGCAAAGGGCCTGCACTTCCAAAGCTACGGGTTCTATCGTTTCCACCGGGGTGTCTTTCATGCGCAGTTGCACCCAGCGGCAACCGCCCTCAAGAGCCATGCGTGCAGCATCCAGATACGAATATCGTTCCGTATAGTGCGTGATGAACTGCATTCCTCCGTTTTTCAGTCTCTCGTCCTTCATCTTCCTCACCCTCCGCAAGCTGCTTTGATAATGATGATGGGCATGTATTCCCTCAGGATGCATTTTGTCCATTCCGTGCGAAGTACAATACGGTTGTCTACGGCCACGGCAATGCCTTGCATCGGTAGGGCAAGTTCCTCGATAAGTTGTGAAAGGGTAGTGGCGCCGGTTTTCACTTCCTTGTTGTTGACCAATACTTTCATTTTTCTGTTCATTAAGAAATAAAACAATGGAAGTAAATACAAAGAAGCGTCTTTACGGCAAGTTCAGTGAAGAAAGAAATATCCAATTCCTACGGCAGTACTAACTGCATCAGGTTCGAGGGTATAATCTCAGCCCGTCGGGGCACCCCTTTGTCTTTACGGCAACAAAGGTAAGGGAAAATCGGAAATAAAAAACAAAAGAACGTACTTTTTATTTCAGTGATTACTTTTTGTTTACTTGCGCCCCTTTGTGGCACGTATCTTTTTCAGCGTATTCCGAACAGTGGTTCTGACTCCAGTTGAATAAAAATCAAGCTCTGTATTTTCTAGTATCAGTTGCAATTCCTGCAGCAGTTCCGGCTCCTTCCTGCAAAGCAGATAGGCTATTCTGATGGAAAGGGCTTGCACTCCTATGCTTTCTTGCGGAGATAGCATGTGGTCCAGGCAGTAATTCAGCAAATCGACGGAGATTGGAGTAGGGATGGGAATATTATACAGTATAGATAATAAGAGACGTTTGGAACCGTCGTGCGTGCAGTCTATCAGCCGTTGAATGATTTCATCGTACAGTAGGATGAACCAGTCGGGATGGATTTCGCTCAATTTCTCGCATACCCATATTGCTCGCCATGACACCGTCTGTTTTTCATCGTATGTCAATCGGTATATATCTTCAAAATACTCGGGGCAGAGGCATACCTCTTGTACCAGAGAGTCTATCGATAACTTATGAATAGGTACTGCCAAGGTATTTCTGAACTCCGTAATCTTTTCCATATATCCCATTTTGTTGTGAGTGGCAAATATAAAGGAAATGGCCTACTAAAACAAGAAAGGCTGTCTATTTGAAGAAAGACAGCCTTGAAAATATTCTATTTAAGGAATTATGCAATCCCGTGAGCCGTAGCTTCCGGTGCAATCTTCTTGATAAGACCTTGCAGCACTGCACCAGGACCGCACTCTGTGAAGTCCGTAGCACCATCGGCAACCATGTTCTTCACTGTTTGCGTCCAACGTACCGATGCTGTCAGCTGAGCCACCAGGTTCTTCTTGATTTCTACCGGGTCAGTATGAGGCATAGCGTCTACATTCTGATATACGGGGCACTTCGGAGCATGGATTTCTGTTGCATTGATGGCTGCTTCCAGTTCAACTTTGGCAGGGTTCATCAGCGGAGAGTGGAACGCACCGCCTACCTTCAACGGCAGAGCACGCTTTGCACCTGCAGCCTTCATCAGTTCGCAAGCCTTGTTGATACCTTCTATGGAACCGGAAATTACAATCTGTCCCGGGCAGTTATAGTTGGCTGCCACGCAAACTTCACCTTCAGCACTTACTTGAGCGCAGATTTCCTCAACCTTTTCATCCGGCAGGGCAATAATGGCTGCCATAGTGGAGGGCTGTGCCTCGCAAGCCTTTTGCATAGCCATGGCACGGGCATACACCAGTTTCAGACCATCTTCAAAGCTCAGTGCACCGGCAGCAACCAAGGCAGAGAACTCGCCCAATGAGTGACCGGCGGTCATCTCCGGCTTAAAGTCATCGCCCATGCAGAGGGCGGAAATAACGGAATGAAGGAACACGGCAGGTTGGGTAACTTTAGTCTGGCGCAGGTCTTCATCTGTTCCGTTGAACATAATATCAGTAATACGATACCCGAGGATATCATTTGCTTTCTCAAAAAGTTCCTTGGCTAATGCCGAATTTTCGTACAGGTCCTTTCCCATGCCAACGAATTGGGCACCTTGACCCGGAAATACAAATGCTTTCATATTTACTCGTTTTTTAGTGTTTAAATAAAAAGTGCTGCAAAGGTAGAGGTTTTTCTGATATTCACCGCACAAACGGATGTTTTTTGTGCAATGCCCTTACTTTAAGGAGGGAAGCTAAAATACAATATGTATGCTTGGGCCTTCTGTGGTATCCGGAGGCTGAAATACTTATAAATGAAACACTTTCTCCTTATTGTACTTCCTACAATTAGACCTCTTGTATATTCTTGTAAATTACATATTGTATTCCATACGATAACAACTGAAAATGATATTGTATAAAGTAAGATATGTATTCAGTTGAAAAATAATGCTTTATAATATTATAAAAATATTCTTTTCCTTTATTGCAAATTAGAAAAACCTATTTATATTTGCAGCGCTTAACGAGATATATTATGCAAAACATAGAACAAAAAACGCCGTTGGCAAACAATCATATCTCTGTGGACTGTGTAGTGATTGGTTTTGACGGAGAACAGCTAAAGGTTCTGCTGATTAAGCGTGCAGGAGAGGAAGAAGGAGAAATCTTTCATGATATGAAGCTTCCCGGAAGTTTGATTTACATGGATGAGGATTTGGATGAAGCTGCCAAACGGGTGTTGAATGAATTGACGGGGCTGAAGAACGTCAATCTGATGCAATTCAAGGCATTCGGCTCAAAAAACCGTACGAAGGACCCCAGAGATGTACATTGGCTGGAACGTGCCATGCAGTCCAAGGTAGAGCGTATTGTCACCATAGCCTATCTTTCCCTGGTGAAGATAGACCGCGCATTGAACCGTGATTTGGACAATTATCAAGCTAGTTGGGTAGCCATGCCGGATATAAAGGCTCTGGCATTCGACCACAACCTGATTATCAAGGAAGCCATTACCTATGTCCGTCAGTACGTCGAGTTCAACCCGTCTTCACTGTTCGACTTGTTGCCGCGTAAGTTCACCGCATCCCAGCTTCGCACTTTGTACGAACTGGTGTATGACAAGCAGTACGACGTACGCAATTTCCATAAAAAAATTGCCTTGATGGAGTATGTCGTCCCCCTGGAAGAAAAACAGCAGGGCGTGGCCCACCGGGCGGCACGCTACTACCGTTTCGACAAAAAGATATACAATAAAATCCGACGGTAGCCGGATTGTAAATTCTTCATATCACTTTCATTTTAATATTGATAGAAATGTATTTATTAGGTTATGACATCGGCAGCTCGTCTGTAAAAGCGAGTCTGGTAAATGCGGAAAGCGGCAAGTGTGTATCGTCTGCCTTCTTCCCCAAGACTGAAGCGGAAATTATCGCAGTGAAGCCCGGCTGGGCAGAGCAAGACCCCGGAAACTGGTGGGAAAACTTGAAACTGGCCACACAAGCGGTATTGGCAGAATCCGGAGTAAACGCAGAAGACATCAAGGCGATCGGTATCTCTTATCAGATGCATGGCTTGGTATGTGTAGATAAAAACCAGCAGGTGTTGCGTCCTGCCATTATCTGGTGCGACTCCAGAGCCGTGCCCTACGGACAAAAGGCTTTCGAAACATTGGGAGAGGAGACTTGCCTTTCACATCTGCTGAATTCTCCGGGCAACTTCACGGCCTCCAAACTGGCTTGGATTAAGGAGAATGAGCCTTCCGTTTACGAAAAGATTCATAAGATAATGCTGCCGGGCGACTATATCGCCATGAAGTTGAGCGGTACCATCTGTACCACGGTGTCCGGTTTGTCCGAAGGGATGTTCTGGGATTTCAAGAACAACCGGGTTGCCGACTTTCTGATGGACTATTATGGGTTCGACTCCTCTCTGATTGCCGACATCAAACCGACTTTCTCCGAGCAGGGACGTGTCAATGCTGCTGCAGCCGCAGAGCTGGGTCTGAAAGAAGGTACGCCTATCACTTACCGTGCCGGCGACCAGCCCAACAATGCCCTTTCCCTGAATGTATTCAATCCGGGTGAAATAGCTTCCACCGCCGGAACGTCCGGCGTGGTATACGGCGTGAACGGTGAGGTGAACTACGACCCCAAGTCACGTGTCAACACCTTTGCACACGTCAACCATGCTGCCGGGCAAACCCGTCTGGGTGTTCTGCTGTGCATCAATGGTACGGGCATTCTCAATTCATGGGTAAAACGCACCGTTGCTCCCGAAGGCATCTCCTACAGCGATATGAATCTGCTGGCAGCACAAGCTCCCATCGGCAGTGCCGGTATCAGCATCCTGCCCTTTGGAAACGGTGCGGAGCGTATGCTTGAGAACAAGGAAACAGGCTGTTCCATTCATGGCATCAACTTCAACCAGCACGGCAAACAGCATATCATCCGTGCAGCGCAGGAAGGCATCGTTTTTTCCTTTAAATATGGAATCGACATCATGGAACAAATGGGCATTCCCGTGCAGAAAATTCATGCAGGCAAGGCTAATATGTTCCTCAGCCCGCTGTTCCGCGAGACATTGGCCGGTGTGACGGGAGCTGTCATCGAACTGTATGATACCGACGGCTCTGTAGGTGCCGCCAAAGGCGCCGGAATCGGTGTGGGCATATACAAGGACAACAACGAAGCATTTGCCACGCTTGAGAAGCTCGAGGTGATAGAGCCGAAAGTGGCAGACCGCCAGGCTTATGCCGACGCATATGCGCGCTGGAAACACTGGGTAATGTGCTAATGTGCACATTAAAACGTTAGCACGTTAAAACAATAAATTAATAATTAACCCCGTGATGAATGTGTCTGTCATTGGCACATTCTCACATTAAAACATTAAATTCTTATGGCAACAAAAGAGTATTTTCCCGGAATAGGAAAGATTAAATTCGAAGGTAAAGAGAGCAAGAACCCGATGGCATTCCGTTATTACGATGCCGATAAAGTAATCATGGGTAAGAAAATGAGCGAATGGCTGAAGTTCGCCATGGCATGGTGGCACACTCTTTGCGCAGAAGGTGGTGACCAATTCGGTGGCGGAACAAAGAAATTCCCCTGGAACGGTGAGGCTGACAAGGTTCAGGCTGCCAAGAACAAAATGGACGCCGGCTTTGAATTCATGCAGAAAATGGGTATCGAATACTACTGCTTCCACGATGTAGACCTCTGCGAAGAAGCCGAGACCATTGAAGAATACGAAGCCAACTTGAAGGAAATCGTAGCGTATGCCAAGCAGAAACAAGCAGAAACCGGCATCAAACTGTTGTGGGGTACTGCCAACGTATTCGGCCATGCCCGCTACATGAATGGTGCAGCCACCAATCCCGATTTCGATGTTGTGGCACGTGCCGCCATCCAAATCAAAAACGCCATCGACGCTACTATCGAACTGGGAGGCTCAAACTATGTATTCTGGGGCGGTCGCGAAGGCTACATGTCATTGCTGAATACAGACCAGAAGCGTGAGAAAGAGCACCTCGCACAGATGTTGACCATCGCCCGCGACTATGCACGTGCCCGCGGCTTCAAAGGTACCTTCTTGATTGAACCGAAACCGATGGAACCTACAAAACACCAGTATGATGTAGACACCGAAACCGTTATCGGCTTCTTGAAGGCTCACAATCTGGACAAAGATTTCAAGGTGAACATCGAAGTGAACCACGCTACTTTGGCGGGCCACACCTTCGAGCACGAACTCGCAGTAGCCGTAGACAACGGTATGCTCGGCTCCATCGACGCCAACCGTGGTGACTACCAGAACGGCTGGGATACAGACCAGTTCCCCATCGACAACTTCGAACTGACCCAGGCAATGATGCAAATCATCCGTAACGGAGGCTTTGGCAATGGCGGTACAAACTTCGATGCCAAGACCCGTCGTAACTCCACCGACCTGGAAGACATTTTCATTGCCCACATCGCCGGTATGGACGTGATGGCACGTGCACTGGAAAGTGCAGCCAAACTGCTTGAAGAGTCTCCTTACAAGAAGATGCTGGCCGACCGCTATGCTTCCTTCGACAGTGGTAAAGGCAAGGAATTTGAAGATGGCAAACTGACGCTGGAGGATTTGGTAGCTTACGCAAAAGCCAACGGTGAGCCGAAACAGACCAGCGGCAAGCAGGAATTGTATGAGGCAATCGTGAATATGTACTGCTAATAATGATCAATGTTTAGTGATTAGTGGTTAATAAGTTGCGCATGAGGTGTTTCAATATTAATCATTAATCGCTAATCATTAATCGCTAATCATTAACCATTAATCATTAATATCATGAATTATACAGAAAAAGGCAGTAAACTCTACCTCTTCTCTATTGTGCTGGTAGCCGTCATCGGGGGCTTGCTTTTCGGCTACGATACAGCAGTCATATCCGGTGCCGATAAAGGGCTTCAGGCATTTTTTATGGGTGCCTCCGATTTTGTCTACACAGATACGATTCACGGCATTACCTCTTCCAGTGCACTTATCGGATGTATCATCGGTAGTGCTCTTTCGGGATTCTTCGCATCCAATCTGGGACGTAAGAATTCTCTTTTCATAGCCGGCGTCTTGTTCTTTCTGTCGGCATTGGGCTCCTACTACCCGGAATTCCTTTTCTTCGACTATGGTGTTCCTTCCTATTCCTTGCTCGTGGCATTCAATTTCTACCGTGTATTGGGAGGAATCGGCGTAGGTTTGGCATCGGCCATCTGCCCGATGTATATTGCGGAAATTGCGCCGAGCAACATTCGCGGGACTCTGGTATCATGGAATCAGTTTGCCATTATCTTCGGCCAGTTGGTGGTTTACTTCGTGAATTTCCTTATTCTGGGCGAGAATTCAAATCCGGTGATAAAGGCCATTGAAGGAGTCAACCAGATTCTGAATCCCGAAGCGGCAGCATGGACCACAGAGATAGGATGGCGTCTGATGTTTGTCAGTGAGGCTGTTCCTGCAGGAGTCTTTGCGTTGCTCGTACTGTTTGTTCCCGAAACGCCACGCTATCTTGCCATGAGTGGCAAGGATGATAAGGCACTCCAGGTGTTAAGCCGTATCAACGGCTTGGCTCAGGCAAAGGTTATTCTGTCTCAAATCAAAGCCACGGCAGAGGAAAAGACGGAAAAGCTTTTCACTTATGGCTGGATGGTTATCTTTATCGGTATCATGCTGAGTGTATTCCAGCAAGCGGTAGGTATCAACGCCGTACTCTATTTCGCACCGCGTATCTTCGAAACGATGGGAATGGGCAACCCGATGGTTCAAACCGTCATCATGGGTATCATCAATATTCTGTTCACGTTGCTGGCTGTCTTTACAGTCGAGAAATGGGGACGTAAACCGCTGCTCATCTCGGGGTCTATCGGCATGGCGATAGGTGCTTTCGGAGTAGCTCTTTGCAACGTTGTGGCAGGGCTTCCTCCCATGTTGGCTGTTGTCAGCATCATGGTCTACAGTGCTTCGTTCATGTTCAGCTGGGGCCCCATCTGCTGGGTACTGATTGCTGAAATCTTCCCGAATACCATCCGTGGCGCTGCAGTAGCCATTGCCGTAGCCTTCCAATGGATATTCAATTTCATTGTATCTTCCACCTTCGTACCTATGTACAATATGAGTTTGGGAGATATGGGAGACAAGTTCGGGCACATGTTTGCTTATGGCTTATACGGAATCATCTGTGTGGTGGCTGCTCTGTTTGTCTGGAAGCTTGTTCCCGAAACGAAAGGCAAGACACTGGAAGACATGACCAAGCTGTGGAAGAATAGAAGAAACAATAGATAAGACCGTCATTGAAACTGTCCATATAAAACGGGAAAGAGGAGGCCTGATGAATGCCTCCTCTTTTTGTTATCAATTCCGTATCTTTTCCCTTATCCGTTCAAGATGGGAAAGAAAAATCTTCGGAGGGGAAGATAACATGTAAGGATAAACCGTACCTTTGCACTGTTTTTAATCAGGAATAGCAAGAAAGTTATGGATTCAATGAAAATCAATAAGGTGCAGATACGCAATCTGCAGATTGAAGATTATGACCAGTTGGCACAATCGTTTACGCGCGTTTATTCAGACGGAAGCGATGTGTTCTGGACGCACAAACAAATAGAAAAACTGATACGCATCTTCCCCGAGGGGCAGATTGTGACGGTGGTTGACGAGAAAATCGTGGGCTGTGCGCTTTCCATCATAGTGAACTACGATGATGTGAAGAACGACCACACTTACGCCCAGGTTACGGGCAAGGAGACTTTCAACACCCACAATCCGAAAGGCAACATACTTTATGGCATCGAAGTCTTTATCCATCCCCAATACCGTGGCCTGCGTCTGGCACGCCGTATGTATGAATACCGCAAGGAACTTTGCGAGACATTGAACCTGAAGGCAATCATGTTTGGCGGACGTATCCCCAACTACTACAAATATGCCGATCAAATCCGCCCCAAGGAGTACATAGATAAGGTGAAGCAAAAGGAAATCTTCGACCCGGTGCTGACCTTTCAGCTCTCTAACGACTTCCACGTGCGCAAGGTGATGCGCAACTACCTTCCCAATGATGAGGAGTCCAAGCACTACGCCTGCCTGCTGCAATGGGACAATATCTACTATCAGGCTCCCACACAAGACTATGTAAACCCCAAAACCACTGTCCGCGTAGGCTTGGTACAATGGCAGATGCGTACCTACAAGACACTGGATGACCTTTTTGAGCAAGTGGAATTTTTTGTGGATGCCGTGAGCGACTACAAGAGTGACTTTGTCCTTTTTCCCGAATACTTCAACGCACCGTTGATGGCAAAATTCAACAACGAGGGCGAGTCGCAGGCTATCCGCGGGCTGGCGGCCTATACCGAGGAAATCAAGGAGCGTTTCGTCAAGCTCGCCATCAGCTATAACATCAACATTATTACGGGCAGTATGCCGCTTATCAAGGAAGACGGGCTGCTATACAACGTAGGATTCCTCTGCCGACGTGACGGAAGTTATGAAATGTACGAAAAGATACATGTCACTCCCGACGAGATAAAGTCCTGGGGACTGAGCGGAGGCAAGTCCATCCAAACTTTCGATACGGACTGTGCTAAGATAGGCGTGCTGATATGCTACGATGTAGAGTTCCCCGAACTGAGCCGCATCATGGCGGACCAAGGCATGCAGATACTCTTTGTTCCTTTCCTTACCGATACGCAGAATGCTTACAGCCGCGTAAAGGTGTGCGCCCATGCTCGTGCCATCGAAAACGAGTGCTTTGTAGTGATAGCCGGCAGTGTAGGCAATCTTCCCCGCGTGCACAACATGGACATCCAGTATGCCCAGTCCGGCGTGTTCACTCCCTGCGACTTCGCTTTCCCCACAGACGGCAAGCGTGCGGAAGCCACTCCGAATACCGAAATGATTCTTGTGTCGGATGTGGATCTGGACTTGCTGAATGAACTGCATACCTACGGCAGTGTACGCAACCTGAAAGACCGGAGAGGCGATTTGTACGAGGTGAAGATGAAAAGATGACTTTCCCGAATGCCACACTCGGTTGCCTCCAATGCCACACCTTATTCTCCGAAATGCTACACTTCATCGTCCGGAATGCCATAGGTTTCGGACAACGGAGTGTGGCATTTCAGCTGCTGAAGTGTGGCATCCGGGACGATGAAGTATGGCATTTCGGATGGTAATTCCATAGTTTATCCGTATCTTTACAAAACTTTTATTCTAAAAAACAGAAACAATGGCCAAGAAAGCTCTCTCTGCTCCCGAAATACCTCTCTGCATCAATGTGTTGCGATTACTTAACTACCGTCTGGCTCCCGACGAGCTGATTCTGTTCGACTGGCTTACAGTAAAACAGATTTCTTTTAAATACAAGCCTTTCCATTACTCCCAGGCGCGTGTAGAGGAAGAAACCCGTATCCGCCGTACCCGGCAGGAAGTCATCATTAAGCAATTCTCGGCCTTGGGCTTCTTGAAAACCGACATAAAGGTCAATTCCGTCACCCGTGGACGTGTCCGCTATTACTCCGTGGACTTCAGTGTACTTGCCGACGTGGATGTCCTGGTAGAAATCATCATGCCCCAAACCACGCTCTTCCGTGACTTCATCCTCTACTTTGCCTACCACGCCACTATGCAGAAGAAGAGCAAGGAAGAACAACTGAAGCCTGCCTCCGCCATAAATCACGAGGCTGCCGCCCGAATCTATCAACTGCTGAGCCAAGTCTATGACGAGCGCCGCCAATACTATAATGATGGGGGACTGACCGGAGATGTGAAGCCTGAACGCTCGAAATCTGCCATGCAATTGCAGCATAACAAACCCATAGAACGTAAACTGGCAAAGTTGGCAGACTACTACAACGATAACAGCATCAAAAACGCCTTTCTTGCCTATGTGGACGAAATCCTGACCCAAAAGAAAGAACCCGAAAACCTGATGTATTACTTTCTCTCTTTCGATGAGACATCGGATTGTTTCGGAGTGGTGAATCATTACCTTAATTATTTCACCTTGCATTATAGTTACAGCAGCAACAGTTGAAGTCTATCCGCTGATGATGCTGTTATTATTTCTTTTAATATAATACTTTATTATTCTTTCCCATGCTGTTCTCTGCACGCTTATTGCTGATTGCGGCAATAGCATTCGCAGAATTCTACATACCATTTGTTGAACTCAGCAAAATAGCCCTCTCATTTGTTGTTTTCAACGTAGTTTTCAGGGGGTAGGTTTTGGCAAATTCTGCGTTTTTTGTCGTTTTTTGCTTAGGGAACCCTGCATTGCCCCAAACGACATCTACAGATGCACTTCTATGTACTAATTCGGGAAAAGAGAAAAGAGGGACAGTGTTGAGTGAGCGAATATTTTTTAAAATCGTACCTGCATATTTTTTTGTTCTTAAAAAGTCTCTTGTATTTAAGTTTTTTGTAAATTTGCACCCTTAAAATGGAGAAGGTAGCTTTTGACGTACCAAATGCCTATCAAGAGTATCTTCAATCGTAAATTGTAAATTGTCAAATAGTAAATATCAAGATGGGTAAGAAGTTTGCCGAATATTCGAAGCTCGACCTTTCCGAAGTGAACGGAAAAGTGTTGAAGAAATGGGACGAAAACCAGGTTTTCGCCAAGAGTATGACAGAACGTGAAGGTTGTCCTTCTTTCGTATTTTTCGAAGGACCTCCCTCGGCCAATGGTATGCCGGGCATTCACCACGTAATGGCTCGCTCCATTAAGGACATTTTCTGCCGTTACAAAACGATGAAGGGGTTCCAAGTAAAGCGTAAGGCCGGATGGGATACTCATGGACTGCCCGTGGAACTGGGTGTGGAAAAAGCACTCGGCATTACGAAAGAGGATATTGGCAAGACTATTTCCGTAGCAGAATACAATGCTGCCTGCCGCAAGGACGTCATGAAGTTCACCAAGGAATGGGAAGACCTGACGCACAAGATGGGCTACTGGGTGGACATGACGGACCCGTATATCACCTACGACAACCGCTACATCGAAACCTTGTGGTGGCTGCTGAAACAGCTCTATAAGAAAGGACTCCTTTATAAAGGGTATACCATACAACCTTATTCTCCTGCTGCCGGAACCGGACTCAGCTCGCACGAGTTGAACCAGCCCGGATGTTACCGTGACGTAAAAGACACGACCATGGTGGCACAGTTCAAGATGAAGCATCCGAAACCGGAAATGGCAGAGTGGGGAACTCCTTACTTCCTGGCATGGACCACTACTCCGTGGACGTTGCCCAGCAACACTGCGCTCTGCGTCGGTCCCAAGATAGACTACGTGGCCGTACAGACTTACAACGGATATAGCGGTGAGAAGATGACTGTTGTCTTGGCAAAAGCACTGCTCTACACTCACTTCAACAAAAAAGCGGAAGGCATTGCATTAGAGGATTATAAGCCGGGTGATAAGCTGATACCTTTCAAGATAGTAGGTGAGTACAAAGGCCCCGATTTGGTAGGTATGGAGTACGAACAGCTCATCCCTTGGGTGAAACCGATAGACGTTGCCGAAGACGGTAGCTGGACTCCCAGCGACAGAGGTTTCCGTGTAATTTCTGGTGACTATGTGACGACTGAAGACGGTACGGGTATCGTACACATTGCCCCGACCTTTGGTGCGGACGATGCTTTTGTGGCACGCGCTGCAGGTATACCGTCCTTGTTCATGATAAACAAGAAGGGTGAGACCCGCCCGATGGTAGACCTCACCGGTAAGTTCTTCTTGATTGACGAACTGGACGAGGAGTTTGTAAAGGCATGTGTCAATGCAGACCTTTACAAAGACTATCAGGGCAAGTGGGTAAAGAATGCCTATGACCCTCAATTCACTGTAGACGGCAAGTATGATGAGCAGGCTGCACAAGCTGCCGAATCATTGGATATCGAACTCTGCATGATGATGAAAGCCGCCCGCCAGGCATTCAAGATAGAAAAGCATGTACACAATTATCCGCACTGCTGGCGTACGGACAAACCCGTATTGTACTATCCGCTGGATAGCTGGTTTATCCGCAGCACCGCTTGCAAAGAACGTATGATAGAGTTGAACAAGACCATCAACTGGAAGCCGGAAAGCACCGGTACGGGACGTTTCGGCAAGTGGCTGGAAAACCTGAATGACTGGAACCTCAGCCGTTCACGCTACTGGGGTACTCCGCTGCCCATCTGGCGTACAGAGGACAATAGCGAGGAAAAGTGTATCGAGTCTGTAGAAGAACTTTACAACGAAATAGAGAAATCCGTAGCTGCCGGCTTGATGCAGTCCAATCCTTACAAGGAGAAGGGCTTCCAGCCGGGTGTATATACCAAAGAGAATTACGACAAGATAGACTTGCACCGTCCTTACGTGGACGATGTCATCCTTGTTTCCAAAGACGGCAAGCCGATGAAACGCGAAACGGACTTGATTGACGTTTGGTTCGATTCCGGTGCCATGCCTTATGCACAGATACACTATCCGTTCGAGAATAAGGAACTGCTGGATAGCCACCAGGTATATCCTGCCGATTTCATCGCCGAAGGGGTGGACCAGACACGCGGTTGGTTCTTCACGTTGCACGCCATCGCTACAATGGTGTTCGACAGTATTTCTTATAAGGCTGTCATTTCCAACGGCTTGGTGCTCGACAAAAATGGTAACAAGATGTCCAAGCGTCTGGGCAATGCCGTAGACCCCTTCTCGACCATCGAGAAATACGGGTCCGACCCGTTGCGCTGGTACATGATCACCAACTCTTCTCCGTGGGACAATCTTAAGTTCGACGTGGATGGCGTGGAAGAGGTGCGCCGCAAGTTCTTCGGAACACTCTATAACACCTATTCATTCTTCGCCCTCTATGCCAATGTAGACGAATTTGACTACAAAGAAGCCGATGTGCCCATGGCAGAACGCCCTGAGATAGACCGTTGGATTCTCTCTGTACTGAATACGTTGGTGAAGAACGTGGATACCTGCTACAATGAATACGAGCCCACGAAAGCAGGACGTCTCATTTCCGAATTCGTGAACGACAACCTCTCCAACTGGTATGTCCGCCTGAACCGCAAACGTTTCTGGGGCGGTGGTATGACGCAGGACAAGCTCTCTGCATTCCAGACACTCTATACATGCCTCGAAACCGTGGCTAAGCTGATGGCACCCATCGCTCCGTTCTATGCTGATATGCTCTATTCCGACCTGATTGCAGCTACGGGACGCGACAATGTGGTTTCCGTACACCTTGCCAAGTTCCCCGAATATAAGGAGGAAATGATAGACAAGGAATTGGAAGTCCGCATGCAGATGGCACAAGACGTCACTTCCATGGTATTGGCACTGCGCCGCAAGGTGAACATCAAAGTCCGCCAACCGCTTCAGTGTATCATGATACCGGTAGTGGATGAAGAACAGCGTGCACACATCGAGGCTGTGAAAGCACTTATCATGAACGAGGTGAATGTGAAAGAAATCCAGTTTGTGGACGGTGCTGCCGGTGTACTGGTAAAGAAAGTGAAATGCGACTTCAAGAAGCTGGGACCGAAATTCGGTAAGCAGATGAAAGCCGTGGCTGCTGCTGTGGCGGAAATGTCCCAGGAAGCCATTGCCGAGCTGGAGAAGAAAGGCTCTTATACGTTCAATCTGGACGGTGCAGAAGCCGTGATTGAAACGGCAGATGTGGAAATCTTCAGTGAGGATATTCCGGGATGGCTGGTTGCCAACGAGGGCAAACTGACCGTGGCTCTGGAAGTTACCGTTACCGAAGAGCTGCGCCGTGAGGGTATTGCACGCGAGCTGGTAAACCGCATTCAGAATATCCGCAAGTCGAGCGGTTTTGAGATAACAGATAAAATAAAGATTACATTATCAAAAAATCCTCAAACAGATGATGCGGTAAATGAATATAATGACTATATTCGCAACCAAGTTTTAGGAACTTCACTGACGCTGGCAGACAACGTAGAAAATGGTACAGAACTGAACTTCGACGATTTCTCGCTGTACGTGAGCGTTGTGAAAGAATAATTAAATACTAACCCTGATTAACACGTAAAAGTTATGGCAGAAAAGACTAGATACTCAGATGCTGAATTGGAAGAATTCCGCGCTATCATTATGGAGAAGTTAGAGTTGGCACAACGTGACTATGAACTGTTAAAGGCCAGCCTGACGGGTGCAGACGGTAATGACACCGACGATACATCTCCTACGTACAAAGTACTGGAAGAAGGTGCCAACACCTTATCCAAGGAAGAAACCACACGTCTGGCCCAACGCCAGTTGAAGTTCATCCAAGGATTGCAGGCTGCTTTGGTGCGCATTGAGAACAAAACATATGGCATTTGCCGCGAAACCGGCAAACTGATACCGGCAGAGCGCCTTCGTGCAGTGCCCCATGCCACTTTGAGCATCGAAGCTAAAAACAACGGCAAGAAATAAAAATGGGTAAATTCTTTACGAAGGGCCGGATAGCCTGCCTTATCATATTTTCGGTATTGGTTATAGACCAAATTATCAAGATTTGGATAAAGACCCACATGTACTGGCATGAGAGTATCCGGATTACGGATTGGTTCTATATATACTTTACCGAGAATAGTGGTATGGCTTTCGGTATGGAAATATTCGCCAAACTGTTCCTGACCTTGTTCCGCATTGCTGCAGTCACGGTCATTGGCTGGTTTCTGTACAAGTTCGTGAAGCAAGGCATGAAGACCGGATTTATCATCTGTGTGTCTTTGGTCTTGACGGGAGCCTTGGGAAACATTGTCGACAGTGTGTTCTATGGCGTGCTGTTCAACGAAAGCACCCATTCGCAGATAGCCTCCTTCATGCCTGAAGGAGGGGGATATGCCCCGTGGTTCCATGGCAAGGTGGTGGATATGTTCTATTTCCCCATCATTGATACAAACTGGCCCGCATGGATGCCGTTTGTCGGTGGAGAACATTTCATTTTCTTCAGCCCGATATTCAATTTTGCGGATGCAGCAATCAGTTGCGGTATCATTGCTTTGCTGTTGTTCTACGGCAAGGACTTCAATGATGCCTATCATGCTGCCATAAAGAAATCATGAAAGGAATAAATCGAATTCAATGGTGTAGCGTAGTCCTTCTGGTGTTCAGTCTGACGGCTTGTAAGGTGAAAAGACCTGAAACCGTCCTTCCGGATGCCAAGATGGAAAACGTGCTTTATGATTATCACATAGCCAAAGCTATGGGTGAAGAAGTGCCGTATAACGAAAGTTATAAGCGGGTGCTATACATTGAATCGGTTTTCAAGAAATATGGCATTACTCAGGCCGATTTTGACTCTTCTATGGTCTGGTTTGCCCGTAACCCGGAAGTACTTACCAAAATCTACGAGAAAGTGAATGTACGGTTGAAAGCCGAGAGAGACGGTATCAACCACTTGATTGCCCTGCGTGACAACAAGCCGAAAGAATCACTTCCCGGAGACAGTATCGACGTGTGGATATGGCAGCATATCTATCAGTTGACGGGTATGCCCCTGGACAACAAGATAACGTTTACGTTGCCATCAGACACCAATTTCCACGACCGTGACACGCTGCGCTGGAGCGTGCGCTTCCGTTTCCACAACGGTGCACCGGACAGCATACATGCTCCGTTGATGGCGATGCAGATTCTTTACGAAAAGAATGACAGTGTCATCAGTGCCATTCGGAAAGTACAAGACACAGGTGTGGAAACGCTCACCTTGTTTGCCGATACTTTAGGAGAAATCAAGGAAATACGCGGGTTCATCTATTATCCGCAGCAGGAGACTCCACAGCCTTTGCTGGCAGACCGTATCTCACTGATGCGCTATCACGCCACGGACAGCTTGGTCATTGCCCCAAAGGACAGCCTTCAGCAGGCGACAGACTCCCTTCGCAAAGACAGTATCGGAAAACCTGAGAAATTGAAACCTCTGGAAATTCAGGAGCAGGAAAATACCACGACTCCCAGAACCATACGTCCCCGTCCGAAAGCATGAAACGCTACGCTTCCCATTTTCTGTTTCTTCCCGGGCATGGCTATCTGAAACAATATGTGGTGGAGATAGGTGAAGGACAATGTGTATCACGTATCTTCCCATTGACAGAAGAGGTGGAGAATACGGAATGGCTACCGGGAGTCATAGCTTTGCTTACGGAGGTGGAAACAGACTATCCTCATTTTGATACGTGCTGCAATATACTGACGGCAATCCCTCCGGTTATCGAGGAAGAATTGCCTTATTTGATTCCCTGGTTGTTTTTTCCTTTTGATTTTACTACAATGCAGCCTGGCGCCGGAACTCAGCGCAAACTACTGCTGTGGCAATAGCCACGTTCAATGACTCCGAGGTCTCACGGCTGGCGGGATAATTCGGTATGTATAGTTTGCGGTTGATGAGTGCCTCCACTTCTTTTCCGATGCCATTTCCTTCATTACCCATCACAATCAGCCCATTTTTCGAAAGCGGTTGTCCGTACATATTCTCTCCGTCCAGGAAAGTGCCGTAAACGGGAATATCCTTCAGTGAGCGGATGAACTCGGGTAGGGGAGTATAATGCAGTCTGACGCGTGCGATACCTCCCATCGTTGCCTGCACAGTTTTGGGATTATAGATATCCACCGTGTTGGGCGAACAGAAAATATGCTCTATCCCGAACCAATCAGCAAGGCGGACAATCGTTCCCAGGTTACCGGGGTCTTGCACATCATCCAAAGCCAGACAGAGGGAGTGGCTGATGACGGAAATATCCGTCTCCTCATCCGGCTGCCGGAACACAGCCAGCACTTGTTGGGGAGTTTTCAGCAGGCTGGCACGCGAAAGTTCCTCCTCCGATACTTCCGTGACATCCGTTACGGTGGAGAGAGGGCGGTTCCGGGAAAGCCATTCTGAAGTTGCCAGCAAGAACTGACAAGGAAAATGTCCCAACAAATCCCCTACGAGTTTAGGTCCTTCTGCCAGAAATACCTTGTCGGCCTTCCGGTTCTTTTTCTGCTCCAACGAGTGGATATATTTAATGCGATTTTTACTTAATGCCATAGGACACACATGTTATCATTTGACAAAAATACGTGATTATTTCAATATAATCAAAAACTCTGCACTCTTCCGGCGTTTTTTATTTCGGGAACAAAAAAATACAAGTATATTTGTAGCTGTTTATGCGCAATTAATGACTCGGTATGAATAAAGGTTTCCGCTACGCGATACTTACTACTATCGTACTTTTGTTGGCTTCCTGTTCTTCTACCAAATATGTGCCGGACGGCTCGTATTTGCTGGATGAAGTGCGCATACATACTGATAATAAGGAAGTAAAACCATCCAATCTCTCCATGTACATCCGCCAGAATCCCAATGCGAAGTGGTTCAGCCTGATAAAGACCCAGTTGTATGTCTACAACTGGTCCGGACGGGACTCTACACGCTGGATAAACCGTACATTGAGGAAATTAGGTGATGCCCCGGTCATATACAGTGAGGAGGAAACCAACCGGACCAGGGAAGAAATCACTAAGGCTGTGCAGAATATGGGCTATATGGGCGCCCTGGTGGAACCGGTACGCCAAGTCAAGAAGAAAAAGATGAAGTTGGTCTATAAAGTGACAACCGGCAAGCCCTATAAAGTTCGTACCTTGAAATATGATATCCAGGACAGTAAAATAAAGGAATACATGCGGCAGGATTCCGCAGTAACCTTATTATCCGAAGGCATGTATTTTGATGTCAATGTACTGGATGCAGAACGCCAGCGCATCACAAACAAACTGCTTCAGAATGGATATTACAAGTTCAATAAAGAGTACATATCCTATACTGCGGATACTGTCCGTAATTCTTATCTGGTAGATTTGACACTGCATTTGGCTCCATACAGACAGCATAACGAGGATACGCCGCAGAATCACCGGCAATACACTATCAATAAAGTGAGTTTCATTACCGATTATAATGTGTTGCAGGCATCCACCCAGAACAGCATCGAGGTGAATGATTCATTGCATTACAAAGGCTTTCCCATCTACTACAAAGACAAGCTTTATCTGCGCCCCAAAGTGCTGACCAACAATCTGCGCATCACTCCGGGAACTCTCTATAACGAGCAGAACGTGCAGCGTACCTACTCCAACTACGGACGCCTGCAAGCCCTGAAATATACCAATATCCGTTTTTTTGAAGTGCAACAGAGTGACAGTGCAAAGCTCAACGCCTATGTGATGCTGACCAGAGGCAAGCATCAGTCCGTATCTTTTGAGGTGGAAGGCACAAACTCTGCCGGCGATTTGGGAGCTGCCGCTTCGGTGGCTTTTCAGCACCGCAACATGTTCAAAGGTTCCGAAACATTCATGTTCAAGCTACGTGGGGCATACGAGGCTGTGTCCGGTTTGCAGAGCTCCTTGAATCAAGACTACATAGAATTAGGTGCGGAAGCAACCATCAACTTCCCACGGTTTATGTTTCCCTTTGTATCCAGCGATTTCAAGCGGAGGATAAGGGCTACTACAGAATTCGGATTGCAATATAACTACCAGATGAGACCCGAATTCACGCGCATTGTAGCATCTGCCGGATGGAGCTACAAATGGGGGGTACAACAACAGCGTTCGCAGCATCGCATTGATTTGCTGGACATCAACTATCTGTATATGCCCAGCATAGACCAGACATTCAAAGAGGATTATCTGGAGAAAGACGAGAACTACATCCTCAAATACAATTATGAAGACCGCTTTATTGTCCGCACCGGCTATAGCTATATCTACAACAGTGCCGGAAGAGCATTGATGAATAACTCCGGTATCGGAAATTCCTATACCATCCGCCTCAATTTTGAATCGGCGGGTAACTTGTTGTATGCTGTGGCAAAGCTCGGAGGAATGAAAAAGAATGCATCGGGGGAATACACTTTGTTGAACATTCCTTTTGCCCAATACCTGAAAGGCGATTTTGACTTTGCCAAGAATCTGGTCATTGACAACCGCAATTCATTGGCATTTCATTTTGGTGCCGGTATTGCCATTCCATACGGCAATGCAACAATGCTTCCATTTGAGAAGCGCTACTTCTCCGGCGGCGCCAACAGTGTGCGCGGATGGTCTGTACGTGATTTGGGGCCCGGTTCTTTCCCCGGCGATAATAACTTCATGAACCAGTCGGGAGACATCAAGCTGGATGCCAGCATTGAATACCGCACACGGTTGTTCTGGAAATTCAGAGGAGCCCTCTTTGTAGATGCCGGGAATATCTGGACAATACGGGATTATAAAGACCAGCCGGGAGGTCAGTTTAAATTTGACAAGTTCTATAAGCAGATTGCCGTGGCATATGGTTTGGGATTGCGTCTTGACCTGGATTTCTTTGTATTGCGTTTCGACGGAGGTATGAAGGCCATCAATCCGGCTTATGAAAAGAAAAAAGACCGTTATCCCATTATTCATCCTAAATTCAGCCGCGATTTTGCTTTCCACTTTGCTGTGGGATATCCGTTCTAATGAAAGTTGAAAATGGAAAGTGAGAAATGCTTATTGGGCATCTATGTACCAGCCACTTTCCATTTTCAATTTTCCATTTTCCATTAATTAAAAGCGTAGTACGTGCCAATCATCGTCGCCTGACGTGCTGCTGCCACACCTTGGGCATCCAGCGTCACTGTCATTTCCTCACCGTTCGGAAGGGTCATTTGTGCAGTGCCGTCATTGTTCATTTGCAGCAATTCTGTGCTGACACCATCGGCAACAACATTCCAAGTATTCAACTCTTTGTTGTAAATGAGTTCCATAGAAGCAGTCTCACCTTCTTTGGTGATAGAATAGCCGTTTTCAAGTGTCTCTACCAGGTAGTCACCGTTTTCGCCTTTCACTTTCTTTACATCACCAATGCTGGCCATAGGGTTTGAACCACTCCAGAATTCGATGGAGTTGATGACCAATGCATCGGCCAGATAGCAAACGCCATATACCGGGATAATATTGAATGCCAGATAAACCAGTTCGTTTACAAACTTGGTACCAATACCTTGATTCCAGCTGACCAGTTTACTATGCAGTCCAAAAGAACCGATACAAGAACTGAAAAGAAACGAGCCGCAAATCATTACGGTCGCAGCCATCTTCAAATTGAACTTTTTCATAATCACTCTTTTTTATTTTACTGTGTTTAATTAGCTTTATAGCTCATCGAGTTATTTTAAGCATCCGCAAATATAGGATTTTTTACGAAAATACATCCTATTTGAGCTTAAAATCTGTTTTCAGTAAAACGGAAGTGTCTATTTACGAGCCTTTTGGAAAAGAGCTTTTCTTATCCAGCGGTCAACGGCAAACTTGCCCGGACCTATGATATACATCAATATGAACACTACCAGATATACAAAAGCCAACTCTTTCGTGGCAAACGGGTCATTACCATGAATTACAAAAAAGGCAACAGCCATTGTAAACACCATTGGTATCATAGCCAAACGATAGAGAAAACCTATAATGAATGCCATGGAACATGCCAATTCACCAAAGATAGCCAGTCCTAAAGACAGCGGACTGCCTACACCCAGCGGGTCAGGGAAAACGGCCGACAGCTCTTGAAAGTTAGTCCACTTCTGGATACCGTGGTTCATTAATAATATACCGAATACAATTCTTGCAATCAATAGCATAGCAGATGTTGCCGTTCCGTCCGGTTTGGCGGGAAATAAAAGTTGTTTTAACATATTCATTCGTTTTTAAGTTCGTATATGAACTATAACAAATATTACTCAATAAAAGTTTACTCCCGCTTCAAGGGTTTGATGATAATCCGTAAAGACGGGTCATAGGTAAAGTAACTCCACATCCAGTCTACGAAGATGAAAAGACGGTTCTTTACACCCACAATACTCATCAAATGGATGAATAGCCACACAGCCCATGCCGGAAAACCGCCAAAACGCAGTTTCTTAAGCTCGACTACGGCATGATTGCGGCCAATGGTCGCCATGGAGCCTTTGTTTTGATATATAAACGGCTGTAACGGCAGGCCTGTTTCTGCACGCTGCAAGTTCCTTATCAAGTTGCGGGCCTGCTGGATGGCTGGTTGCACCACTTGCGGGTGTCCTTTGGGATACTCCTCAGAAATCATAAGGGCCGTATCCCCGATAGCGAAAATATTGGGATATTGAGAAAGACGGTTATAAGTGTCCACCTTCAAGCGGTTTCCCGGTCCATAGGCATCGGCAGGCAATCCTTGAAGGCTGTTTGCCTTGACACCGGCCACCCAGAATACATTTTTGGTATCGATGGCAGTCCCGTCATTCAATGCCAATTGATAATTCTCGTATCCCATCACCCGTTGGTTCAATTTGATTTCCACATCACGCTTCTTCAGATAATCGGCCACTTCTTTGGAAGACTCTTCTGAAAAAGCAGACAAGAGCCGGGAAGAGCCATCCAACAAGATGATACGCATCTCATTGATATTCAAGTCCGGATAGTCTTGAGGAAGGACAAACTTCCTCATCTCGGCCAAAGCACCAGCCAACTCTATTCCCGTAGCTCCACCGCCTACAATGGCAAAGGTCATCAGACGCCTGCGATCTTCTTTATTACCGGTGTTCTGGGCTTGTTCAAAACTATCCAATATCTGGTTTCGGTTGAACAAGGCTTCCGAAGTATTCTTTAGTGCCATGGTCTGTTTCTCCAGCCCGTCGTTTCCAAAATAATTTGTGTTGCAGCCGGTGGCAATGACCAAATAGTCGTATGCCAGCGTGCCGATGGAAGTCTCCAGCAGATTGTGTTCCGGGAAGACTTGCTGTGCTTCACAAATACGTATATGGAAATGCTCTCTTTTTTTGAAGATTTTTCGGTATGGGAATGATATGGCACTCGGTTCAATACCTGCTGTGGCCACTTGATAGAGTAACGGTTGGAAGATGTGATGGTTATTCTTATCCAGTAAAACTATCTGAAACTTGTTGCTTTTCAATTTTCGTGCCAGCTTTAATCCGCCAAAGCCGCCGCCTACGATTACCAGTCGTTTCTGTCCCTCTTTATCGGGAATGTCCATTGCTGTTTTCATAATTCAATATCATGTTGTTCTTTGTAATATTAAAATAACAGTATAAATCGAGGAAAGTTCTATAAATGATGTAGTTAAAAAGAGTAAACCCCACATGCAATGTAGAAATGAACATTAAAAGAGAAAAATTGGAAACAAAAAGAACAGTAACATTGTTGTAATGAAGAACATAAAAACTAACTTTGCCACGGAAGTTTTCTACAAGTAAATGGACACTAAATTGACAAAATGGATATTACCAATATTGATGCTGATTACAGAAACGGCTGTTCATGCACAAACACACCTTGCAGAAGCAAAAAACTCTGTGGACTCAATTTCTACGTATCCGATAGACTCGCTTCCCAAGAAACGCAGTTTTTTCGGAAAAATTTTGAATTACTTCAACGATGCCAACAAAGAAAAGAAAAACAAGAAATTTGATTTCAGCATTATAGGCGGGCCTCATTATTCCAGTGACACCAAATTTGGAATCGGACTGGTGGCGGCAGGACTCTACCGTACCGACCGGAACGATAGTATTCTCCCTCCGTCCAATGTCTCTCTGTATGGGGATGTCTCCACAGTGGGATTCTATTTGCTGGGAGTACGTGGAAACCATCTGTTTCCCCAAGACAAATACCGGTTGAACTACAATCTGTATTTCTATTCTTTCCCAAGCCTTTACTGGGGACAAGGATATGACAATGGAGCCAATGATGACAATGAGAGTGAATACGATCGCTTTCAGGCGCAGGTTAAGGTGGACTTCATGTTCCGGATGGCACGTAACTTTTATATCGGTCCGATGACAACATTTGATTACGTGTATGGACATGACTTTGAAAAACCGGAATTATGGAAAGGAATGAAAGCGCGTAGCACCAACGTGAGCTTGGGGTTTTCCTTGTTGTATGATTCACGCGATTTTCTGACAAATGCCTATAAAGGATATTACCTACGGATAGACCAGCGCTTCAGTCCGGCCTTTTTGGGAAATAAATATGCATTCAGCAATACGGAACTGACGACCAGCTATTACCAGTCCGTGTGGAAGGGTGGGGTGTTGGCAGGCCAGTTCCATACTCTGCTGAACTACGGAAATCCGCCCTGGGGACTGATGGCAACATTGGGAAGTTCCTATTCTATGCGTGGCTATTATGAGGGGCGCTACCGTGACAAGTGTGCAATGGATGCCCAGCTGGAACTACGCCAACATGTATGGAAGCGAAATGGAGTTGCCGTATGGGTAGGGGCGGGAACCATATTCCCGAATTTCTCGGAATTGGAGGCCAGGCATATTCTTCCTAATTATGGTTTCGGCTACCGCTGGGAGTTCAAAAAGAGAGTAAACGTACGTTTGGATTTAGGTTTTGGCAAACACCAGACCGGATTTATATTCAATATCAATGAAGCTTTTTAGAGACATAAAAAAATGGTTCGACAATCAGGAACATTTGTTCTATCTGTTTCTGGTCATTCTGATAGTGCCCAATGTAGTGCTATGCTTTACAGAACCCATATCATGGACGGCAAAGATATGTAATATCCTGCTACCCCTTTCTATATATTATGCTGTAATGGCTTGGTCGAGAAACTGTGGCAGGACATTCTGGCTGCTATTTCCGTTCATCTTCTTCGGAGCCTTCCAGCTTGTATTGCTGTATCTTTTCGGTCAGTCCATTATCGCAGTGGATATGTTTCTGAATCTGGTGACAACCAATTCGAGCGAGGCGCTGGAACTGCTGGACAATCTGATACCTGCCATCGTTATTGTGGTAGTGCTCTATATACCTGCATTAATTCTGGCAACCATATCCATTGTACACAAACGCAGACTGTCCGAAGCATTCATCCGGCAAGCTCGCCGTCGCACTCTGTATGTGTTGTCTGCCGGAATATTATCCTTAGGCACTGCTTATTTGACAGATAACCGGTATGAGCCGAAATCCGAACTGTATCCTGCCAACGTATGCTACAACATAGCACTTGCTTTTCAACGGACGGCCCAGACGCGGAATTATCACAAGACCTCTAAAGATTTTACCTTTCATGCTAGAAGTACTCATCAGGCTGATGAAAGGGAAGTATATGTAATGGTGGTGGGAGAAACCTCACGGGCATGCAACTGGGCTTTGTACGGCTACGAACGGGAGACTAACCCGGGACTGTCGGGCATTGGCGGACTGACAGCTTTCAGCCATGTGCTGACAGAATCAAACACTACCCACAAGAGTGTTCCGATGTTGCTGTCACCGGTCAGTGCTTCCAGTTTTGATTCCATCTATTATCAAAAAGGGATTATCACAGCATTCAAGGAAGCCGGTTACCAGACCGCCTTTTTCTCGAACCAGCGCTATAACCACTCATTTATAGACTTCTTCGGCAAAGAAGCCGACACGTATGATTTCATTAAAGAAGATGTGGGGGATTCCAATTACAACCCCTCTGATAACGAACTGTTGAAACTGGTAGCAAAAGAACTGGGCAAAGGAGTTTCCAGGCAATTTATAGTTCTCCACACTTACGGTTCTCATTTTAATTATAAAGAGCGCTATCCGGCAGAGCAGGCTTTCTTCCTGCCGGACATGCCCGTTGATGCGGAAGTGAAATACAAAGACAACCTGATTAATGCCTATGACAATTCTATCCGCTACACGGATAATTTTCTGGTTCGTCTGATAGATATGCTTCGAGAACAACATGTCAATTCTGCCCTGATATACACTTCAGACCATGGAGAAGATATTTTCGATGACAACCGGCATCTCTTTCTGCATGCTTCACCGGTACCTTCCTATTATCAGATACATGTGCCATTCTTTATTTGGATGTCCGACAACTACCGGCAGAGATACCCATCGTTATTGGAGGCCGCACAAGCCAATAGGCAGAAGAATGTATCTTCCAGTGCCTCATTCTTCCAGACAATGCTGGAAATAGGTGGAGTGGAGACCCCATACCGGAATGACTCTTTATCTGTCACCAGCGCTCTGTTTATCGAAAGACCCAGAGTCTATCTGAACGACCACAATGAAGCCCGCACACTGGATGATGTCGGTATGCTCAAGGAAGACTTCAAGATGCTGGAAGAGAAAGGCATCAGGTAATCAGGGAAAGAGAGCAGGCTGTTGCTATTTTGCCCTGATTCTTGATATAAAATTCTGAATCACCGGATACATCTCCTCTACCGTATTCAGCTCCATGCAAGCCGTCTCCAACGGGCACCAGCCGGTCTTGTCACGGTTAATGATATGGGGAACCTCTTGGGCAAAAGTCGTTTCAATTCCTGCTTCGCACAGCAATGCCAGCGCAGGAGTGCTGATTATATCGGCATAGACCGTTTTAAAGCCTCCCAGTACCATCAAAGCAGCGGCACCTTTCCCTATAACCTTATCGGCAATGGCAGCCCCCTTCATAAATGCAGAATCTGCCTGGTACAAATCATACAAATCCGCTACTCCCCGTTGGGTGAAAGTACGGACTTCCTCCCGGTTCTTCATAACACAAGAGTATCCTCCCTTGTGCAGTATGTCAATGATACTCTCCATTTTATAAAGTCTCTTGTTTCAACTGTTCTACAAATTTGTCAATACGATGCAGTTCTTTGGGAATATCAATCGTTTGCGGGCAATGCGGAGAACACTGGTTGCACCCGGTACAATGGTCGGCCTGCCTCAGTTTGGGTACACTTCGGTCATATCCTACGAGAAAAGCACGGCGTGCTTTCCGATAATTCTCATCCTGGCTGCTTTCCGGCACATTTCCTTCATTGACACATTTATTGTAATGTATCAATATGGCAGGAATGTCAATTCCATACGGGCAAGGCATGCAGTACTTGCAGTCGTTGCAAGGTATGGTGGGGTACTCCATCATCAAATCTGCCGTATCATACAGATACTGAGTTTCCTCTTCCGTGAGTGGTACCAATGGAGAGTAAGTACGGATGTTATCCTGCAAATGTTCCATATAAGTCATGCCGCTCAGCACTGTCAGTACATCCTGGGGAGAACCGGCATAACGGAATGCCCAAGACGCCACACTGCGTTCGGGTTCGCGCTGCTTCAGCCGTGCCACAATATGGTCGGGGACATTGGAGAGCCGCCCACCCAGCAGAGGCTCCATAATGACAGCAGGGATCTTACGCTTGGCCAGCTCGTCATACAGATACTCTGCCTTGAAGTTGCTGCCCGAAGCATGTTTCCAGTCCACATAATTCAACTGTATTTGTACAAAGTCCCAATGAACTTCACCACGGTCATGCATCTGCAAGGCATAGTCATAGACTTCGATATCTCCGTGGAACGACCATCCCAAACGGCGGATGCGTCCTGCTTCACGCTCCTTGACAAGAAAATCAATCATACCGTTGTCTATGTAGCGTTTGCGGAATTGCTCCATGCCACCGCCACCAATCATGTGTAGCAGATAGTAGTCTATATAGTCCACCTGCATATCCTCGAACGACTTACGGTACATGGCGATGGAACCCTCGCGAGTCCAGGTATCAGGATGAAAATTGGATAGTTTGGTGGCAAGATAGAACGATTCGCGTGGATGGCGTTTCAGAGCTATTCCCGTAGACTTCTCACTCCATCCTTGTACATACATCGGAGACGTATCGAAATAATTCACGCCATGGGCAATGGCATAATCCACCAGTTCGTTTACAGCATCCTGGTCTATCATTTCCCCTTTTCCATCCGGAGCAGGAACGGTAGGCCAGCGCATACAGCCGTATCCTAAAATAGAAACTTTGTCACTCCCCAAACCAGGAAAACTACGATAGGTCATTTTATCCGTCGGAATGGGGCCCAATACTTTACTGCCTTCACTGCTTCCTTCCTTAGAACCACATCCATAGAGGGCAGCAGTAGATGTGGCGGTTGTAATTCCCACTATCTTCAAGAAATCACGACGGTTCATATTGTTTTTATGATGTTCTTCCATACTTATAGAAATTCTACTTTGTTATATAATTCGATGTCTTTCATGTCCTTCCACATAGATGGCACTGAACGGACGGGCCGGACAAAGATTCTCACATGCCCCGCAGCCGATACAACGCTCTACATTGATTACCGGAATCTTTGGAGAATCCTTGTCTTCAGGTATACTCGGCACCATTTGTATGGCTCCCGTCGGACAATGGCGTGCACAGTTGCCACA
>NZ_QSOO01000024.1:0-50557 GCF_003436255.1 Bacteroides sp. D20 | reverse complement strand
TAGTAACACATTTATTAGTTTGTAAATGTGTCTACCTATATCAGGATAAGACAGTAAACAAGCGGTAAATACAATACGCTGATTTAAAGGGAAGTATTCAGTATAAGATTATGGCAGTATTTCACCTTCCGCTGTCACCTTTACGTAGATTTCCCTTTCCCCTTGCTCCATCTCTACCAAAAAGTAACTGCCATCGGGAGTCTCAATAAAGTCGGCATCATCAATGACATAACCGGGATGGGCAGCCGTAACGGCGTTCTTCACTACATCCTCCAGATGTCTCTTACTGATATCCCAGATAGTATAGACCCATGCACCCTCAGCGGTGAACATCACATCCTTGCTGATACTTCCGTGCACGATTTCGACTTCCGTCATACCGTTCTTTTCTTTTTCAATATCCACAATGCGGGCATTGGGATATTTCTCTGCTATAAAATCTTTGATGGCAGCGGAAATATCAGAAGGGAGATAATCTTCGGGAGAACCGCCGTTGTGCGCATCGGCCACTTCCTTCACCAGAATGCCGTCCTCCGAATAATAGAGGTCCATTTCCTGATTACCTTTCTCCACTTCGATGATGTAGACAACAGCCATTTCCTTACGTTCCAGCTTGTCTACATCTTCCACCTTCCATACATTATAATAGGTACTACTCTCGTAAGAGCTTCTCACCGGAGCGGGAAGGTCTGCATAACGGAGGTCGGTTTCGGTCATCTGCCATACACCGTCTTTGGTGAACCAGGCCTCCTTTTCGAAATTGTCCTCATGGAAATCAGCCACATAATATGCACCTTTTGTTTCCCATTCTATACGCTGGGCATTGGGATGCTCCTTGGCCAACGCATTACTCAGTTCCGCGGGCACGGAGATTCCGTCGTTGTCGTCATCATCACAGCTTTGCAAGGCAAAGGCAAACACGCCTAACGCCAATAATAAGAAGTACTTTTCCAGTTTCATAGTCATTTCGTTTTTTTACATTATCAATACCAAGTTTGTTCATTTTGTATGGCAAAGATGAAGCCTAAATCTGGAAAGAATCTGGAAGAATACTCATATTTTGCAGAAAACAGCTATCTTTGTGCCACTAAAAGCGTTCATAACAAAAGAGATACATAATAACACAATGGAAAAGAAATTCAAACGTACCACCGTGACCTCGGCATTGCCGTATGCCAACGGCCCGGTTCATATCGGACACCTGGCAGGCGTTTATGTTCCTGCCGACATCTACGTCCGCTACCTGCGACTGAAAAAGGAAGATGTTATCTTCATCGGCGGCTCCGACGAACACGGAGTGCCCATCACCATCCGCGCCAAGAAGGAAGGCATCACCCCGCAAGACGTGGTGGACCGCTATCATACGCTTATAAAGAAGTCTTTCGAAGAGTTCGGCGTCTCCTTCGACGTGTACAGCCGTACTACCTCAAAGACGCATCACGACACGGCTTCCGACTTCTTCCGCAAGCTGTACGATAAGGGAGAATTCATCGAAAAGACCAGCATGCAGTATTACGACGAAGAAGCCAAGACCTTCCTTGCCGACCGCTACATCACCGGCGAGTGCCCCCACTGCCATGCCGAAGGCGCTTACGGCGACCAATGCGAGAAGTGCGGCACCAGCCTCAGCCCCACGGACCTGATTAATCCGAAGAGTGCCATCAGCGGCAGCCAGCCCGTGATGCGTGAGACGAAGCACTGGTATCTGCCGCTGGACAAACACGAGGAATGGCTTCGCCAATGGATTCTGGAAGACCATAAGGAGTGGCGTCCCAATGTTTATGGCCAATGCAAGAGCTGGCTCGACATGGGCTTGCAGCCGCGTGCCGTGAGCCGCGACCTGGATTGGGGTATTCCCGTTCCCGTAGAGGGTGCCGAGGGCAAAGTGCTCTATGTATGGTTCGACGCCCCTATCGGCTACATCAGCAACACCAAAGAGTTGCTGCCCGACACATGGGAGAAATGGTGGAAAGACCCCGAAACGCGTCTGGTACACTTCATCGGAAAAGACAATATCGTGTTCCACTGCATCGTGTTCCCCGCCATGCTGAAGGCAGAGGGTAGCTACATCCTGCCGGACAACGTGCCGAGCAACGAGTTCCTGAACCTGGAGGGCGACAAGATTTCCACTTCACGCAACTGGGCGGTATGGCTGCACGAGTATCTCGTTGACTTCCCCGGCAAGCAGGATGTGCTGCGCTACGTGCTGACCGCCAACGCACCGGAGACAAAAGACAACGACTTCACCTGGAAGGACTTCCAGGCACGTAATAACAACGAGCTGGTTGCCGTTTATGGCAACTTCGTGAACCGCGCCCTGCAACTCACCAAGAAGTACTTCGACAGCGTAGTGCCCGCCGCAGGCGAACTGAACGACTACGACCGCGAGACGCTGAAAGAATTTGCCGACGTCAAGGCAGAAGTGGAGAAGTTGCTGGATGTATTCAAATTCCGCGACGCACAGAAGGAAGCGATGAACCTTGCCCGCATCGGAAACAAATACCTGGCAGACACCGAGCCGTGGAAGCTTGCCAAGACAGACATGGAGCGCGTAGCCACCATTCTCCACATCTCGTTGCAGTTGGTCGCCAACCTTGCCATTGCTTTCGAACCGTTCCTGCCCTTCAGCAGCGAGAAGCTTCGCAAGATGCTGAACATGGACAGCTTTGACTGGGCAGAGCTGGGACACACCGACCTGTTGCCTGCCGGACATCAGCTGGGCACCCCCGAACTGCTGTTCGAAAAGATAGAAGACGACGTCATCCAGGCACAAGTAGACAAGCTGCTTGCCACCAAGAAGGCAAACGAAGCCGCCACCTACAAGGCAAACCCCATCAAGCCGACCATCGCCTTCGAAGACTTTGAAAAGCTGGATATCCGCGTAGGTACAGTGCTTGAATGCGAGGCAGTGCCCAAGATGAAGAAGCTGCTGAAGTTCAAGATTGCCGACGGGCTGGAAAACCGCACCATCGTCAGCGGCATTGCCCAGCACTACAAACCGGAAGAACTGGTAGGCAAGCAAGTGCTGTTCATCGCCAACCTCGCTCCACGCCAATTCAAGAACGGGCTGGTAAGTGAGGGAATGATTCTCTCTGCCGAGAATTATGACGGCTCGCTGGCGGTGACTTCACTGCTGAAAGAGGTGAAGCCGGGCAGCGAGGTGAAATAAAACAGTAACAAGGTAACGAGTTAACAAGGCTACAAGGAGGAAGGAAAAGCCTCGTGGCCTTGTTAACTCGTTGCCTTATCAACCAATAAACTATGTCCGATACATCACTCAAAGAAAAAACAGCCAAAGGCCTCTTCTGGGGAGGATTCAGCAACGGCATACAGCAGTTGTTAAATCTGGGATTCGGAATAGTCCTTGCCCGTCTGCTGGATGCTTCGGATTATGGTATGGTAGGGATGCTTACCATCTTCTCCGCCATTGCCGCCGCCTTGCAGGAGGGTGGGTTCATTTCGGCACTGACCAACCGGAAGGAGACTTTGCACAAGGATTACAACGCCGTGTTCTGGTTCAGCCTGATGTGCAGCACTACTATATATATATTACTCTTCTTTGCCGCACCGCTGATTGCCGACTTCTACGATACGCCCGAGCTGATACCGCTGTCCCGTCTCTCCTTCTTGGGATTCGTCATTTCCAGCATGAGCATTGCACCGAGGGCATATCTATTCAAGAACCTCAGAATCAAGGACACTACCGTCATTTCTATTTCAAGTCTGATAGTCTCCGGTATTGTGGGCATCACATTGGCGGCAAACGGATTCGCCTATTGGGGGATTGCATTGCAAAGCATCTCTTTCATCACCGTAATGACGATTCTTAACTTCTACTTCTCGCATTGGAGACCCCGCTTCCGGTTCGACTTCACACCCATTAAGGAGATGATAGGGTTCAGCAGTAAGATAATCATTACGAATATCTTCACCATAATCAATAACAATTTGTTTTCCGTCTTGTTGGGTAAGTTCTATTCGGAACGGGAAGTGGGTAACTTTACGCAGGCAAACAAGTGGAACGGCATGGGACATACCACGATTACGGGCATGATAAACGGCATTGCACAACCCGTCTTTACCCGGGTTGCCGACGACAAGGCACGGCAACTTGCCGTATTCAGAAAGCTGCTGCGCTTCACCGCCTTTATCTCTTTCCCCGCCATGCTGGGATTGAGCTTGGTATCGAAAGAACTGATTATAATCACTATCACGGAGAAGTGGCTGCCCAGTGCCGATATCTTGCAACTGTTATGTATTTGGGGAGCATTTATTCCCGTCATCAATCTGTTCTCCAACCTGCTCATCAGCCGGGGACATTCTTCTATCTATATGTGGAGCACCATCAGCTTGAGCCTGCTGCAAATAGCAGCTGTATGCGCCATATACCCATACGGGTTGGAATGGCTGCTGCGTATTTTCGTCATTATCAATATCGGCTGGCTGTTTGTATGGTTCCGTTTTGTCAAGAGGGAGATAGGATTAAGACTGCGCGATATGCTGAAAGACATCTCTCCTTATCTCTCCCTATCCATTGTACTCGTAGTGTCAACTCACTATGCTACTCAGCCCATAGAAAACCTATACTTAAATATGGCAGCCAAAATCATTATGGTAGCTGGGCTTTATGCACTGGTTTTGTGGAAACTACAATCTACCATCTTCCGGGAAAGCATTGAATTCCTCTTAAAGAAAAAAAGAGCATGAGCCGCATAGCCTACATCATATCCGCCTACAAGGATGCCCCACACTTGGCACGCCTGGTTGCCGCACTGGATGACCGGGCAGACTTCTACGTGCACATCGACCTCAATGCCGATATACACCCTTTTGAAGAAGCCTTGGGAGACAAGGTCACTTTCGTGCCCCGCCACCGGATAAGCTGGGGAGGATGGGAACAAGTGGAATATCAGAAAGAATTGCTTGCCGCCGTATTGCACAGCGGCATCCCCTATACCCGTGTAGTATGCCTGAGCGGGCAAGACTATCCGTTATGGAACAACAACGCCATCCACCACTATTTCGAGGAGCATCAAGACACTGAATTCATCGGCGGTTTCAACCTGACACGCTGCACCGTGAAACAGCAGTTGCACAAGATAACCCATTACCACCCTTTCCGTGACCTGCCTTGGAAGAGTATATGGTGGAAGAACAAACTCATCGTAGCATCGCGCAAGCTGGCACAGATACTCCCCATCCGGAAAGCCCCTTTTGCACCCTTGGAGGGCAAGCAGGCAGATGTCTATTTCGGTTCCGACTATTGGGCCATCACGTTGCCCTGCGCACGATATGTATATGAAAAGTTGTGCACGGAGGAGAAGCTGGTGAAGTATTTCAGAACCAGCTTTGTACCCAGCGAACTGTGCATACAGACCATCGTATTCAACTCCCCTTTTGCCTCAAAAGGGCTTCTTTTAGAGGGAGAATACCCCGGACTTACCCGTCTCACCCCCTTGCACTACATAGACTACGGCGCATCCATCCGCGTGATGACACTCGAGGACCTGCCGGTATTGCAGCAGTCTGGAAAGATGTTCTGCCGGAAAGTGGTAAGCGGGGAGTCCGACACACTGATAGAAAAACTCAAGTCCGATTTCGCAAAAGAAGATTGAAATGGAAAGTGCTCCTTTCAACTATTATCATTATTTTTGCAGACATCAATCAAAAATGGTATCCATGGTGAAGCAATATACCCCAGAAGAACTGACCCAACTACATCAGGTGCTATACGAAATACTGGAAGAGATTGTGCGCATCTGCGACAAACACAATATTCCCTATTTTGTAATCGGCGGAACAGCAATAGGGGCACTCTATGACAAAGCGATTCTTCCTTGGGATGACGACATAGATATAGGTATGAAACGGGAAGACTACAATAAGTTTCTCCAGATAGCCTCCCAAGAACTGAGAGAACCATACTTTCTTTCATGGATACATACCGACCCTCATAGTCCTTATTACTTTGCCAAAGTCAAGAAAAACAACACCTTGTTTGTCGAAGAGATGTTTAAAGATGTACCTATGCATCAGGGAATCTTTGTCGATATATTCCCTTTTGACCGTATTCCAAACAATAAGCTATTAAGGAAGATACAATATGAAGCCGTCAACTTTCTGAAATGCTGCCTGATGGGAAAAGAGGTATGGCTATGGAAACACTTCGGAAAATGTCAAATATCCAACCCTACCAATCGTGGAGCTGTTGCCTGCCTTCTGAACCGGATAGTTGATATGACACTCTCTAAAAAGACAATCTACCGTTTGATGGTGATAATGCAAAGTTGTTTCAACTCATGGAAAACTTTGTATTACAACAATGTGATTACCACTACCGACCATGTTTTGGAGACGAGTCTCAACCATTTACAACCAATCAAATTCGGTCCACTTTATCTGAAAGCACCTGATGGATTGGAAAACTTTCTACGGTACAACTATCCCACTTTACACCGGTATACAGAAGAAGAGCAGGACAAGATAAACAATCATTATCCGGCAGTTCTTTCTTTCAACATACCAAATGACCATATAGCCACCTCCTAATCCAACAAAATTGCCATGAAACCAGCCCTTGTAGATGTATCTGTACTGATTCTTTTCTTCAACCGCCCCAAACTGCTGGCGCAAGTATTCGAACAAGTGAAGAAAGCACGCCCCGCACGACTGTTTCTCTATCAGGACGGCCCGCGCGGCGAACGCGACATGCCGGGCATAGAAGCTTGTCGCAAAGTAGTGGCAGACATCGACTGGGAATGCGAAGTACACCACAACTACCAAGAGAAGAACTACGGCTGCGACCCATCGGAATACATGGCACAGAAGTGGGCATTCTCCTTGTCGGACAAATGTATCGTGCTTGAGGATGACGACGTGCCTGCCGTCTCTTTCTTCGGCTTCTGCAAGGAACTGCTCGACAAGTATGAGCACGACACACGCATCAGCATAATTGCCGGATTCAACAACGAGGAGATTACACCGGACATCACTTCCGACTACTTCTTCGCCACCACCTTCTCCATCTGGGGATGGGCGAGCTGGCGGCGGGTGACGGACCAATGGGATGAATTCTACACCTTCCTGGACGACAAGGAGAACATGCGGCAACTGAAGAACCTCATCCACACACGGCGCTACCGCAAAGACTTCATCTACATGTGCCAACGCCACCGCGAACACGGGAAAGCCTATTACGAAACCATCTTCCACGCTTCCATGTTGTTCAATTCGGGTCTGAGCATCGTGCCCACCCGCAACATGATAAACAATCTGGGAGCCACTGCCGACTCCACCCACTTTGCCGGCTCCGTACACACCATGCCGCGCGGTTACCGCCGCATCTTCACCATGAAACGCTACGAAGTGGAGTTTCCGCTGAAGCACCCTCGCCACGTCATCGAGAACACTGCCTACAAGGATAGCGTTTACCGCATCATGGCATGGCGGCATCCCTGGATAAAGATTGCACGGTCGTTCGAGGAACTGGCGTTGAACCTACGGTACGGCAACTTCACCATCATATGGCAAACGCTGCAAAAGCGTATCCGGAAATGGATGAAACAAGACCGGCATCTGTAACAAGAAAAAACATTCAAAAAAGAAGAAACGAACAACAGTCATGAGAGTACTACTTATCAATACATCCGAACGCATCGGCGGCGCAGCCATCGCCGCCAGCCGTCTGATGGAATCACTCAAGAACCACGGCATCAAAGCCAAGCTGCTGGTACGCGACAAGCAGACCGACCAAATCTCCGTTGTGTCACTGGACCATAACTGGCGCATGGTGTGGAAGTTCGTCTGGGAGCGCATCGTCATCTGGAGCGCCAACCGCTTCAACAAGAAGAACATCTTTGCCGTAGACATTGCCAACACGGGGACAGACATCACCTCACTGCCCGAATTCCAGCAAGCAGACGTCATCCATCTGCACTGGATAAACCAAGGGATGCTCTCGCTGAAGAACATCGAGAAGATTCTCGCCTCGGGCAAGCCCGTCGTCTGGACCATGCACGACATGTGGCCCTGCACTGGCATCTGTCACCATGCCCGCGAGTGCACCCACTACCAGCAGGAATGCCACAACTGCCCCTTCATCCACGGAGGCAGAGGCAAACGTGACCTTTCCTACCGCATCTTCCACAAAAAGCAGGCATTGTATCGCAACCGTCACATCAACTTCGTCACCTGCAGCCGCTGGCTGGAAGAACGTGCCCGGACAAGCGCCCTCTTCTGTGGACATGCCGTGACGTGCATCCCCAACCCCATCAACACCAACCTCTTCAAGCCCCGCAACCGACAGGAAGCCCGCAGCCGTTGCCTACTGCCGCAAGACAAAAAGCTCATGTTGTTCGGCTCGGTGAAGATTACGGACAAACGGAAAGGCATTGACTACTTGATAGAATCGTGCCGACTGCTGGCCGACAAGCATCCCGAACTCCGGGAACAGTTGGGTGTCGTCGTCTTCGGCAACCAATCGCAACAACTGGAAAACCTGCTTCCATTCAAAGTCTACCCGCTGAACTTCGTCAGCAACGAACACCAACTGGTGAACATCTACAATGCCGTGGACATCTTCGTGACCCCCTCGCTGGAAGAGAACCTGCCGAACACCATCATGGAAGCCATGGCATGCGGCATTCCCTGCGTCGGATTCAACGTGGGCGGCATCCCTGAGATGATAGACCATCTGCACAACGGCTACGTGGCACAATACAAATCCTCGGAAGACTTTGCCAACGGCATCTACTGGACGCTGACCGAACCCGACTACCCCAGCCTCTCGGAACAAGCCTGCCGGAAAGCCATCTCCCACTATTCGGAGAACGTCGTCGCCAAGAAATACATTGACCTTTACAACAAAGTAACCGGAAGAAATGCATAACCACCCCACCCCGAAATTCAGCATCATCACCGTGACCTACAATGCCGAAGCGGTACTGGAGGACACGATTCAAAGCGTTATCTCGCAAACCTACCACCACGTAGAATACATCATTGTGGACGGTGCGTCCAAAGACAGCACGCTCTCCATTATCGACCGTTACCGCGACCGCATCACCCGCATCGTGAGCGAACCGGACAAGGGACTGTACGACGCCATGAACAAAGGCATCCGCCTTGCCACCGGCGATTACCTCTGCTTCCTCAATGCTGGCGACAGCTTCCACGAGGACGACACCTTGCAGCAGATGGTGCGTTCCATCTCCGGCAACGAACTACCCGACGTGCTGTACGGCGAAACGGAACTGGTGGACAAGGAAGGTCACTTCATCCGCATGCGCCGCCTCGCCGCCCCGGAAGTGCTTACCTGGCGAAGCTTCAAGCAGGGCATGCTGGTCTGCCATCAGGCCTTCTTTGCCAAAGCTTCCCTTGTAGAACCCTACGACCTGCAATACCGCTTCTCCGCCGACTTCGACTGGTGCATCCGGGTGATGAAGAAGGCACGGACCTTGCACAATACCCATCTCACCCTCATCGACTATCTGGAAGAGGGAATGACCACCCAGAACCGGCAAGCATCCCTGCGCGAACGCTTCCGCATCATGGCGCGGCATTACGGACTGATGAGTACCGTAGCCCATCATGCCTGGTTCGTATTACGGGCCGTGATAAAGAAATAGCACAAATTTCGAGGACAAATATACTTTGTTCCCGCAAGACCTATACCTTGCGGGAATCTCCCCTATACCCAGCTCTCTACAGTATAGGAGTGAGTACCCAAAACATCCCCATGTTTTCACCTAAAACATCCGGATGTAATGGAGCAAAACATCCCCATGTTTTGGGGTAAAACATCCGGGTGTTTTGGAGAAAGACATCCGGATGTTCTGCATATTAAGTCCTATACCGTGAGGGGCTAAGTCCTAAGACGTAGGAGATTAAGTCCTAAGGCAAAGGAGGCTGGGTAACTGTAAGCAGCGCCTTCAACTCTTTTACCCCTTCCGAAGCTCCCTTTTGAATGACATGTATCGGACGCATGACGTGCGTGTCCACCGGCTTGGGGTCTATCAGATACACTTCGGCGGCACGGGGCACGTAGTTCAGCAGTCCCGCAGCGGGATAAACGTTCAGGCTGGTGCCGATGATGACGAAGATGTCCGCCTGCTCCACATACCGGATGGCAGTCTCAATCTCCGGCACCGACTCGCCAAACCACACGATGAACGGGCGGAGCTGCGTACCGTCGCCCGCCTTGTCGCCCAACTTTACTTCATATTCCTCCGGCGCCAGTTCCTTGACGAAATGCGGATTATAAGGGTCGCGGCTGGAACAAACCTTCGTCAGTTCCCCATGCAAGTGTATCACGTGCGTACTGCCGGCACGCTCGTGCAGATTATCTACGTTCTGGGTGACGACCGTTACATTGAAATCCCTCTCCAGGTCGGCAACGCCCAGATGCCCGGCATTCGGCACCACATCGAGCAACTGCTTGCGACGTTCGTTATAGAAATTAATGACCAGTTCCGGATTACGTGCATACCCCTCGGGAGTCGCCACCTGCTCCACCGGATATTTGTCCCATAATCCGCCCGCATCACGGAATGTGCTGATGCCGCTCTCGGCGCTCATACCAGCACCCGACAATATGACCAAGTTCTTCATTTTCCGCTCCTTTCCTTTATTAAAGTAAGACAAATATAAGAAGAATGTTCAAGTTGTGATATAAATAAGAAAAATTAAATACTTAAAAGCCTTATCATTCAAATAAAAGACGTACTTTTGCCATTCGTAAATTTGCAATAGACTGGAAAAGAAACCAATCCGGTCGTCAACAAAAGAATCTTATGGACAAATTCAGTTATGCTATCGGCCTTGGAATAGGTCAGAATCTTTTAAGCATGGGTGCCAAAGGCATTGCAGTAGATGACTTTGCACAAGCAATCAAAGACGTTTTGGAGGGCAACCAGACGGCAATCAGCCACACAGAAGCCCGTGACATCGTCAACAAGTACTTCGCCGAACTGGAGGAGAAGATGAACGCAGCAAACATAGAAGCCGGCAAAAAGTTCCTGGAAGAGAACAAAAAACGCGAGGGAGTTGTTACGCTTCCCAGCGGACTTCAATACGAAGTTATCACAGAAGGAAACGTCGGTCACTATGCCAAAGCAACCGACCAGGTACAATGCCACTACGAAGGCACACTGATTGACGGAACGCTGTTCGACAGCTCCATCAAGCGCGGCCAGCCTGCCACATTCGGTGTAAACCAAGTGATACCCGGTTGGGTGGAAGCCCTTCAGCTTATGCCCGAAGGTGCCAAGTGGAAACTCTACATCCCCAGCGACCTGGCATACGGAGCGCAGGGTGCCGGCGAGATGATTCCTCCCCACAGCACGCTCGTATTCGAAGTCGAATTACAGAAAATTTTATCTAAATAAACAAACAAGTAAAAGCAAAATGAAAAAAGTAACATTTCTCATGGCTCTTGCAGTAGCTGCCGGCATGGTATCTTGTACTGCTCAAAGTCCGAAAGCTGATTTGAAGACGGACATCGACTCATTATCTTACGCCATCGGTATGGCACGTACAGAAGGTTTGGACCAGTATCTTGCACAACAAGGCATTGACTCAACCCAGATGTCAGAATTCCTGAAAGGTTTCAACGAAGGCGCAGCCAAAATCGATAAGAAAGACGTGGCTTACATGGCCGGTCTGCAAGTAGGCCAGATGGTCAGCAAGCAATGGGTGGAAGGCTTCAACCAACAAATCTTCGGCAACGACTCCACACAGAGCATCAGCCGCGAAAATCTGCTGGCAGGTTTCGTAGCAGGTGTCATCGGCAAGGGTGGTGCTATGGATATGATGAAAGCTCAAGAGTACATGCGTACTCAGATGGATGCCATCAAAGAAAAAGCAACTGCAGAAAAGTATGCTGACAACAAAGCTGCCGGTGAAAAGTTCCTGGCTGAGAACAAGGCTAAAGAAGGTGTAGTAACTACCCCGAGCGGTCTGCAATACAAAATCATCACCAAGGGTAACGGTGCCGTTCCTGCCGACAGCAGCAAGGTGAAAGTAAACTACAAAGGTACGCTGATTGACGGAACAGAATTCGATAGCTCTTACAAGCGCAACGAACCTGCTACTTTCCGTGCCAACCAGGTAATCAAAGGCTGGACAGAGGCCCTCACCATGATGCCCGTCGGCTCTAAGTGGGAACTCTATATCCCCTACGACCTGGCATACGGTTCAAGAGAAACCGGTAGCCAAATCAAGCCGTTCTCTACTTTGATATTCGAAGTGGAACTGCTGGGTATCGAGAAGTAATGTAACAATCCGAAGGGAGGGGCAAAACCCTCTTGATACTTCTTTTAGGCGCGGATTACGCGGAATACGCGGATTTGGTAAACTAAATCCGTGAAATCCGCGTAATCCGCGCCTTATCGTTACCCCTCACTTTTATTCATTTTTCCGTCCCTTTTTATAGATAAATTAAAATAAAGTCCTATATTTGCTTACTATTTGATAACAACAAGAACTTTACTTATTTACTATTATGGAAAAAATAGACAATCTTGACCGGCAGATTCTGGAAATCATTTCCCAAAATGCCCGTATCCCTTTCAAGGACGTAGCTGCTGAATGTGGCGTGTCACGTGCTGCCATCCATCAACGTGTACAGCGCCTGATTGACCTTGGCGTTATTGTTGGCTCAGGCTATCATGTAAATCCCAAGTCCCTTGGATACAGAACCTGCACTTACGTAGGAATCAAGCTGGAAAAGGGCTCCATGTATAAGACGGTAGTTGCTGAGCTGGGCAAGATTCCCGAAATCGTAGAATGCCACTTCACCACTGGTCCGTACACCATGCTGACCAAGGTATATGCCCGCGACAACGAGCATCTGATGGATTTGCTGAACAACAAGATGCAGGAGATTCCTGGCGTAACCGCTACCGAGACCTTGATTTCCCTGGAACAGAGCATCAAGAAGGAGATTCCTATTTGCCCCGAGAAATAACGAACAACAATGGATTTCTTGAACGAATATCATCTGTCGGGCCTTGTCATAGGTATCTGCACATTCCTCATCATCGGCTTGTTTCACCCCATAGTTGTGAAAGCCGAATATTATTGGGGCACCAAGTGCTGGTGGATTTTCCTTTTACTCGGCATCGGCGGCATCATTGCCTCCCTTTATACGGAGAACATCATGATAGCCTCCCTTTTGGGCGTCTTTGCATTTTCCTCGTTCTGGACCATCAAGGAGATATTCGAGCAGGAAGAACGAGTGAAAAAAGGCTGGTTTCCCAAGAATCCAAAACGAACTTATAAGTTCTAAGGACAAAGGTTATAAGGAATTTTATCCAAAAGTCTTGCATATTTCAATAGAAAATGCTACTTTTGTCCCCGCTATCCAAGCAAGGATGCATCGGACTTGTAGCTCAGTTGGTTAGAGCAACAGACTCATAATCTGGAGGTCCCTGGTTCAAGCCCAGGCTGGTCCACAAACTAAAAGGCTCATCTCTAACGAGATAGAGCCTTTTTTAGTTCATGGAGACCTCCGATTAAGGGTCTGTTGCTTGGTTATATTTAGTATTGTATTAGGTATTTGTTGACTAATTGTTGACTGATTTAAACATTACTAACATGCTGACTATCAAAGCCGAAATCAAGAAGAGTGAACTAAAAGTTGACGGAACGTACAATGTTAAGATTAGATTTACTTTAGACCGTAAGGTTAAAAGACTATCAACTAATCTATTTATAACTTCAAAAGACCTAACTAAATCCCTCAAATTTAAAGAGGACACTTCCATTAAAAGAGCGATAGATGGACTGGTGCTTTATTACAGAGAACAGTGTTTCAAACTACAATTAGACCAAAATCATTATTCGTTAGATGAGATAATTGAATTCTTAAACGGAGAACAAGAGAAGCAACAAACCATTGACTTTATAAAGTTCAGTCGTGAGTGGATAGCTTCTACCACCATAAAAGGAGCACCCAATTATACAACTGCCATCAATGCTTTGGTACGGTTTGTTGGCAAGGAAGAATTGGATATTAATTTGATTACCCTTGACTTCTTAGAAAGTTTTAAAGCATTCTTGAATAAAGAACGCGAGATACGGACTAAAAGATTAATGCAGCAGGGTAAACGGATACCTTCCAATCGTTCACTCTCTCTATATTTGATAAGCATTAAGAAGCTGTTCAATGAAGCCAAGAAGAAATACAATAAGAAGGAGAAGAATTTAATCCTAATCCCCAACTCACCCTTCATGGAACTTGAAATACCCAAGCAGGAAGCAACAAGAAAGAGAGCCATATCCGCAGATATTATAAAGAAGCTATGGAAGCTACCCTATAAAGATATGAAGAAAGGCTACAAATCTACCTGCCGTTATAATTTGGCAAAGGATTGTTTCATTCTATCATTCTGTCTTATGGGAATCAATTCAGCAGACCTTTACAATGCCACTGAAATGGAAGGTAATACAATCGTCTATAATCGTACCAAGACGAAAGACCGTAGATTGGATAAGGCTCAAATGAAGGTTGACATACCCAGATTAGTCCTGCCTCTTGTTGAGAAGTACAAGGACAAGACTGGTAAACGTCTCTTCAATTTCTATCAATATTATGCTGACGAGAAGGGTTTCAATAAGGCTATCAACTACGGCTTAAAAGAAATTGGTACAATATTAGAAATTGACGATTTGGAATACTACGCAGCAAGGCATAGTTGGGCTACCATTGCACTTAATAAAGTTGGCATTGATAAATATATAGTCCATGCAGCACTTAACCATATTGACGATGCAATGAAAGTAACGGACATCTATATTGAACGTGATTTCGTAAATGAGAACAAGGCTAATGCCAAAGTCGTGAAGTACGTGTTTGGAAAGCAGTAGTTACAATCTGTAGTAATTTATAATGCCGCTCTGTTGCATAATGGAGTGGCATTATTTATCTTTACGGCACTAATACAATTAACCATGCCAATAGATAATTTCACAACAGATAAATATGTAGGGCAAGAAGAGGAATTACTGGAATATGTAACTGTAATTGCCGATAAGTTTCACCCAGACATGGAAATTCAAGAAGATGGAAGCTCTGTTCTTTTACCGTCACAATCCCCTTATCAATTCATGCAACGGTACAATGCAGGTAAGCTAAATGTATTCTTCAATTATGACAACTATATGAGGAATGACAATATAGACAGTATTCAAGCCATCATAAAGGCATTGGGCATTGACTCCGATAAATTCTGGTATCTACTTCTGTTTATAAGCGATTACGTTAGTGGGAAGGCATTAAATACTTGGAAATTCAATGACACGTCCAAAGGAGAGATAACAAAGTTCATTGAAATGGTAAAGCTGAATGAAGCTGATTTTAATGATGCAATAGGTTTCTCCCATAAACTCCCAATGACATTAAGTTTACAAGTGAAAGGCAAACGACTAATCATCGATAACCCCAATACCATATCATTCATGGCGGCTTTCTGTGAGGAAGTATTGGCAGAGGTTTCAGAACATGGTTTGTTCAATCAAGCAAGGTTTGAGCCAAACGGCTACAATACATCAGACTCCGTACAGATATGGCTGTTCACCCAAATGCTACTGTACTTCTTTGAAGCCTATCCCCAGTTCGATAACCAGCGTGGCAAGAGCGGTGACACTCCCAAGAGCAAACTACTGTTCATATCCAAACTGGTCTATTTCACCAAGCTGACCAGAAATGAGGCATATAATGACAATGACGATAATATAAAGAAGATAATCAAGCAATACAAGGATACTAAGATAAACACAATAAACCCCATATACGGATAGTATAACTATCTGATAATTAAGCAATCCACTTTTATATTCTCTTAAGGGGAGTATAAAGGTGGATTATTTTATTCCCTAATGCCCTCCCCTAATATCCCCAACTTTGCAGCGTAATCGAAAGACAAACGGTGCGCACCACTCTCGATTCACAAAATAAACTAATGTCTAATTTCTAAATTTTAAGATTATGTCTAAATTTAGTTTACAAGGTTTGGGCACACCTAAAAGTGCATCCTACGACAATGAGAGTGCGTACAAAGAATTACTCTCAAGAATGGATAAAGGTGAACGGCTTACTATAGAAGTTTACACAGACAAGGATGGTTACTCCTCATTTGGTATTCAGACCGGGGTAGTATCTAAATTCAAGCTGAGACTCAACCAAGACATCTTACTCAAGATAATGCAATACTTGACCAACAATGAAACGGAGGATGTGAAAGTAGAGCCCAATGATGTAGAGCCTTATGGAGAAGGCAAGGACTTCACAATGGACTTGTTCAAGCTTATGGTCGATAATGGGTTCAAACCACAGACCGTTCCCTTGTTTAGAGCAGTCTATGGCAAGGTCAAATCGATATTCCATTTCCCCAAAGGACGGGTAGAGTTTAATCTTGAACGTACCGACGAACTGATGGACTACTTGGCAGATAAGCATCTGTTGTAATCTGTACACTCAAGGGGAGAGTTACCAGTAAAGCTCTCTCCTTGTTTCCCCCAATCAATAACATTTTAAAGATATACCATTATGAAGATTAATACTATAAAACTGAATAAAGACAAGAACGGTAAGGTTCCCTATCTGAAAACCATCCTAAAAGAGTAACGGCACAGACTTTGAATGATTACTTTAACTATACCCGAACCACCATCAACGGTAAGGAGGGTTTAAAGATAATCAGCGAACTTTATTAGCGAGGTCTGGGGAAATTCGGAGGAAGCTTACTTTATAGACCCCCTCCCAGAAATACCAGCCTCTCGGAATATACTACCTCCATATGCTTGTGATGTAGTAATAAATAGCTCCAACCTTCATGGGCATGGAGTTATTTGCATTTAGGGGCATTCCTGCTATCCTAAAGTCCAATACGCTGCATTATATACCCCAACTCAAATTAGGCAGTCTCTAAATAATACCCCCTCCCTTCCAGATACGGAAACTCTTTCCATACAGTTATTAAGACTGCATAAAGTGCAATTATCAGCCAGAAAGCAGGCATGAGGTGTATATTATGCGCTTAATTGTCATGTTACCCCTAATGTCCCTCACCTCTCTTAGATGGGAAATGAACGGTTTAACGCAATCGCATTCCAGACCGCAAACGCTTTGGCTACGGTATTACTGGCTACTACAGTAATGTCTGTGTATTACAGAGCACAATTGCGGAAGTCTATGGGGCATTACGTTATAAAGCGCGCCATTCCCTTTAATTCACTTATTACTAACCAATAAATTATCGCTTATGGAAGATTTAAAGGCAATTCTGACGGTTGGTGCAATACTCGTTGTACCGTTCATTGCAGCACCAAAGGCAATGTTTGCCATAGTGCTGTACATTATCATTTATATGGCATTCAGATGGAGAAATTTCTAATTATCAACTTAATAATTTACAGATTATGGAAGCATTACAGATTATGCCAGTCATGGCACAGAGAAGAAACTGCAATTTAGGCGAATTTGCAGAGGATGCAACGGTTGTAACGGACGATACAAAGGGGAAACGACCTCTGTTCATAGAGGCTAATACAGTTGAAGCGACCTTACAGCATTTGAGGGACGACTGTATAATTCCAGTATTCGCCAAAGACAACGAGGCTACACTGTCGCACGTCTCGTTCATTGAGACGGTGCAGGATGCAGCACATACTTTCTTTAACGGTGAACGGATAGGGCAGCCGGATATAAGGGTGTCACACGTTATCAAGGGTCGTATTCCAGAAGCAATACATAAGCCTGCCAATCAGTTATTGGAGAGTGACAAGACCATTTATTACGAGCGTTGCGCTTTCGTGATTGAAATACCTACCATCTACGAGACGGTGAACGGTAATAGGCTGACCCTTACTGTAGGTGGAGTTAGGGCTTATAACCATACCAATCTGTACAGTAAAAAGGGTGCAGAGCGTTTTAAGGTGTTCATAGGGTTTACATGCCAGGTATGCACCAACTTGTGCGTATCTACGGACGGTTATATTAGCTGTCTGGAGGTCACTAATACAAGTGAGCTGTATCGTGCTGTATTGGAAATGTTCAACAAGTACGACCCTGCCAAGCACATACATCTGATGCAGACACTTGGCAATACCAGTATGACAGAACATCAATTCTGCCAGTTACTTGGGAGAATGAGGCTTTACCCACTGTTACCGCAAGGCTATCAGAAAGCTATCCCCAGAATGCTGCTTACTGACACACAGATAAACAGTGTAGCCAAAGCATATATCAATGATGATAACTTTGGCAGTCTTGGCAGTGACCTATCCATGTGGAAGTTCTACAACCTGCTTACTGGCAGCAACAAGAGCTGCTACATAGACAGCTTTCTGGATAGAGCCTACAACGCTACAGAACTGGCAACGGGTATTGCATCCGCTCTGCATGGTGATGAAAGATACAGTTGGTTTCTTTCTTAGCTGTATCTGGAATTATACTCTATTACTGGTTTCTCAAAACTGGAGATTATGCTACGGAATTTATTCTATGTGTTACTGGCGACTTTGGTATTCTTCATTGCAATGGCATTGTTTCCATTTATAGCGGTGGGATATATCCTGCTGCTGGGCTATGCCATTGTTAAAGGATAGCTTGGTATGGAGGGCATCTATATAATAAGGTATAGGTGCTCTTTTTATTTATAAACCTCTTAAATATTAAAAGATATGGTAATAGAAGACAGTCGCGAATACAAGGCAGCGCAAGAACTTGAAAGAGCCTTGAACGATTATAGTTGGAATCCTAAAAGGTTTGCAGAGAGTACGAGGTATTATCACCGTACACTACAGCAGGAGCTTATGAGAACCATTGTGGCAATCATTCAAATGGTTGGTGATGAAAGCTATGGTACAGACCTTAGAAATCAAGCCTCACATGAACTTTGCAAAAAGATTATTGAGAGCGGTGCATTGGATGAAGCCTATTTGCCGTTCATATAGGCTTGAACGTAACAAAGGACATCATTAACTTGGTGTCCTTTATTTATTATATTCACTTCTGTTATTAGTGAATGTTTCTTTGATTATCAATAAGTTGGATATTTCAACTTAAAAATGATATTCACTTTTATTCATTTCATTATAAGACTGAACGTTATGTCACTTAAATATTCAAGTACAACCGCAGATTATCTGCAATGGAGCGAGGCAATGAACTTGATAAGGAAGTTAGCCAAAGACGGGAATTATAAAATCTCGCTTCTTGTTGCTCTGGGCTGTTTTACTGGCTTAAGAATATCTGACATTCTGGCTTTACGCTGGAAGCAGATATTAAATGCGGAGGAATTTACCGTTATCGAAATCAAGACGGGAAAGCAAAGGACTGTGAGAATTAACATGCAGCTACAGAAGCATATCTGTGACTGCTACAAGCATATCAGTCCTATAGGCATAGACGCGCCTATATTGGTAAGCCGGAAAGGTACGGTCTATTCCATACAGAGGATAAATGTAATCCTCAAAGAGGTTAAAAGGAAGTATAGGTTGCATATAGGCAACTTCTCATGCCACAGCCTTAGAAAGACTTTCGGCAGGCAGGTCTATAACATGAACAGCGAAAGTTCGGAGCTTGCACTTGTCAAACTCATGGAGCTATTCAATCATTCCAGTGTATCAATTACCAAGAGATACTTGGGATTAAGGCAGGAAGAACTACTTAATACCTATGACTGCCTTAGTTTTTGATTACTGGCGGTTGCGCTCACCAATTATTAAGAATGGAGTGGAACAGCCTTTTAAGCCAATAATTCAAGTTGGGAGTAAATTTCTACTTATATAGACCTTTTACAAATTTGCTCCTAACCTTGATTTATGGAGTAGGAATGCCTTTCTGCATTTAATAAACAATAAGTTCTTGCCAATCAAACGTAAATTCGTAACTTTGCAGCAATTCTAACAGCCTAATGCGTTGGGAAGTTGGAAGGACATATTAGTTAACGAAGAGCGTTTAAGATATTATCCTAAGTTGAAATCTGGACAATTTCATGCACAAGGATAATAGGCAAGGACGCTCACGTCAGTGTTATATATTCACCTCTGTAGGGTGAACTATATACATATCTGGCGTGGGCATTGTTTATTATTTGTGCAAGGCAGTCCAGAGCCTCAACTTGGTAATATTCAATGTTCCCACGCTTCTTTATTGTATAACGGTCAGTAAGGGAACACTGGCTACGATACAGATATTCACAAAACAGACAGTTCTATTTCTAACGTGGCAATCAATCAAATTGCGTGCAGCTTTATGCTGTGTACTCTGTGCACTTATTCAAGCCATTTCATCCATATATCCATATAAAAGAAGGCAAGAGTGTATAGAGTGGTAATAATTAATCTGATTAACTTATTTAAATCTGGTAGTAATGAATAGAAAGGACTTGGGGAAGATTTCCGTAATAGTCTCTACTTACAACCGTTGCGATGCTCTGCAAGTATGTTTACTCAGCTTGTTCAAGCAGACAGTCCTGCCCGATGAGGTCATTATAGGAGACGATGGCTCTACGGAAGAGACCGCCTCGTTGATAGCAAGGCTGCAAGAGCAGGCACCGTTTCCAATCATACATGTGTGGCATGAGGATAAAGGTTTCCGATTGGCTATGATGCGCAACAAGTGTGTAGCCCGTAGTACGGGAAACTATATCATAGAGATAGACGGTGATGTGTTCCTGCATCCAAAGCTGATAGCCGACCATCTCCGTGAAGCTGGCCGTGGCATTTACGTGAAAGGTGGAAGGGTAAACTTGGGCAAAGAGCTGACAGAGGAAATATGTAAGTCCGGTATGGTACGCCCGATTCATGTCTGGACGAAAGGAATTGAAAGCAAGCCGGAGAATGCAATCCATTGTATATGGCTGGCTCGCTTCTTGGCTCCGAGATACCGTAGAAAGCGTTCGGCTGCATTGGGCTGTAACATGTCCTTCTTCCGTGAGGATTTTATCAAGGTAAACGGTTATGATGAATTCTATGAGGGTTGGGGAAGTGAGGATATTGATTTGGGCAAGCGTCTGCTGAACAGTGGTTGCCGGAAACGGTATTTGAAGTTCGCAGGTATTGTTTACCACCTTTGGCATGAGGATAAGTTCATGTACAATAAGACAAAGAACTTGCAGTACATGAGAATGCTGGATGAACGGAAGACGGTACGCTGTACAAATGGAGTGGATAAATATTTATAAACTATATTACTAACTTAATTTATTAATTAAAATGAGAACATTAAGATTTATTGGAATGGCTATCGTAGCCGTAATTATGAGTGTTAACTTCGCAGCATGTAGTGATGATGACGAAGAAGAAAGTACACCTACTACAGAGAACATTGTAGGTCAATGGGTACTAACTTACGAAGAAGGGTATGAAATAGAGCCAGAATATCCTGAAGAAAACAGAGAATGGAGTCATGCACCTAAAGATGAATGCGAATATTTTGGTAATCTTACATTCAGAGCTGACGGTACATATACTGAATATGATTTGGATAATTCGGAATTAGATGAAGGGAAATGGGCATTGAGTAATAAGCTGCTGACACTTAGACCTATTGATGCCACTTATGCTCTTGATTTGAATGTTCTTGAAATATCCAACAGCAAGTTAGTTCTTGAATATATGGAGAAAGAGGATGATGGAGGGGTAGAATATGCTAAAATGACTTATAAAAGGAAATAAGTATTGAAGTATAAAGGCAGCATGGAATTAACTCCCTTGCTGCCTTGACTGTTTCCGCTTCTTGACTAATTTAGGCTTTCGTTTACTTGCCGCATCTTTAAAGAACTGTTCCAGTCTCTCTCTGGTAATAGGCAGGTAACTGACCTCTGTAACCATAGTTTCTTTAATCTCTTGTGGTAGGTAGTAGATAGTGTAACTTTTAGGAGAGTTCTTCTTGGTAAGTCTCATAATTGTATTAATTTGATAATTGATAATTGAATTAATCTGATACGAAGTTAACCATATTACAGAGGGGAAACTAATGTTAATATCTCATTATTAAATACTGGAATGGAGAGATGGCTGTATTTCAACTATACACTACTTAGCCATTATAAAAGATAAAGAGGTTAATGGAGAGACCCATTTAACTCCATGTATGGACTAATACGACCTTTTAGAGAGGATACCCCCTATTACAGAAATGTTGAACAAATCCTTAAATCAAATGGAATGAAACATCTTAAAATAAACAAGAATTTGTATATTTGTATCGTAAATTTGATGTTGACTAATTGTTGACTAACAAGCTTACAAAGAGATTATAAACTTGTTGATAAATAGCCTTTTATAAAGTCTAAATATAAAGTCTCATAATCTGGAGGTCCCTGGTTCAAGCCCAGGCTGGTCCACAAACAAGAGGCTCATTCTTAATAGAATAGAGCCTCTTTTAATTTTTGGACTCCGCTATACAAGCCCGGTATTTGTGTAATAAAACAACCTTCATCATGAAATACGGAGTATCTCCAAATACACTGCTCATAACTGCCGGAACCATATGGTCATTGGCAGGAGTCAATATTCTGCGTATAGGCCTGACCTGCTGGATAGATGACGGACATTATTGGCTATTCAAAGTCTGCGAAGCCAGCCTGGTATTCCTTCTGTTCTTCGGCATTATTTTCCATAGGCTGTACAAGAAACATACTCTCCGTATCTCACAGAAGAAAGGGAAGCACTGCCCCTTTTCCTTTTTCGACGTAAAAGGATGGATTGTCATGATAGGCATGATTGCAATGGGAATTGTAATACGTACCTGCCACCTTCTGCCCGACTCCTTCATCGCAGTGTTCTATACCGGACTTTCTCTCGCGCTTCTCGGCACCGGGCTACGCTTCATCTGGTATTGGTGGAGGAACAGATAACTCCGGATTCACCGATTCCCATCCTATGCAGGCTCCGGCAAAGTGCTGACCGCCTCGCTCTTTATCCTTTCAGGCTTATTGCTATTCGCACGCAATATGGGTATCATCACCGAAGCATGGTTCAATATGCTGGTTGCCTGGCACTCCTTATTTATAATAGCAGGTATCTATACCATGATACGCAAGCACTATCTGTCAGGAGGTGTCCTATTGCTGGCGGGACTCTACCTCTTGGGAAGCAAACTCATGCTATTCCCCGGCAATTTCCAAGCCATGCTGTGGCCCTTGGCCCTTATCCTCATCGGCATCTTCTTTCTCAGACATCACCATAGGAGAAACTGGACACACCAAAGGACAGTGCATCGCCGTGCCAAGATGGTACAACGGATGATGAACAAGAGAATGGGAGAGCAAGAGGAACAACAATGCCAGTCTGACGACGGATTCCTCTACTCCAACAACTCCCTGAGTGCCGTACGCCACGTCGTACTCGACGAGCTTTTCAAGGGAGCGAACATACGCACCTATTTCGGCGGTACTACCATCGACCTGCGCCACACGAACATAGCACCCGGAGAAACCTACATAGACCTGGACTGCAGTTGGGGAAGAGTGGAACTGTACATACCCGCCGACTGGCAAGTACGCATAGAATGCAGCTGCTTTTGCGGTGGATGTGAAGACAAACGCTGGCAAGGCACACCTGCCAAACAAGAATGGTGCGTACTTATGATACGCGGAAACATATCCTTCGGAGGCCTTGAAATAAAAGATTAAGCGATGGAAGCACACCCGATAACAGATTATCTTTACCGCTGGGTACCGGCACTTGCCTACCTTGCATGGTTTATTGTAGGCACCGTCTCCATGTATAGAACGAATGTCATCGTAGCCATAGCCGGCGTTCTCTTCTGGCTGTCCGGCAGCTTCATGATATGCGACATAATGGTAAGAATAGCCGGAATAGCATACATCCCCTTTGCCCCCACCATTCCTTTCTGCCTCTTGTTCGGTATTCCTGCCTGGACAGCTATCCTTTTGTGGTATCATCTGCAGATTGTGGCAGGCACTTCATTACAAACAGAAAATTTCACCGCCCCGAGGCAGAAAAGGCCGCTCCCCTGCCACAAGAAGAAAGTATTGACCGGATCACGGTAAAAGACGGCTCCCGGATTCACATCATCAAAGTGGAAGACCTATTATACATCCAGGCTTGTGGGGACTACGCAACCCTGGTGACATCAGACGGAGAGTACATCAAGGAACAGACCATGAAAAACTTCGAGACACATTTGCCAGCAGATAACTTTGTCCGCATCCACCGCTCGAGCATTGTCAACGTAACCCAGATATCACGAGTAGAACAGTATGGAAAAGAGACCTACCAAGTGACGTTAAAAAGTGGCGTCAAGCTACGGGTAAGCCTCTCCAGATACCGGTTACTGAAGGAACGGTTGGGCATATAAATGCCGCAACCAGTCCTTCAGAATACTTCCTGCAGAGGAAAAAGACAATTAATCTTAAAATACAGCGGAATATATAACTTTGTCCAAAGTTATTTGTTCCTTTACCTTACTATGATGAAACATCTGTATTACATACTTATGTTTACCTTCCTCTGTCTGGGTTTGACTGCCATCTCCCAGGAGGAACAGCCGGACTCACGGAATACTACCATGAGTCCGGCGGGAATAGTTGTCGGAAGTCCGGCCTCCGAATGCTCCTTTACCGCCTACACACAGTGCGCATCGTACACAGCCACCCACCGTTCACTATTCAATGACGAAAATACCGACTGCTGGACCAACGAAGCGTTGTGTCCGAACAGCCTATACACACATAACCACGCCTCTCCGAAATTCCTGAAGATGAGAATTCTGAAACCAGCCGGGCAACTGGAGCATCTGCTTTCCAGCCATCTGTCTGCCGGAGAGAGCGCCAACCTTTCATTCAATCCCAGTGCCCTCCGCTATTCCTGCGGATACTACATCTATGCACTGCTGCATATCCTGATTTAGACTTTATCGGACTTATTGCAAACCATTACCGGAGGTGTACTGCATGTACATCTTTCGCTTTTTTATTATCCATTTCATCACATTAATATCATAACTATGTCCGATTTATTCCTCCCCACCCTTGAGATGATGGGGCTCACTTTTGCAATCGGTTTCTTTGTGGCATTCATCATCAAACTGATAGCCAGCGCAGCCGATTCACTCGATTTCTACAGTTCCCACCAGCAGGAGTTACTCCGCCTGCGCCGTATAAAGAAGTTCCGCCAGAAGATGGAACTGATGCTACACACCCCCTCCATGCACGGAAACATCTTCGGCAACGACACGCGCGAAGACTACAGCCGGGGTGTGGACCGTGAAAACGAAAAGCCTCGGGGCTATTACCACGGAGTAAGCCACGGTGTCTCCAAAAGAAACCTGGTAGACTACTTCTACCCAGAAGATACCCATATGATGTATCTGGAAGATGCCATCAGCCACCGTGACAACAAGAACAAGACTAAAAAGAACAACGACACCAAAAACAAAGACTAATCATGGAGAATATAGATTTTGCAACCTTGTTCCAAGGATTCGGAACAATGATGGAAAGCGGCTGGCTGCTCTCCTCTGCCCGTGTATTTTTAATAGCCCTGGGCCTGCTGCTCATATACCTGGGATGGAAAGGCGTACTGGAGCCTATGGTCATGATTCCCATGGGACTGGGTATGGTCGCCATTAATTGCGGCACCCTTTTCATGCCCGACGGTACATTGGGGAATCTCTTTCTGGACCCGATGCTTTCGGATACGGACGACTTGATGAACACCATGCAGATAGACTTCCTGCAACCGGTCTACACCCTGACCTTCAGCAACGGATTGATTGCATGCTTCGTATTTATGGGTATCGGTACCCTGCTCGATGTGGGCTTCCTGCTACAGAAACCGTTTGCCAGCATATTCCTTGCCCTATGTGCCGAATTGGGAACTTTCCTGACTGTACCCATCGCATCTGCATTGGGACTGTCCTTGAAAGAAAGCGCTTCCGTAGCCATGGTAGGAGGTGCGGACGGACCGATGGTGCTTTTCACTTCCTTGGCCCTGGCCAAACATCTGTTTGTACCCATCACAGTAGTGGCCTATCTCTATCTGGGACTGACATATGGCGGTTACCCCTATCTGGTGAAGCTGCTGGTGCCGAAACGCCTGCGCGCCATCAAGATGACGAGCAAGAAGCCGCCCAAAAACTATGATGCCAAAGTAAAACTGGCTTTCTCGGCTATATTGTGTGCTGTACTGTGTTTTCTGTTCCCGGTTGCCTCACCGCTGTTCTTCTCCTTGTTCCTCGGAGTGGCAGTACGCGAATCGGGGATGAAGCATATCTACGATTTTGTAAGCGGTCCGCTGTTGTATGGTTCTACTTTCATGCTCGGCCTGTTGTTGGGCGTACTTTGCGACGCACATCTGCTGCTCGACCCTAAAATTCTTAAATTGTTGGTATTGGGCATGGGCGCACTGTTGCTCTCCGGTATCGGCGGAATCATTGGAGGATACATCATGTACTTCATCAAGCGGGGCAATTACAATCCGGTCATCGGAATTGCAGCCGTGAGCTGCGTGCCTACTACGGCGAAGGTTGCCCAGAAGATAGTAAGCAAGGACAACCCCAATTCCTTCATCTTGGGAGATGCCTTGGGGGCTAATATTTCAGGAGTAATCACTTCGGCCATCATTACGGGTATCTATATTACTATAATTCCCTATCTGTAGCCTGCGTAGTGGGTTTAGGTGACGGAAAGAGGTTGTGGCAATCACAATCTCTTTCTTTTTATGATACATGGGGCAAGCTGTTGCATTTCAGATAAAATCCTTTACCTTTGCCGGCAAACACATTTATCAAGATATCAGGATGAAGAAAGTATTTAAATTGGCCGGAGGATTCATGGTCGGGGCATGCATCGGCTTTGTAGGAATAATAGGTGTAAGAGTCCTGGTTTTGGGAGACTCGTTCGACGGTTTACACAGCAAGTTTGCCGAAACCGGCATGCTGGAGACAGTAGGAGTTTCCTTGTTAGCCATACTGATTCTGCTGTTCTCCATCTTCCTGCAAGTGCTTCTGCACGAAGGCGGGCATCTTGTCTGCGGACTGGCAACCGGCTACCGCTTCGTCTCCTTCCGCATCTTCAACCTTACCTTCATACGGAAAGACGGGAAATTATGCATCAAGCGTTTCAGCCTTGCCGGAACGGGAGGCCAATGCCTGCTTACCCCACCCGAAAGGCCTCTTGAAGATATCCCAACCACCTTGTACAACCTGGGTGGAGTGCTTGCCAACCTGCTGACCGCCATCCTTGCCTTCCTCCCCCTGCTGACCGTAGACGGGCTGCCTTACCTGCTGAAATTCTTCCTTCTGATGCTCTCTTTGATTGGCATTCTCCTTGCAGGGATGAACGGCATCCCCATGAAGATGGGCGGCATCGGCAATGATGCCGACAACATGCGCCTGCTTCTCAAGGACAGCAAGAGCAAGCAGGCACTGGTCACCCAGCTGCGCATCAACGCACTGGTGCAAGAGGGCATGCGTCCTAAGGACATGCCTGCCGAATGGTTCAGCCAAACGGAAGACATCAACTACAAAGATGCCCTGCAGGTCACCATAGCCTTGATGAGCGCCTCGCGCCTGCTCGACTGCGAAGAATGGGAAGCCGCCTACAATGCATTTGAGAAAATAATGAGCCACCGGCACGAAGTCATCGGACTTTTGATAAAGGAAAACGCTTGCGAGCTGCTCTTCACCGCATTGGTGACAAAGAGGACCGCACGGGCAGAAGAATTATATACCGATGAGCTGGATACCTACATCCGGCAATATAAGGATGTGACGTCTTCCAAACAGCGGCTGCTCTGCGCCCTGGCACTCTACCGGGACAAGGACACAGCAAAAGCAAAGGAGATTTACGAAGCCACCTGCCAACGGAAAAACAAATACTTGATGCAGGGAGAAGTCAGTTCGGACATAGCCTTGATGAAATCAATCCTTACCGCCAAGAATGCCTTGTAAGATGGAACGATATTTCTTTTACTTGTTATATCTGCTGCTTGGCTGCTCACTATGCGGTTGTAGCAGAAAACAAGCGCCAAAGCAGGCACAAGACCCAGATACGGAGACCACCATCCCGTACGCCGACACCATAGCGGCACCCGTCCCTCCGGCTCCGGTTAAAAGCCGGACAGCCCGCTACCTGGACTCCCTCGGTTTCGTCAACATCGCCGAAGCGGACAGCAGCATCGCCATCGACTTGATGTACACCCGTGCCGACAACTTCACCGGAACCCTATTATACGAAGACCTGAAAGAAGCCTACCTGCACCCCGATGCCATGAAAAGCCTGAAGCGGGCACAACGCCTACTGAAAGAACAGTACCCCGGCTACAGCCTCATCGTCTACGACGCAGCGCGCCCCTTGTCCGTACAGCAGAAGATGTGGGACGTAGTGAAAGGAACCTCCAAATACATCTATGTCTCCAACCCCTCACGCGGCGGCGGCCTGCACAACTACGGATTGGCGGTGGACATCAGCATACTCGACGATAAAGGAACTCCTCTGCCCATGGGCACCCCGGTAGACCATCTGGGCAGGGAAGCCCACATCACAGAAGAAGCCGTGCTCGTGGCACAAGGCAAGCTGACGGAACAAGAACGTGAAAACCGGCTGCTGCTCCGGCAGGTAATGAAAGAAGCCGGATTCCACCCGCTACCCAGCGAATGGTGGCACTTCAACCGCGTCAGCAGGCAGACGGCAAAGGAGCGATACCGGGTCATCCCTTAACTCTCACCCCCAGCTTGTCCGGAAACTTAAATTTGCTATCGCTTTGACGCGGATGACGCAGATGACGCGGATTTTTATATTCTTAATCTGTATTATCAGCGTCATCTGTGTCTGAAAAATAATCAGACAGAAAGCTGCGAATTTATGCCCCACTTTGTCCTTTTTGAGATAACTTTGCATCAGAATAAATAAGCCAAGCCATGCCTTTATCCCAAGACACCCTCCGCTTCATCCGCGAGCATCGCCGCGACGACGTGCGCAGCCTTGCCTTGCAGGCACGCCGCTACCCTTCGGTAGACATGCCCGCCGCCATCACACAGATTTCCGGCTGGCAGATTGCCAAAGAGAAGATACCCGCATGGGCCGAGAACGAGCATATACTCTACCCCGCCCACCTTTCTCTGGAACAATGCTCCTCCCAAGCAACGGCACAGTATAAAGCGGAGATTATAACTAACCTGCTACATACAGAACAAGAACATCCCGCGCAGAACAGTACCCCCGCATCAGCCGGCACCTTTACCGACCTCACCGGAGGTTTCGGCATCGACTGCGCCTATCTCTCCTCCCGCTTCGGGCATGCCACTTACGTCGAGCGCCAGGAAACCCTCTGCCAGATAGCCGCGCACAACTTCCCTGTCCTCGGCCTGAACCACATCTCCGTCTGCCACGCAGACAGCGTCTGCCATCTGCAAGAGATGGAGCCCGTGGACTGTATATTCATAGACCCTGCCCGCCGCGACGGACACGGTGGAAAGACCGTAGCCATCGGCGACTGCGAACCCGATATAGCCGCCCTCGAAGAACTGCTGCTGCGCAAGGCAAGACACGTACTGGTAAAACTCTCCCCCATGCTCGACCTCACCCTTGCCCTGAACGATTTGAAGCATGTCCACCAGGCACACATCGTCTCCGTGGGCAACGAATGCAAGGAACTGCTGCTCTTGCTGGGACAAGGCGAAGGAGTGCCGGCAGACGACATCCCCATCCATTGCGTCAACTTCACCGGTGTACCGGCTCCCCAAGCCCTCGTCTTCACCCGCCGGCAGGAGAAGGAGCGTGCATGCCCCTACACCCCTCAACTGAAATCATACCTCTACGAACCGAATGCCTCCGTGCTGAAAGCCAGTGCATTCCGCAGCCTCTCCTCATTGTATAAGGTGGAAAAACTGCATCCCAACAGCCACCTCTACACCTCGGACCACTTCCTGCCGGACTTCCCCGGCCGCAAGTTCCGGATTACCTCCTCCTGCGGCTTCGGCAAGAAAGAAGTGAAAGAGATGCTGGCTGCCGAGAAAAAGGCGAACCTCACCGTGCGCAACTTCCCCGCCACCGTGGCCGAACTGCGCAAACGACTGAAATTGGCCGAAGGGGGAGGCACTTATCTCTTTGCCACTACTCTGGCAGACGAGAAGAAGGTACTTATCCGCTGCCAGGCTACGGGATAAGACACCAACCCCTATACCTTCCCCTGCACGAGATGTACATCTCATGTTGCTCGATATGTACATCTCATACAGTCCGAGATGCACATCTCGTGCATCTTTAGCATCAGTCTGCCAGATGACGGCAAAGGGAGATACCGCCGAAAGGGTACTACCTTCAAGAATTTATGTAACCTCATTGTAACTGAATCGTTATCTGTTCTTCAACGCTCCGCAACCTCCACGTAACGGCAACCCTCTACTTTTGCGGCAGATTATTAACAGATAATAACAAGTATGAAACAGATTTTGAGAGCATTCTTATTCTTACTCCTATTCACCGCCACCGTCAATACGGCCATTGCCGACGAAAAAGCAAATGTCACGAAACAAGGAACTGTACGTGGACGCATCATCGACGCCACTAAACAAACTCTCCCGGGCGCATCCATCTACATCGAGAAACTACACACTGGCGTGACGAGCGACGTCAACGGCTTCTACACTTTCTCTAACCTTGACCCGGGAACCTATACAGTAAAGGTGAGCTACGTGGGCTACTCTCCCGTAGAACTGAAAATCACCATCCCCGCAGGCCGTACACTGGAAAAAGACGTCGTACTGAACGAAGGCGTGGAGTTGCAGGAAGTGGTGGTAGGCGGCGCCTTCCAGGGACAGCGCCGTGCCATCAACTCACAGAAAAACAACATGGGGATTACGAATGTAGTCTCTGCCGACCAGGTAGGCAAGTTCCCCGACTCCAACATCGGTGACGCCCTTAAACGCATCTCCGGCATCAACGTGCAGTACGACCAAGGCGAGGCACGCTTCGGGCAAGTGCGGGGCACGAGTGCTGACCTCAGCTCCGTCACCATCAACGGCAACCGCGTTCCCTCTGCCGAAGGCGATACGCGCAACGTACAGCTCGACCTCATTCCGGCAGACATGATTCAGACCATCGAAGTGAACAAGGTAGTAACCGCCGATATGGACGGCGACGCCATCGGCGGCAGCATCAACCTCGTCACCAAGAACTCCCCCTACAAGCGTACCATTGCCGCCACCGCCGGAACCGGCTACAACTGGGTGAGCGAAAAGGCGCAACTGAACCTTGGCTTCACCTACGGCGACCGCTTCTTCAACGACAAACTCGGCTTGATTGTATCGGCCTCCTATCAGAACTCACCTTCTGGTTCCTACGACACCGAATTTGTATGGGAGCAGGATGACAACGGCAAGACGTACGTCAACGACTACCAAATCCGCCAATACTACGTCACCCGCGAACGCCAAAGCTACTCCGCCGCACTGGACTGGGACATCAATGCCAACCACAAACTCACCTTCAAAGGCATCTTCAACAACCGCAACGACTGGGAGAACCGCTACCGTACCACGCTGAAAGACCTTGACCCCGACGGCAACGCCACCGTACGCATACAGACCAAAGCCGGTACGCCGGACAACCGTAACGCCCGCCTGGAACGCCAGCGCACCATGGACTTTGCCCTCGGCGGCGAACACCTCTTCGGCGCCCTCTCCATGGACTGGCACGCCAGCTATGCCAAAGCCAGCGAAGAACGTCCCAACGAACGCTACATCGACTTCCAACTGAAGAAACAGAAGTTCGACATGGACCTGAGCGACGAACGCCAACCCTTTGCCAGCCCCAAAACAGGCTCTACCATGACATTGAACGATGAATTCAGCCTGAAAGAGCTGACGGAACAGCAGGAAGACATCAAGGAGCAGGACCTGAAGTTCTCCGCCAACTTCAAACTTCCCTTCAAGAACGGCAACAAGCTGAAGTTCGGCGCAAAGGTAGTGCGCAAGACCAAGGATAAAGAAGTGGACTTCTACGAATACTCTCCTCTGGACGAGGATGCCTTCATGACGAACAGCCTAGCAAATACAGTGGACCAGACCAACAAGAACTTCATGCCCAACAACAAATACCAGGCAGGCATCTACGCCAGCAAGGAATACACCGGCTCTTTAGACTTGAACAACGCTTCCCTCTTTGAGAAAGAGCAGGTACAGGAAGAACTTGCCGGAAACTTCAACGCCCGCGAAACCGTGACTTCCGGCTACCTCCGCTTCGACCAAAAACTGACAAAAGACGTGGAACTGATGACCGGACTTCGCATAGAGAACACCAACCTTGCCTATACGGGACGCACCTACGATGCCGACGAAGACCTCACCAGCAAGACCGACCGTCAGCGCAACAGCTACATCAACTTCCTGCCGTCGCTGCTCGTAAAGTGGAATGTAAACGATGACTTCAAAGTGCGCGGTTCGTTTACCCAAACCTTGTCACGCCCCAAATACTCGGCCCTCGTGCCCAGTGTGAACATCAAGCGTTCCGACAACGAAATCACCATCGGAAACCCGGAGCTGAAACCTACCGTCTCCTACAACTTCGACTTGAGTGCCGACTACTACTTCCGCAGCATCGGTCTGATAAGCGCCGGCATCTTCTACAAGAAGATAGACGACTTCATCGTAGACCAGGTGAGCACCAACTACGAATACCAGGGTAACACCTACACCCGCTTCACCCAACCCAAGAATGCGGGCAACGCCAACCTGGTAGGGGTAGAGTTATCCTACCAGCGCGACTTCAGCTTCATTGCTCCCGCTCTGAAATGTGTAGGTTTCTACGGAACGTACACCTACACCCACTCCCGTGTGGAAGACTTCAACTTCGAAGGTCGCGAGAATGAGAAAGACTTGAGCATGCCAGGCTCTCCGGAGCATACCGCAAATGCTTCCCTATACTTTGAGAAAGGCGGTCTGAATCTGCGCCTGAGCTATAACTTCGCTTCCGATTTCATCGACGAAATGGGAGAAAGCACCTTCTACGACCGCTACTACGACAAGGTGAACTATATGGACGTAAACGCCAGCTATACCTTCGGAAAGAAGTTCAAGACTACCTTCTACGCCGAAGCCAACAACCTGCTGAACCAGCCGCTACGCTACTACCAGGGCACAAAAGACCGTACCATGCAGGCAGAATACTACGGCGTGAAAGTGAATGCGGGAGTGAAGATTAATTTTTAAACAGCGAATTCTATCTCAACAAGTTATCAACATTAACTACTCAACAATTTAATAATGACAATGAAGAAAATATTCCTTTTACTGTTTATTGCCCTACTCGGCAACGCAGCCATTGCCCAAATCACCGATTACTCCATCTTCGACAAGAAGTTCAACTTCTACGTAGCCAACGACCTCGGCCGTAACGGCTACTACGACCAAAAGCCCATCGCCGAACTGATGGGACAAATGGCAGAAGAAGTAGGCCCCGAATTCGTTCTTGCCACCGGCGATGTACACCACTTTGAAGGCGTACGTAGCGTGAACGATCCGCTTTGGATGACCAACTACGAACTTATTTACAGCCACCCGGAGCTGATGATAGACTGGTTTCCCCTGCTGGGCAACCACGAATACCGCGGTAATACGCAGGCTGTGCTCGACTACAGTAATATCAGCCGCCGCTGGACCATGCCCGCCCGTTATTATACCAAGACGTTCGAGGACAACGGCGCTACCATCCGCATCCTTTGGGTAGACACCGCCCCGATGATTGACAAATACCGCAACGAAAGCGAGACCTATCCCGATGCCTGCAAGCAGGATTACCAGCAACAACTTTCCTGGATAGATTCCGTACTGACTGCCGCCAAAGAGGACTGGGTTATCGTTGCCGGACACCATCCCATCTATGCCGAAACCCCGAAGGACGAGAGCGAACGCGCGGATATGCAGGCACGTCTCGATCCCATCCTGCGCAAGCACAAGGTGGATATGTACATCTGCGGGCACATCCACAACTTCCAGCACGTACGCGTGGCAGGCAGCGACATCGACTATATCACCAATTCTGCCGGTTCGCTCGCCCGCAAGGTGAAGCCCATCGAAGGGACCGTATTCTGCAGCCCCGAACCGGGTTTCTCCATTGTATCGGCCAGCAAAAAGACACTGGAACTGCGCATGATTGACAAGAAAGGGAATGTATTGCACACGGTGACGCGCAGCAAATAATCCAAGCCGGCACGCAAGCAGGCGCATTCCCCCGAAGCCCTGCCGAACAACCACTTTCCTCCCACGAAGCAAAAGACCATGTTTCGTAGGAGGATTTTTCCATCTCATACGACAAAAACAAAGCCTATCCGCAGGAATACAAGAAAAAGCCCTATATTTGCATTTGTCAATACATAACTATGATGAAGAAGATACACTTCCTGCTACTAATCAGCCTGCTACTTGCCGCTTGCAGTGATGACGACAAAGAGAAACAACCCGCTTTTGTGACCAATATCACCATATCCGATGCCGGAAAGACCTTCAATCCCGGTGATGCCGTGACCGTCAAAGCCGACGGCTTGCAGAGCGGCGACCAAATCATATTGGACATCTACTGGCCGATAGCCGACAATCCTCTCTTTCCCGAAGGGTATTCACGCTACACACGCGCCGTTACCACGGAGCAAACCACCAACAGCATTACTTTCCTTGCCCCCGGACACTGGCCCGCCTCACGGGTAGAAATGTTCCTGGAACGGGCAGGACAGCTTCAGCCTCTCGGCCAGATTTCGGTAGCCGACGGACAATCCCCCGAAGAACCATATCTCTACGGTATCACCAACTCCCACGCCATTTACACACCGACCGTTCCCCGCGGCATCACCCGTATCGACCTGGTAACACAAGAAATATCGGAAGTAATCCAGTTCCATGACGACGAAGATTTCCACCTTGCCGCCAACATCCCCGGCACCAACATCCTCTGCGGGATACGGGAGAAAGACGGCAGTAGTTTCATCGACGGATACGACCTCTGCATGCACTATTGGTGTAACCCGGTAGAACGTAACGCAATTACCATCTGCTCGGACTTCAACAACACTGTTTCCCTGGAAATGGCCGGAGATAAGCTCCTCACCTACTGTAGCATCTCTTATCCGGTATATACCCGGTTGAATATGCCACCGATACATACTCCCGAAATACCATTACCGGATGGACTGAAGCCCGAATCCCTCTCACGCTATCCGGGCGTGATAGCCGACGTCCACATGCTGCTCTCGGCCAACAACGGCGACGACACCTTCTCGCCCGTCGTGGTAGACATCGCCAAAGAAAAGATGCACTGCTACGACCCCATCAAAGCCGAAGCCTTGATACCTTTCCGGATTATGGAACCATCCCCCGAAAACCCAAACAGCCTGCAATGCAAAGGAGGCTATATCGTTTCCCGTGCCAATGGTGGAGATACGCAATTCTGCTTATGGGATACTACTGCCGGAAACTTGAAAGAGCCTTTCGCCACCTACCCCAACGCCGTACGCTCCGCTGCCATGTACTACTCCAAGGACGGGCAGACAAGGAAACTCTACGTGCAGTTTGCAGGCTATCGTGAAGGCGACTTCATCGAAACTTATGATTTCCAGACAAAGGAATGGAGGATGTTTATGTTCTACGTACCGTTTGCAGAGATTTTACTGGCACGATAACCGGCTCCCTTACTGCTTTTTCTCCCGTAAGTCATCCTTGGGTATGGTCGTCTCACTGCCGTCACGCGTAGCTATGTAGTGAGGAGACATGATTTCGATGCCTGCTTCGTTGAAGGCATCCTGGATATTCTGATGCAAATCAGAGTAAATCTGGCTAAGGCTGTTGGCATCCCTGATATAGGCATTCACTTGATAAACCGGATAATAATCCTGAAGGGAAGTCTCCAATACAAACGAACGGGGATCATCTATCACTCCAGGAGTATTCAATGCAGCCTCTATCAACAGCTGATGTGTCTTCCGCCACGGAACATCGTAGCCAATACTGACCTCCGAATGGATAATCAATCCATACTCACGGGCAGACTGGCTGTAATTGACCGTATGGGAAGACATGATGAAAGAGTTCGGAATGGTCACCACCTCATTCTTCGGAGTACGGATGCGGGTGACGAGCGGTGTTTTCTCAATGATGTTGCCCGTAGTATCGTTCAGCTTGATGCGGTCACCCAGCTTGAAAGGCCGCATGTAGGTTATGACCAGTCCTGCAATGATATTGCCGATAACCGTACTGGAACCGAGCGAAACAATCAAGCCGACAAACACGGAGATTCCCTGGAAGACTCCCGACTTGGAACCCGGCAGATAAGGGTAAATCATGGCAATCATAAACGCATAAAGCAAGAAGCGCACAATATGATAGGTAGGAATGGCCCAATCCGGATAGAAGCCGTTTATCTTCAGCCGTTCAGCCTGCACCTCATTGGCAAGATAACGCACCAGTCTGACCAGATACTTCACCGCATAGCATATCACAAAGATAGTGAACAGATTGGGTATATAGTCGGCTATTCCATTCAAGATGACCTTTATAGGATTCCAGATGTAGGAGAATAATGTATAAGCCAAGCTCTTGGTCTGAGGGAAAATGGAGAATAATAACGGAACCGTCAGCAGCAACTGCAACAGCATGACTACATAACGCACCAGGTTGGCAACAAACACCAGCAGGTTGACCTGCTTCTGCGTATCCAGCAATTCATAATCCTGAATAGAGATCGGTTTCAGCTTGGTATCCTTCAGCTTCTGAATGCGTAGTTTGAGTTTTCTGAACAGCCAGTTGGTAAACTTGAACAAGAAGAACTGTCCCACAAGCACCAGGATAAAGTACAAGATACGCTTACCCAACTGCCACAAGCTATGCTCCTTCTGCATGGCTTTCAGTTTGTCCACCACGACATGCCTCTTGCTGGCGGCCAGCTGGTCGCGGGTACAGTTTTCCCACAAAGCATCCTGATCGGTAAAGGAAATGATGACCTTTTCGCCATACATCAAGTCTGTAACAATATCCGTACTCTCTAAATAAACAGAGTCCGGACGCAGATTGAAACGCGTGCCCAATGCTTCGATGACGTTGCTTACATCTTTGGCTCGCTGTTGGGGCGTATGCCCTCCACGCTTGGCATACAGATAGAACAAAGTGTCCTTCTCCACCACCACCGGAATACCCGGTGTCACCGTCCGCAACGAATCAATGCGTTGTTTCTGCAATGCCAGCTTCACCGAATCGGCCGCATAGCCCGCCAACTTCATCTGCTCCATTTCCATCCGCAGGTTCGCCTCATTCAGCCGGGCTGTTTCCAACTCCTGCCGGACAAGCGACAACTGAATCGAATCGGAGTCAGTCCTTGCCACTGTGACACTCCCCACACTATCCTCACCTAAAACACTGAGCACTTTATCTACCAACTGAGCTGACACTCCGTCTGCCAGCATCAACAGCCAACAAAGACAGAAAGCACGGATAACCTTCATATATAAACTTCTTGATTTGATTCTTTAATTATGCAAATATACCCAATAAATGCTTCAAACATACGGAATGTTTTTAACTTCCTATCCTAATCAACATAACTTTTTCATGCAAACATGAAAGTTCTGTATCCGGTTTGCATTATCTTTGTACTCAAAATTGACATACCTATGGATATATTGTTTCTTGTCGGAGGACTGCTCCTCATTCTTCTGGGTGCCAATGGCTTGACAGACGGTGCCGCATCCGTTGCCAAACGTTTCCATATACCGTCCATCGTCATCGGGCTTACCATTGTCGCCTTCGGTACTTCCGCACCGGAACTCACCGTCAGCATATCCTCTGCCCTAAAAGGCAGTGCAGACATTGCCATCGGCAATGTGGTGGGAAGCAATACGTTCAATACCCTGATGATTGTGGGTTGTACGGCCCTTTTTGCCCCGATAGCCATTACCCGTAACACACTGAAACGCGAAATACCCCTTTGCATCCTTTCATCCTTCGCCCTGCTGATTTGTGCCAACGACGTCTTACTGGACAGCAGTGGGGAGAACATACTCAGCATCACCGACGGCCTATTGCTGCTATGCTTCTTTACCATTTTTCTGAGTTATACTTTTGCCATTGCAAAAAGGGATGGAAGTATGAAGGAACCGGAAAAGGAGCACTTACAGGAAGAAGACGAAATCAGGCTGTTACCCGCGTGGAAATCCGCCCTATACATTCTCGGCGGACTTGCCGGCCTCATCATCGGAGGTAATTTCTTTGTAGACGGTGCCAGCGGCATAGCCCGCGGATTGGGTGTCAGCGAATCCATCATCGGTCTCACGCTCGTAGCAGGCGGCACTTCATTACCCGAACTCGCCACCTCCATCGTAGCCGCCTTGAAGAAAAACCCCGAAATAGCCATCGGAAACGTCATCGGAAGTAATCTCTTCAATATATTCTTCGTACTGGGTTGTTCGGCCTCCATCACTCCACTGCGTCTGACGGGCATCACCAATTTCGATTTGTGGGTACTCGTAGGGTCCAGCATCCTGCTTTGGCTGTTCGGTATCTTTTTCGGGAAACGCATCATCACCCGGGTGGAAGGAAGCATTCTGATTCTCTGCTACATTGCCTACACAGCGGTACTGATATACAACCTCTAACAGCAAATTTACAAACACCCTACGCGGTATTTTAAAGATTATCACGTATTTTTAAATAAGGCAAGCTGTACCTCGGCATAAAAAATAAGCAAGCTTATTTTGTTCTGCTCTCAGTTTGCATTACCTTTGTGGTCTCAATATTGAACAACTATGGCAATTACAATCAAGAAAGTAACCACAAGACGGGAACTGGAGCGCTTTATCCGTTTCAACTACCTGCTATACAAAAACAACCCTTATTCCGTCCCCGACCTTTTCGATGACATGCTCAACACCTTCAACAAGAAGAAAAACGCTGCATTCGAATTTTGTGAAGCCGACTATTTCCTGGCTTATCGGGAAGGTAAAATCGTAGGACGTGTAGCTGCCATCATCAACCACAAGGCAAACCAAACCTGGAACAAAAAGGAAGTCCGCTTCGGCTGGATAGACTTCATCGATGATGCGGAAGTCTCCGATGCCCTGATTCGCACCGTGGAAGAATGGGGAAAAGAACGGGGAATGACACATATACAAGGCCCGCTGGGATTCACAGATTTCGATGCCGAAGGTATGCTCATCGAAGGATTCGACCAGCTCAGCACCATGGCCACCATTTATAACTATCCCTACTATCCGCAACATCTGGAACGCATGGGCTTTGAGAAGGATGCCGATTGGGTGGAGTACAAAATCTACATTCCCGACGCCATACCCGACAAGCACAAGCGCATCTCCGACCTCATCCAGCGCAAGTATAACCTCAAGGTAAAGAAATACACATCTGCCAAGAAGATTGCCCAAGACTACGGTCAGGCCATCTTCGAACTGATGAACGAAGCCTATCAGCCACTCTATGGCTATTCTGCACTGAGCCAACGGCAGATTGACCAATACGTCAAGATGTACCTGCCCATCCTCGACCTACGCATGGTGACATTGATTACCGATGCCGATGACCAGCTGCTTGCCGTAGGCATTTCCATGCCGTCACTCGCCGAAGCGTTGCAAAAAGCCCACGGGCGCCTGCTTCCTATGGGTTGGTATCACCTGGCCAAGACCATCTTCTTGAAGAAATATCCCAAGATGCTCGATTTGCTGCTGGTTGCCGTGAAACCGGAGTATCAGAACAAGGGGGTAAATGCATTGTTGTTCTCCGACCTTATCCCCGTCTATCAGCAACTTGGTTTCGAGTATGCCGAGAGTAATCCGGAGCTGGAGCTGAACGGCAAGGTGCAAGCGCAGTGGGAGTACTTCAAGACGGAACAGCATAAACGGAGAAGATGCTTTGTGAAAGGAATAAAATAAGTTCTAAATCCAGAATATAAGCTTGTCAGAAGTCCATAAAAGACATTATTTTTTTGCGAACCCCCGAATTTCTCATTACCTTTGTCGCAATGCGCAATATGAAGGAATAACGTACTTATGGAAGATAACAACAATATGACCCTGCCGCTGGAAGAAGCAGACAACAATATCACAGAGAGCCCCGTTTCCAGCGTGGAATATACCGACGACAACATCCGCCACCTGGACGACATGGAGCATATCCGTGTCCGTTCCGGTATGTACATAGGCCGTCTGGGCGACGGCTCACAGAACGATGACGGCATCTATGTGTTGCTGAAAGAAGTGATGGACAACAGCATCGACGAGTTCAAGATGGGTGCCGGAAAGCGTATAGAAGTGACTATAGAAGACAGTCTGCGTGTCAGCGTACGCGACTATGGACGAGGCATTCCGCAAGGCAAACTGGTAGAGGCGGTCAGCAAACTGAATACCGGGGGTAAATATGACTCGAAGGCTTTCAAGAAAAGTGTCGGACTGAACGGCGTAGGTATCAAGGCAGTCAATGCGCTGAGCAGCCGCTTCGAAGTACGCAGCTACCGCGACGGCAAGGTACGTATCGCCATCTTTGAAAAAGGAACGCTGTTGAGTGATGTGACCGAAGACTCGACAGAAGAAAGCGGAACCTATATCTTCTTCGAACCGGACGCCACACTCTTCTTGAACTATTCCTTCCAGAACCAGTTCGTAGAAACCCTGCTGCGCAACTACACCTACCTGAATACGGGCCTCACCTTCATTTACAACGGCCAGCGCATCGTTTCCCGCCACGGGCTGGAGGACTTGCTGAAAGACAACATGACCAGCGAAGGCCTTTACGACATCATCCACCTGAAAGGAGAGGACATCGAGATTGCCTTCACACACACCAACCAATACGGCGAAGAGTACTACTCCTTTGTCAACGGGCAACACACCACCCAAGGCGGCACACACCAGACTGCCTTGAAGGAACACATTGCCCGTACCATCAAGGAGTTCTACAACAAGAACCAGGAATATGCCGACATCCGCAACGGACTGGTAGCCGCCATTGCCATCGACGTGGAGGAACCCATGTTCGAGAGCCAGACCAAAACGAAACTGGGCAGCAACAACATGTGGCCTGCCGCGCCGCAGGAACACAAGCCCGCCGGCCCCACGGTGAACAAATACGTAGGAGACTTCATCAAGACGGAAGTGGACAACTACCTCCACAAGAACCCGCTTGTGGCCGAAGTGATGCTGCAAAAGATACAAGACTCCGAGAAAGAGCGCAAAGCCATTGCCGGCGTCACCAAGCTGGCACGCGAACGCGCCAAGAAAGCCAACCTGCACAACCGCAAGCTGCGCGACTGCCGCTACCACTTGAGTGACGGTAAAGGCAAAGACCAGGAAACCGAATCCTGCATCTTCATTACCGAGGGAGACTCCGCCAGCGGTTCCATCACCAAGAGCCGCGACGTGAATACCCAAGCAGTATTCAGCCTGCGTGGTAAACCGCTAAATTCCTACGGACTCACCAAGAAAGTAGTTTATGAAAACGAAGAATTCAACTTGCTTCAAGCAGCCTTGAATATAGAAGACGGCATAGAGACACTGCGCTACAACAAAGTCATCGTAGCTACCGATGCCGATGTGGACGGCATGCACATCCGCCTGCTCATCATCACCTTCTTCCTGCAGTTCTTCCCCGACCTGATAAAGAAAGGGCATGTATATATCCTGCAAACCCCTCTCTTCCGCGTGCGCAACAAAAAGAAGACAAGTTATTGCTATACAGAGGAGGAACGTGTGAAAGCCATTGAAGAACTGGGTCCCAACCCCGAAATCACCCGATTCAAAGGTCTGGGAGAAATCTCGCCCGACGAGTTCAAGCATTTTATCGGCAAGGATATGCGTCTGGAACAAGTGTCCCTGCGCAAGACAGACCTCGTAAAAGAGCTGCTGGAATTCTACATGGGTAAGAATACCATGGAACGACAAAACTTTATTATCAACAACTTGGTTATAGAAGAAGATTTGGCATCATGAGAAGAGCTATCTTTCCGGGAACATTCGACCCGTTTACTATCGGACACTCTTCGGTAGTGAGCCGTGCACTGACTTTTATAGACGAAATCGTCATAGGCATCGGCATCAATGAAAATAAGAATACGTATTTCCCCTTGGAAAAGCGCGAACAAATGATACGAGACTACTACCGGAACGAGCCGCGCATCATTGTGCAGTCCTATGACTGCCTGACTATCGACTTTGCCCGGCAGGTAGATGCCAGTCTGATAATACGCGGCATACGCACCGTGAAGGATTTCGAATACGAGGAAACCATTGCCGACATCAACCGCAAACTGACCGGCATAGAAACCATCCTGCTCTTCACCGAGCCGGAACTTACCTGCGTCAGTTCCACCACCGTGCGCGAACTGCTGCAATACGGCAAGGACATAAGCATGTTCATACCGGAGGGAATGGAGATTAGGGATTAAGGATAAAGGATTAGGGATTAAAATGGAAATGATGAAAAAACTATTTACTATTATAATATGTATATGCGCGGTGACGGCACAAGCGCAAAAGCCGAACAATGAAGCCCTGCGCAAACTGCAAATGGCAGAGTTTGCCATCACCAACCTTTATGTGGACAAGGTGGATGAAGACAAGCTGGTGGAAGAAGCCATCATCAAGATGCTGGCACAACTCGACCCGCACTCCACCTACAACAACGCCGAAGAAGTGAAGAAGATGAACGAGCCGTTGCAAGGCAATTTCGAGGGCATCGGCGTACAGTTTCAGATGATAGAAGATACCCTGCTTGTGATACAACCCGTGAGCAACGGACCTTCCGAGAAGGTGGGCATCCTTGCCGGCGACCGTATCGTAGCCGTCAATGACAGCGCCATTGCCGGAGTAAAAATGAGCACGGAAGATATTATGAGCCGCCTGCGCGGACCGAAAGACTCGGAAGTGAAACTCACCATCGTGCGCCGTGGCGTGGACGACCAGCTGTACTTCACCGTGAAGCGTGACAAAATTCCCATCCTCAGCCTGGACGCATCTTACATGATACAACCCAAAACCGGCTATATCCGTATCAACCGCTTCGGGGCAACCACCGCCGAAGAGTTTGCAGAAGCCCTGAAAAGCCTGCAAAAGAAAGGAATGAAAGACCTCATCCTCGACCTGCAAGGAAATGGAGGAGGGTATCTGAATGCCGCCATCGACCTTGCCAACGAATTTCTGAAGCAAAAAGAACTCATCGTCTACACCGAAGGAAGGGCCGCACGCCGCAGTGATTTCTTTGCCAAAGGTACGGGCAACTTCAAGAACGGCCGTCTCATCATATTGGTGGACGAGTACTCCGCTTCTGCCAGTGAAATCGTGACCGGAGCCATCCAGGACTGGGACAGAGGCGTGGTAGTAGGACGCCGCACCTTCGGCAAGGGATTAGTACAGCGTCCTATCGACCTGCCGGACGGTTCCATGATTCGCCTCACTATCGCCCGCTACTATACTCCTTCGGGCCGTTGTATCCAGAAGCCTTACGACAGCACCGCCAACCTCGACGGCCGCCTAACCGGCGAGAACAGTCAGGATAAGTATAACCAGGAACTGATAGACCGCTTCAATCATGGAGAAATGATTCATGCGGACAGTATCCATTTTGCCGACTCCCTGAAAGCACAGACCAAGCGTATGGGACGTACCGTTTACGGAGGTGGAGGTATCATGCCCGACTTCTTCGTCCCCATCGACACTACCCAGTACACAGACTATCACCGCAACCTCGTAGCCAAAGGCGTGGTTATCAAAGCCACTACCGGCTACATCGAGAAGCACCGGAAGGAGTTGCAGAACAAATACAAGAAATTCGAAGCCTTCAACGAGAAGTTCGAGATAGACGATAACTTCCTTGCCGAAATACGTACGCTTGCCGACAAAGAGAAAATCAAGTTTGACGAGAAACAGTACAACCAATCCCTACCGCTCATCAAGACACAACTTAAAGCCTTGATAGCCCGTGACCTATGGGACATGAACGAATACTTCCAGGTGATGAACAGCACGAACCAGAGCGTGCAGCAAGCTCTAAAAGTGCTGAACGAAGGCATCTACAGCACTATTATCCAATAGCCGACTTGAAACAAACTTAGGCGCGGATTATGCGGATTTAGTTTATCTAACTCCGCGTATTCCGCGTAATTCGCGCCTAAAATCATTCTCCGAACAGCCACTTATTCAGCCACTTGTTGACGTAGATGTTGACCACAGCACATCCAGCACCGATTGCAGCCCCCGCCAACACATCTGACGGATAATGCACTCCCTCGTTCATACGGGAAACTCCCACGGAACAAGCCCACAGGGCAGACGGAGCTATCACATACCATTTAGGATACTTTACACTGAGCGAGGTGGCAAGGGCAAAAGCCGTCGCCGTATGTCCGGAAGGAAAAGACGGGCTGCCTTCATGGCTATATGCATGCACTCTGTCGGGATATTTATCATAAGGACGCTCACGGTCCACCAGATATTTCATTCCATAAGTCACAACAAAAGCCCCCGCTACACTTGTACCTACGTAGACCGCATCTTTCAGCAAACCCTTATCATGTTTTATCCAAGCGGCAACCGCCATCGCCACCGGAACACCGACAGCAACATAGGGCTCCGAACGTGAAATTATCTTATTATAGTTACGGACAAACTTGCCATCCCAACTGTTAACCCGATGCAAAGTGTTAATATCCCAATTCTGTGCCGAAAGACCGGATACAACAAGGCAGATAAAATATACAAAAAAAATAGCCTTTTTCATAAGTCCTTTATATTAGTTTGACGCAAAGATAGGACAAATAGATAGAGTTTTCACAAAAAAATTCTATCTTTGTTGCCACATTTATAATAATTCGCTAATCATTTCATGAGACTGGAAACTTGCTGCAACCGACAGATTGATTGTATGGTATGTCCCCAAAAATCAGAAGGAGTATTGGTTTACCGCCACTACCCCAAGGGACAACATTTCTCTGCTGAAAAGTGCACACAGAACTGCATGATATTTATGCTGAAAGGTGAATTACTTGTAAACAGTGACGAATATCCGGGCACCACTCTCCAAAGCCGCCAGCTCATCTTGCAAGCCATCGGCTCCAAAGTAGAACTCCTGGCTTTGACCGAAGTGGAATATATTGTCTATTGGTTCACCGAGCTTCCTCTGATTTGCGAAGAGCGCTACAAGGAGATACTGAAACGCTCGGAAGCCCCCTTGACTTATACCCCGCTTACCGCGATTTCCATGCTCGAAGGGCTCCTGAAAAGCCTTGCCTGCTACCTCAACGAGCAACCCTATGCGTGCAGCAAATACATTGAAATGAAATGCCAGGAATTGGTATACATATTGACATGCTACTATCCGCTACACCAAATCAGTACATTCTTCTACCCCATCAGCACTTATACGGAAAGCTTCCAATATTTCGTCATGCAGAACTACGACAAGGTGAAGAATGTGGAAGAGTTTGCCCACCTCGGTGGATATACCACCACCACATTCCGCCGTCTGTTTAAAAATATGTATGGGGTCCCGGTCTATGAATGGATTCTGGACAAGAAACGTGAAGGAATTCTGAACGACCTGCAATACACCAAACAACGCATTTCAGTCATCAGCGCCCGCTATGGCTTTGATTCCCTATCCCACTTTGCCCACTTCTGCAAAGACTCTTTCGGAGACACGCCCCGCGCCCTGAGAAAACGTTCGGCAAACGGAGAAAAGATTTCCATTATCTGCAAAGAGCAAGGCAAAGACCAGGAGGACGAGTAAACCTTTTACTTGTCCGTAAACTTCGCATTCTGCCGGATTACGGAATTATTTCTTTAATCGCTTGCTTTATCGCTGGATTTCTCCTATTTTTGCGAAACATTTACAGAAGTATCCTGATAGAACAAATTTTCAAACTATTAAATAACTTAAATTCAATCATTTATGTGGTTAAGTAATTCATCTGTAGGAAGGAAAGTGGTGATGAGCGTTACCGGTATCGCCCTTGTCCTGTTTCTGACATTTCACATGGCGATGAACCTGGTTGCATTAGTCTCGGCTAATGGCTACAACATGGTTTGTGAGTTCCTGGGAGCAAACTGGTACGCATTGGTGGCTACGGTAGGTCTGGCTGCCTTATTCATCATCCACATCATCTACGCTTTCTGGCTGACTATGCAGAACCGTAAGGCACGTGGTAGCGAACGCTATGCCGTTACAGAAAAGCCCAAGACTGTGGAATGGGCTTCTCAGAACATGCTCGTACTGGGTATCATCGTAATCGTGGGTTTGGGCCTGCACCTGGTAAACTTCTGGGCTAAAATGCAGCTTCCCGAGTTGATGCACAACATGGGCATGCATGCCGACACCCTCACGCTGGCATATGCAGCCAACGGTGTCTATCACATTCAAAACACCTTCAGCAATCCGGTATTCGTAGTGCTTTACCTCGTTTGGCTGGGCGCATTGTGGTTCCACCTCACTCACGGTTTCTGGAGCTCCATGCAGTCTTTGGGCTGGAACAACAAAGTATGGATTAACCGTTGGAAATGTATCTCCAACATCTATTCTACTATCGTTGTCCTCTGCTTCGCTCTGGTAGTTGTCGTATTCTTTGCAAAATCATTGTGCGGCGCTTGCTAAATTCAAATTGTAAATGACTAAATTGTAAATTGCATTATGACTAAGATAGATTCTAAAATACCGGAAGGACCGGTGGCTGAGAAATGGACCAATTATAAGGCTCACCAAAAATTAGTAAACCCTGCCAACAAACGTCGTCTGGACATCATCGTAGTAGGAACCGGACTTGCCGGTGCCAGTGCTGCCGCCTCTCTGGGCGAAATGGGTTTCAGAGTATTCAACTTCTGCATCCAGGACTCTCCGCGCCGTGCACACTCCATCGCTGCACAAGGTGGTATCAATGCTGCTAAGAATTACCAAAACGACGGTGACTCTGTATACCGTCTGTTCTACGATACAGTAAAGGGTGGCGACTACCGTGCCCGCGAAGCTAACGTTTACCGTCTGGCTGAAGTATCCAACAATATTATCGACCAATGCGTTGCACAAGGTGTTCCTTTCGCCCGCGAATACGGCGGTACACTGGACAACCGTTCTTTCGGTGGTGCTCAGGTATCCCGTACTTTCTATGCCAAGGGTCAGACCGGACAACAGCTGTTGCTGGGTGCATACTCTGCATTGAGCCGCCAGGTGAACGTAGGCACTGTGAAACTGTATACCCGCTACGAAATGGAAGACGTTGTCCTCATTGACGGACGTGCCCGCGGTATCATTGCAAAGAACCTCGTTACCGGTAAATTGGAACGTTTTGCCGCCCACGCTGTGGTAATCGCTACCGGTGGTTACGGCAATGCCTACTTCCTTTCTACCAATGCAATGGCATGTAACTGCTCTGCAGCAATGGCTTGCTACCGTAAAGGTGCCTGGTTTGCCAACCCTGCTTACGTACAGATTCACCCCACTTGTATCCCGGTTCACGGTGACAAGCAGTCTAAGCTGACTTTGATGTCCGAATCTCTGCGTAACGATGGTCGTATCTGGGTTCCGAAGAAGCTGGAAGATGCCAAGAAACTGCAGGAAGGTACACTGCAAGGAAAAGATATTCCCGAGGAAGACCGCGACTACTACCTGGAACGCCGTTATCCAGCATTCGGTAACCTCGTTCCGCGTGACGTTGCCAGCCGCGCAGCCAAAGAACGCTGCGACAAGGGTTATGGCGTGAACAACACCGGCCTTGCCGTATTCCTTGACTTCTCCGAAGCTATCAACCGTCTGGGTAAAGATGTCGTTGCACAACGTTACGGCAACCTCTTCGATATGTATGAAGAAATCACTGATGTCAGCCCATACGAAAACCCGATGATGATTTATCCGGCTATCCACTATACCATGGGCGGTATCTGGGTTGACTATGAACTGATGACCTCCATCAAGGGTCTGTTCGCTATTGGTGAATGTAACTTCTCCGACCACGGTGCAAACCGCCTCGGTGCTTCTGCGCTGATGCAAGGTCTGGCCGACGGTTACTTCGTATTGCCTTACACTATCCAGAATTACCTGGCCGACCAGATTACAGTTCCCCGTTTCTCTACCGACCTGCCCGAATTTGCAGCTGCAGAAAAGGCTGTTCAGGACAAGATTGACTGGATGATGAATATTAAGGGTAAGAAGTCTGTAGACTCTATCCACAAGGAACTGGGCCACATCATGTGGGAATATGTAGGCATGGGACGTACGGCTGAAGGCTTGAAGGAAGGTCTGAAGAAGCTGAAAGAAGTCCGCAAGGAGTTCGAGAAAGAACTGTTCATCCCGGGCGACAAGGAAGGTATGAATGTAGAACTCGACAAGGCTATCCGTCTGTACGACTTCATCACTATGGGCGAGCTGGTTGCTTACGATGCACTGAACCGTAACGAAAGCTGCGGTGGTCACTTCCGTGAAGAATATCAGACTGAAGAAGGCGAAGCCAAGCGTGACGATGAAAACTACTTCTACGTGGCTTGCTGGGAATATCAGGGTTCTGACGAAAAGGAACCGGTATTGCTGAAAGAGCCGCTGGTTTACGAAGCAATCAAGGTACAGACTCGTAACTACAAGAGCTAATCGGGAAGTTGAACATTTAAAGAATTAAAGAAAATGGATAAAAATATATCATTTACGCTCAAGGTATGGCGCCAGAAGGGTCCGAAAGCAAAAGGCGCTTTTGAAACATACCAAATGAAAGATATCCCGGGCGATACTTCATTCCTCGAAATGCTGGATATCCTGAACGAACAGCTGATTTCTGAAGGTAAAGAACCGGTTGTATTCGACCACGACTGCCGCGAAGGTATCTGCGGTATGTGTTCGCTCTACATCAACGGACATCCCCACGGTCCTGCAACCGGCGCTACGACTTGCCAGATTTATATGCGTCGTTTCAACGACGGCGATACCATCACTGTTGAACCGTGGCGCTCTGCCGGTTTCCCGGTTATCAAGGACTTGATGGTCGACCGTACGGCCTACGACAAGATTATGCAGGCAGGCGGCTACGTCAGCGTACGTACCGGTGCTCCCCAGGATGCCAACGCTATCCTGATTCCGAAGCCCATCGCTGACGAGGCTATGGATGCTGCCAGCTGTATCGGTTGTGGTGCTTGTGTGGCTGCTTGTAAGAACGGTTCTGCTATGCTGTTCGTTTCTGCCAAGGTGAGCCAGCTGAACCTGTTGCCCCAAGGCAAACCGGAAGCATTGCGCCGTGCCAAGGCTATGTTGAGCAAGATGGACGAACTCGGTTTCGGTAACTGTACAAACACTCGTGCGTGCGAAGCTGAATGCCCGAAGAATGTTTCCATCAGCAACATTGCTCGCCTGAACCGCGACTTTATCATTGCGAAACTGAAAGACTAATCCGGTCTTTCTGCAAATAATATAGGATGCGCTTCGGATAAACCTTTTGAGCAAGCTCAGATTTATCACTCAGCTTTCACTATATTTGATTAATATCACAAGAGACTCCTCTGCCGGGAAACCGCCGGAGGAGTTTTTTTATGACATGCCGTTTACTTCAGATAAATTGCCGGCACGCAAGCTACGGGGAGAAGCCCCGAAATTCTTTTTGCAGAAATTGGAAAAATGAGGCAGCGATTCAAAGCCATATTTATAGCAAATCTCTGATATAGAAGCATCCGTATAACGAAGTTCATAAACCACGCTTTCCTTCCTCCGTTCCATCATCCACTCGTACACCGGTTGATGAAAAACAGAATTGAATATACGCCGGAAAGTAGCTACTGTATATCCTCCCAACTGGGCAAGTTCCTCTACCGTCTTGACTTTGGCATGATTCTGCAAGACAAAGTAGTGGAAGGAATTAGTATACTGGGCAAGAGGATGTATCAGCATGGAAAGCTCATAGTCGGAGTAGTAATTTCCAAGAATGAAAGCAAGTTCTTTCCGTTTGAAACAAAGCATTTCCCGGCAAATCTTCTCCTCGGACAAATAGGCCTTGGAACTTTCCAGAAAGAGCTGCAACTCGGGAGTAATGGTCAAAGGATAGAATATCAATGGAGGGGTAACCTCTTTCATAATATGGTTATACCGGTCCTCACAGAAGAATTCAGGCTTACTGAACCGGTAACAAACGCATTCCACATCCGTCATGGCAAGTATTTCGTACTTGGAACCAATAGCTTGAAGGATGAACTCACCTGCATGCAACACAGTTCCCGCATACTCCTTACTGTTGACAAGCACTTCTCCTTTCAGCAGGAAAATTATAATATTTTCCTCACACTTTCGCGCCGGCAGATGGAATCCTCTGAGGTGGGAAGCATATATTATTGCATTGTCCACAGCCTTGGGACATTGAGCGCATTGTTTTTTACCTCTGCAAGCAGAAGAGTTGGGCATCGGCAAGTAGATTTGTTTGTTTGTTGCAGTGACAAAAATAGATAAATAATACTCATAAAAGAAACATTCCCCGAAAACTTTCATAAAGAAGTTTCGGGGAATGAATAAAATAGAAGTAATTCAGTTTTTTAGGCAGTATCCATAATTTTGTGTAAATAGAAACGGGATTCAGTTATAAGT
>NZ_QSOO01000023.1:0-53948 GCF_003436255.1 Bacteroides sp. D20 | reverse complement strand
AGAACTTATAACTGAATCCCGTTTCTATTTACACAAAATTATGGATACTGCCGATTTCGATAATCTCATCTGTCACTTTTTCAGACGTACCGCTCCAGATGAAATAGCACAACTGTTGCAAATACCACGAATGGCATTTCACGATGTCGCACAGTTGTTCTGCTTGCTGTTCGCTGATTTCTTTGTTCGTCCGGTGGAAGGCATTGACGATGAAGGGCACCCATTCCTCTTTCTTTATCTTTTGCAGGAACAGTACTTGTCCGAAGCGGTAGAAGGGGTTAGAAGAATTGTTGAAGATATCCATCATCATATGCCGCTTGCTTCCGTAAAAGCAATAGGAGACTTGTTGCTGCTTCTGCCAGGCAGAGCGCATTTTTCCCTCCATACTTTTGTAGCCGGGTAGTAGTGCCAGTTGTTGGAACTCGTCGATGCAGACAATCAGGTGTATGCCTTTGGCAGCTGCTATCTTTTCGGGTAGTTCCAGTATCTCCATGACACTTTTTTCTTCCAGTTCCAATTTCAGGTCAAAGGAGAGGGTATCGGTTGGGTCGCTCTTCAATGTGATACTGGGAGAAACGGCTTTAAGAAACTGTTTCACATCTTCAAGCCTCTTTTCAAGGGTGGAGGCGGTGCAAGAAATGACTTCTCGCGCAAAGATGCGGTAGAATTCAGCTTCCGTCTTGATGCTGAATGCATCAATGAAGCAGACACGGATATGCTTGTCTTCTTGTGTCAGTTCGTCCATAGCTACTTTTACAAGCGACGATTTTCCCCATCGGCGCGGTGAAATAAGCATTACGTTGATGCCCGATCCAAGTAATTCTTTCAGTTGCTTTCGTTCTTCTACCCGATTGACGAAACTTTCTTTATCAACCAGTGTGCCGTATTGAAAAGGTGATTTCATAAACTTTCTGTTCTTGATTTAATGACAAATATACAAATTATACATCAATGTATAATACATCAATGTATAATTTTGTTTGAGCACATGTGCAAAAACACCCACTTTTTGCACATGAAACGGAGAACGTGAGCAAAAAAGCCTTATTTTTGCTCGCGTTATTGATTCCGAATATAATGTTAAATACAAATATACTATGAAAAGTAAGGTTCTTGCATTGATTCTATTATGCGGTGCCGCCTCGTTGGGCGCCAAAGTAAAACTGCCTGCACTGGTGGGCGACAACATGATACTCCAGCAGCAGACTGAAGTGAAACTGTGGGGAACGGCTGCTCCGGAAGCCGAAGTACGCGTTACGCCTTCGTGGAACGGACAGACAATGACTTGCCGTGCCGATAAGGATGGCGGTTGGACGCTTGCCGTGGAGACTCCGGCAGCAGGATACACGCCTTATGAGATAACTTTTGATGACGGAGAAAAAACTACGTTGAAGAATATCCTAATCGGTGAAGTATGGCTTGCTTCCGGCCAGAGCAATATGGAAATGCCCCTGAAAGGTTTTGCTGGCTGTTGCATCATGAACGGAGCGGATGACATCATAGTTTCTGCCGAGAATAAGGGGGTGCGTATGTTCACCGTTCCCAAGCACCAGACTTATGAACTGCAAACCGACTGCAAAGGTAGCTGGAACATATCTTCCATAGAAACCGCACCCGATTTCAGTGCGACGGCCTACTATTTTGCCACTTCGTTGAGCCGTGCCCTCCGGATTCCGGTCGGCATCATCTGTAGCGCTTACGGTGGATCCACTGTAGAAGGTTGGATAAGCCGTGAACTGCTGGAAAACTATCCAGACATATCTCTCAACCCCGATTCCATCGAACGCCTGCATCCCATGCTCCGCCCCATGCTGATGTACAATGCCATGCTGAAGCCGCTTCAGAACTATACCATCAAAGGGTTCATCTGGTATCAGGGAGAGTCGAACGTAGGTCGCCATGAAACATATGCCGAACGCTTGGCCGACATGGTGCAGCTGTGGCGCAAGGAATGGGGGCTGGGCGAATTGCCTTTCTACTTTGCCGAAATAGCGCCGTACGCCTATGGAGGTACCCAGCAAGAGAAAGCTGCTTACCTACGTGAAGCGCAATTCCGTGCCCAAAGCCTGATTCCGAACAGTGGTATGATTTCGACAAACGACCTTGTAGAGCCTTATGAGATGTACAATATCCATCCCCGCAACAAGACAAAGGTAGGTCAACGCTTGAGCTATCTGGCATTGAACCTTACCTATGGATTGAAGCAGATACACTGTTTCGGCCCACAATATAAGTCATGGACTGCTAAAGGCAGTGAAGCATGGGTTTCCTTCGACCATTTGGAAATGGGTATCTGTCGCAACTATGACCTTCGCGGTTTCGAAGTGGCGGGTGAGGACCGTGTGTTCCATCCTGCCGACAAAGTATGGCTGCACTGGCAGACGAATGAAGTGGTAATCTCTTCAGAAAAGGTATCCCATCCCGTCAGCGTGCGCTATTGTTTCCATGATTTCCAGATTGGTACGATGATCGGTGGGAATGAACTGCCTACCATTCCGTTCCGTACGGATAATTGGTGAAAGAGTGAAAAGTATATAAACACTTTCATTATACTATAATATTGGGCGCGGGTTACGCGGAATCCACGGATGCAGTAAACTAAATCCGTGTAATCCGCGCCTAAAAGAAAATATCCAGAGGGTTTTGTTCCCCCTCTGTCTTTTATTGTTTCAGCAACTGTTCTGCTGCAAGTACCAGGAACATATAGTGGGACGAACCTCCTCCCAACACATACTCAGTCTGTTGCCAGAGGAACGGGAACGTCAGGAGTTCCGGGAAGTCGGGACGGATAAGCGCCGTACCGGAAATGACTCCACCGGGAATGTACGACCAGTCTGCGCGGTTCAGTCCGTAGCCTACAGTGGCTGATTGTGCGCCGACACCCGAGGCGAAGGAAGCCTGGTTGGAGCCCGGGTGGCATCCGAGAATGAAGTTGAGGGCATTGAATACCGGTGCTTTCGGGAATATTTCCGGATAGGCGGTTGTCAGGAAGTAGTGCTGGAAGCCGAAACGCTGTATATCCCAGCCTGCACCCCAGATGTTCGGACGGTAGGGAACGCCATAGGGAGTCTCCTGCACTTGTTTGTTCAGTTCTTGTTCATATCCGGTCAAAGCTTTGCGGAAAGCTGCTGAAAAGGCTTTGGCTTTCTTGTTCTTCATCTGTGCGAACAGTTTTTCCACACGTGCCGTGTACCAGCCGATGCGGCCTATCTGCTTGATGATGAGCTCCTGGTTGTCCAGAATGAAGTCCATATAGGGTTGTTCGCCGGTGGTGAGGTACAGCTCTACGGCTGCCTGCACTTTGGGGAACAAGGCTCTGTTGTTGCCGCTTCCGGTAGAAGCATATACTTTGCGAGCAATGTCGAGGCAATGCACACTCAATGTATCATTGAAACCTTTCAATACACGTGATACGGCAGCCAGCTGGGCAGCTGTCGACAGTTCCCGTCCGGGGTTATCCTCCGTAAATATCCAGCGGTCGTCTTCATTACCGATTTTCCCGTCGGTCATGGCGGCGGCATCACCCAGAAGTACGTACTGGCGCAGGTCGTTGCAGATGATTCCCCGGTAGAGACGTCCCAGTGCCAGGTAGCCGTTGACTACCGTAAGGGCGCCGTTCTCTACTTGTTGCAGCAAGTCATTCTTACCGTCGGGCTGGTGGATTTCCGTCACACGGTTTATCTGGTCGATGGAAGTCACGTCGAGATTCGGGTGGAAAGCTTCGTAGGCCAGTGCCAGGATATAGGATTCTCCGGCTTGGGATTCGATGCGGAGGTCAAAGTCTCCGGCATCGTGCCAGCCGCCTATGTTCACTCCGGGAACCACTTCACCCGGTTTGAACTTGGACAGGCCCTCTTTCTGGTCGTAGCCGTCGATATGATTGTGTGCCGGTGCCATCTGGGCATCGTCCATGTGGCAGCAGTCGTGCCATACGCGGTATTTTTCGTTGACGCGCATGTGGCACATCTGTACGGGAAGGAAGTATTCCAGTACGGGTTGCCATACGCCACGGGCATATACGTCATTGTCGATGCGGAAGATGGGAGACACGGAGGTATTGTATTTAATCTTATAAAGCCCCGGTTCCTTTACATCTGTGAAGTTTACTTTCAGATAGTTATACCTCAAGAATTTACCCCAGTTGGCAGGAGTGACGTTCTTGACAACCTTTTCGCCGTCGGCATCAATGCGGATGATTTGTGCCGTTTCCTTTCTGTTGTCACGTATATCCATTTCGATGACGGCTTCCTTGTCCTGAGTGGGATGATAACCTATCTGTGAAGTCTGGATAACCGGCTGATACATCCAGTCGGCCACTACGTTCGGAGTGATAATCCATTTGACGGCACCTTTGGTGACACCCGGTTTTATGTTGCTGCGCAGTACGAACCAGCCGTTGTTGTGGTTCATACGCCCGTCAAACAGTTGCAGGTCACCGCTCAATGATTCGATGGTAACTTTGTTGTAAGGGTCATCGGGCCGGGAGGTGAACTTGGTTCCTTTGGCATAAGGTTCGCTGATGATGTCGTCTGCCACAATCGGGCTGTAACCTTTTCCTATCAGTTTGTCCATGTCTGCCAGCGATTTTTTGCCGTCATGGTAGTTTCCTGTATGCAGATAGTTGGGCTGGGTTGTCATCAGGGGGGAGTTGGGCTGTTGCGGGAAGATGCCGCTCTGACCGTCCATAATCCAGGGCTTGCCGAAGAGGGAACCCGGGAAGAATTCAAGGTTGAAGCCCACTTTTCCGATGAATTCCTGGGGAATGGGGCGGTCAAGATCTACGGTCACCTCTATGTTTTTACCTTTGCTTTCCACGTTTACCGTATATATAAGGTGGAGGTCCGGGTAAATCATCGGGTTGAATCCGGTGAGATGGCGTGAGGAGTCGGGATAGCACAGCGTGGCGGTGATGCTGTTGTCACCAAGCTTCCGGTCGAGCTGTTTCGGTACGGGTTGCCATTGTCCGGGCGTGGCTTCCAGGCGGATGTCTCCGTTTGTTGCCACACGGTGTCCGTTCATGATGATGCATACCCCTCCCTGGTGTCCTTCGGGATAGATGTCATCAAAAGCCATGACGTCGACTCCCTGGTTCTTGAAATAACCGGAGGATGTCAGCTTGAAGTCTTGCGCATGCAGCGTACTGCTGCCGCAAAGCAGTGCCAAGACTGATGCAAATAGGAAATGTTTCTTTCTCATAGTATCTATTTTTGAGTTACGAAATTTTCTACTAATATACGGACTAAAAAGGAAACGGATGGCTTTTGTTTGTAGCCAATAACGTTATGAAATGTGTCTTTTTCCTCTATTTTTATGATATTCATTGTTATATTTGTCATACAATGGTGTTTGAACTGCCAGATACCAACGTTTGAGCTAATAAAAGCTGATGTCTGGTAAAACAAGGACTCAGTACCCAAAAACAGCCTTTATCGGAACCAATTGTATCCATTGAAAAAGGATGGTAGTGAGTAGTGGCAACTTGTTTTTTTGTACATTTGCAATGTAACTATGATTAATTCCTTAAATCGCTATATTATGAAACGTATGTTTTCCGTTTTTTTGCTGATTACAGTATGGTTGCTGGTTACACCTTTCCTGCAAGCACAGTCACACGTAGACAAGGTTTTAAAAGATGAAATAACCTCGGACTTGAAAGAGAATATCCTCTCTTTTTGGGAAAGATACAGCGTAGACCCTTCCGGAGGCTTTTATGGTTCATTGGGACGTGACGGTGCCCCGATAGCGGATACTCCCAAAGGTGGTGTACTGAATGCCCGCATCCTTTGGACTTTTTCAACCGCCTACCGGATGTATGGCGATACTGCCTACCGTAAATTGGCTGACAGGGCGCAACGGTATTTCATAGACCACTTCATTGATTCGCAGTATGGAGGCGTATATTGGCTGATAAAAGCGGACGGTACCCCATTGGATACGAACAAGCAGACTTACGGCTGCTCTTATGCTATCTACGGTTTGTCCGAACATTTTAGAGCAACGGGCAACAATGAAAGCCTGCAAAAAGCCATAGAACTTTACCGGACCATGGAGAGCAGAATCAAAGACCCCGTAAACGATGGTTATATAGAATCTTTCACCCGCGAATGGGGAGTTCCCCAAAAGCTGGGATATGATGGAGATGGCGTTGCCACCAAAACAATGAATACCCATATCCACGTATTGGAGGCATACACAGCTTTATATAAAGTATGGAAGGATAATGGCCTACGCGAACGTCTTACAAAAGTAATAGATTTGATAATAACCAAGCTCTACAATCCACAAACACATCACCTGATATTGTACTGTGATTCGAATTGGAACAATCTGGATGACATCGACTCTTACGGGCATGACATCGAAACTTCCTGGTTGCTGACGGAAGCTGCAGAGGCTCTGGGTGACCCGGAGGTTATCGGGAGGTGCAGGAAGGTAGCATTGGAACTTGCAGACGCCTCCTTGAAAGAGGGCATCAACCCGATGGGCGCCATGATGTACGAACGGCATAAGGACAAAATCAGGAAGGATGCTTCCTGGTGGTGCCAGGCGGAAACTGTGGTCGGTTGTATCAATGCCTGGCAACTGACTGGTGAACAATCTTATTTGGACAGTGCCGTCCGCACTTGGAACTTCATCAAATCACGGATGATAGACAAGGAGTATGGTGAATGGTTCAGAACGGTGCTGGAAGATGGAACTCCCCGCTACAAGGAGCCTAAAGCAAGTATGTGGAATTGTCCCTATCATAACAGCCGTATGGGGTTTGAGATTGATACCAGACTGAAATGACAACCTTTTATAGATTTGATATTATGAAGAATTTACGAATTTTCCAGTTTGGAATAGTTGTATTGCTGTGTGGTATATTATCTCTGCCGCTTTCTGCCCAGACGGAAGTGATGGCATGGAGCAATATCACGGGTGTCCGTGTAGACGGTGAATTGATAGACTTTGAGTCATCCCTGCGTGTCGGAACCTTGAAAGGAGATATGGAGATTACTGGAAAGGAGAAGCAGGTCCGTCCCGTTTTCCATCGTGAGGGGGATATGCAGGAAGTGACGACTACTCTACGAGGTGTAAAGTTCCATCAGAAAGTGACTGATAAGGGAAAAGGCTTGGTGGAGATTTCTATTGATGCGCTGTCGGACACTACTTTGAACCAGACAGCCTATTACTGTATTGCTTTAAGTCCGGAAAACTACGTTGATGCCAAAGTAAGGACAAGTGGCAGGAAGCTGACCGTTACTTCGGCCAATAGGAAGTTGGAATTCAAGTTCAATAAGTCTGTAAAGGCCACGGTTGAAAAAGAGTCTACCGGTACTGTTGTGTATATCTCGCTAATGCCGATTCTGAAAAAGGCTGGGAGAACAGCATTGTCTATGGAACTGCATGCTTCCGGAGTGATAGATCACAGTGACGCGGAAATTACATTGGATATGCAGAATCCGGGAAGTTTGTTTGCAGGCTTTGGAGGGAATTTCCGCCTGCAGAATCCTGCTGCCGACCCTAAAGTGATAGATTACTGTCTGGAAAACTTGCGCGTAGCTTATGGCCGTGTGGAATTTCCGTGGAGATTGTGGCAACCCGAAGAAGAATCCGATCCTATTGCCGTGGCACAGAATGGGGGACTGAACAAGCGGGTGGAGGAAAGTCTCCTCATGGCAAAGCGCTTGAAGGCGATGGGAATGCCGGTAATACTAAGCTGTTGGTTTCCGCCTGCATGGGCCATTGACGGAGGTCCTGCAAGTTATGCCCGTCAAGGTGGTGTCATTGCTTATCGTCTGGATAACCGGAAAAAGGAGAAGATTTATAAATCCATGGCAGATTATCTGTTGTATGCCAAACGGTATTATGGTATTGAGTTCTCCATGTTCTCGTTCAATGAATCGGATTTGGGTATTGATGTCCTCCACACTCCGCAGGAGCATGCAGATTTCATTAAGGAGTTCGGTGCTTATCTGGCAGGGTTGAATCTTCCTACCCGCATGCTGCTTGGCGACAATTCGGATGCCACTACTTTCGATTTTATCCTTCCTGCTTTGAACAATCCTGAGACTCATAAGTATATTGGTGCAGTTTCTTTCCATTCATGGCGTGGTTGTGATGATGTTACGTTAAGGAAGTGGGCGGGTGCTGCCAAAGAGATTAATGTACTACTCTTGGTTGGTGAGGGTAGTACGGATGCCGCTGCTCATGGTTATGCCGAGATATTCAATGAGTCGACGTTTGCACTTTATGAAATCAATCTGTATACACGTATTTGTGCGATTTGCCAACCATTGTCCATCTTGCAGTGGCAGCTCACTTCAGACTATTCGTTGTTGTGGGGAGACGGCATTTATGGCTCCAAAGGTCCTTTGCGTCCTACACAACGTTTCTGGAACATTAAGCAGCTGGCCTCCACTCCGGCCGATGCCTTGGCTATTCCAGTCAGTAGCAGCAAGAAAAATGTAAACTGTGCGGCTTTCGGAAATATGGTGCGCGGAGAATATGCCGTCCATATGGTCAATAATGGGGCGGATTGCGAGGCTGTCATCTCCGGTATCCCTGCAGAAGTGAAGGAACTGAAAGTCTATGTGACCAATACAAAGGACTGCATGAAGGAAACTGCAGTGAAGGTGGAGAATGGACTGGTACGGGTACACTTGCCGGCTATCAGTTTCATTACCTTATTGTCGGATAAATAATTTTGAAATGGAATAATATTAATATATAAAGAATAGTGATATGAATATAACTACATGTCTGTTTACAGTTCTGGGAGGAATGGCCACTTTAGGGCATCCTTCAGAAACTGTACGTTTGAATCAGTTAGGGTATTATCCCCAGCAGGAAAAAGTAGCTGTGGTGAATGCCGGTGAGGTACGTGAATTTACCATAGTAGATGCAGCCACGGGCAATCGGCTACTTTCCGGCAAACCCGGATATACCGCTTCATCCGCTTGGTCGGATAGGAGCAGGACAATATTGGATTTCAGTGACATCACGGTACCGGGAAGATATCTTCTGTTGGTTAACGGCGATTCAGTGGCATTCGAAGTAAAGGAAAAGGTGCTGTCCCCTTTGGCCGATGCCGCTTTGAAATCTTTCTATTACCAACGTACGGGTATGCCCATCGAAGCGACTTATGCGGGTCGGTGGAGCCGTCCGGCAGGCCATCCAGATGACAAGGTGCTGGTACATCCCAATGCTGCCGGGCCGGAACGTAAGGCGGGAGCGGTGATTTCTTCTCCGGGAGGATGGTATGATGCCGGAGATTATAACAAGTACATTGTGAACTCCGCTTATTCCATCGGATTGATGCAGGCGATTTATGCCCGCTTTCCTGACTATTTTATCCGTCAACGGGTGAACATCCCGGAAAGCGGAAACCACACGCCCGATTTGCTGGACGAGATGTACTATAACCTGAAATGGATGCTGACCATGCAAGACCCTGCCGACGGAGGAGTCTACCACAAGCTGACTACCCCTTCGTTCGAGGGATTTATCAAGCCTACGGAGTGTAAGCAGCCCCGTTATGTAGTTCAGAAATCAGTAACGGCGGCATTGGACTATGCTGCGGCTTTAGCGCAAGCTTCCGTGTTGTTTGCTCCTTACGAAGAGGATTATCCTGGCTTTTCGGAAGTGGCTTTGCAGGCTGCCGAACGTGCTTACGCCTGGGCAGAAGCGCATCCGCAAGCGCTCTATCATCAGGACCTCCTCAACAAGCAATATCAACCTGCCGTGGTTACGGGAGCTTACGGTGATCGTAGTGCCGATGACGAATTCTTCTGGGCGGCTTCCGAGCTCTATCTTGCTACGGGAAAGCCCGTTTACCGGGAACAAGTGAAGAAGCATCTGCCCACTGCATATAAGACTCCTTCTTGGGGCAATACCACTGCGTTGGGCGTGTTTGCCTGGCTGCAACCGGGCAGGGAATATCAGGGTGAAGACGTGGAGTTGGCAAATGCCATGAAAGACCTGCTACTGGACTATGCTGCCGAGGCTGTGCGGGGTGCTGACCGCTCTCCTTTCCACGCTCCTTACGGCAACGATGCCAAAGATTTCTTTTGGGGATGCCTTGCCGAAGGGTGTGCTAACCAAGCCACTTCACTGGTTTGCGCCTATTTGCTTACGGGTGAGAAGTCGTACCTGACGAACGCCTACCGCAATATGGACTACATTTTAGGAAAGAATGCCACGGGATATTGTTATGTCACCGGTTTCGGGATGAAAAGTCCTCTGTATCCGCACCATCGTCTTTCTGCATCGGATGATATAGAGGCACCTCTTCCCGGTTTCCTTGTTGGCGGTCCCAATCCTGGCCAACAAGACGGTGTACCCTATCCTTCCAATCTGCCGGATGAGTCTTATGCAGATGTGGAAGGTTCGTATGCTTCCAATGAAATAGCCATTAATTGGAGTGCTGCTTTGGTGGCGTTGGTGTCTTCGTTGGATGCTTTGATGTCAAAATAATGTTTCTATTCAGCCTGCTGCCTTATAAATTCGGATGGGCTGATGTTGAACTCTTCTTTAAAATGTTTGGAGAATATCTTGGGGGAGTTATACCCCAAGGTATATGCAATTTCCGAAACTTGCATCTGGCTTTCTGTCAAGAGTTGTTGTGCACGTTTCATACGGATGGTCCTGATGAATTCGATGGGTTTCTTTCCCGTTATCTTAATCATTTTCTTGTAGAAATAGCTGCGTGATATATTCAGGCTGCTGGCAAGCTCCTCGACGGAAAACTCGGTTTCGCTGATATTGTCCTCTACAATCTGGATGGCTTTTTCCACCAGCTGCTGGTCAAGGGGAGTGATGGTGATACGGCTTGGCTCGATTTTAATGTCCTGATTGAATATTTCCTGACGTTTGACGTTCATCTCGATAATCTTGTTGATGCGCAGCTTGAGGACTTCCATATTGAAAGGCTTGGTGATATAGTCGTCTGCGCCAACGCTAAGCCCTTCCAATTGGTGTTCTTCACTTGCCTTAGCTGTCAGGAGGATAATGGGGATATGGGAGTAGCGTATGTCATTCTTGATGGTTGAACATAGTTCCAGACCATCCATCTCGGGCATCATGATGTCACTGACCACTAAATCAATATCTTCCTTTTCCAGTACATTCAGTGCATGTTTTCCGTTTGTGGCTTTTAATACATGATACTGCCTGGCAAGACTTTCAGAGAGAAATTTCAAGAAGTCGTAGTTGTCATCTACGAGTAGTATGGTGAATGGATGGGATTCTTCTTTTATTTCCGGTCCTTCGACCGGTTCTCCGTTTTTGGTTTCATTACTGTTCTGGTGTAGGGGTAGGGCAATCAGGAATACAGAACCACAAGGCTGGTTATCCCTGACACAGACAGTACCCTGATGCATCTTTACGTATTCGGAAACAATGTGCAGTCCAATGCCGCTGCCTCCGTTGTTCGACTGGTTTTTGCCCGACTGATAGAATCTTTGGAATATTTTCTCCTTGGCTTCATCCTCTATGCCGCAACCGGTGTCGGTAAAGGTCAGTTCCAGATTTGTGCCTCTTACGGCAATATCCAGTGAGATGCTTCCTTTATTGGGAGTGAACTTGAATGCATTTGACAGGATATTTGTGCATATCTTGCGTATCTTGTCATAGTCGAAATCCATGAATACAGAATGTTGTGGAGCGGTAAGGCTATAGCTGATGTTCCGTTTCTGTGCTATCGGATCGAAAGAGTGGAATATTTCACTCAGAATGATAAGGATGTTGTCATGTTTGCATTTCAGGGTTTCAGCCTTGGCATCCAGCTTTCTGAAATCCAGCAGTTGGTTAATCAGTTCCAGCAGATAGTCGGCATTTTGTTTGACCATATCCAGAATGCCTTTACGATATTCGGGATGGTCTACGAAAAACTCTTCAAGCGGATTGATGATAAGTGACAAGGGGGTCCGCAGTTCGTGACTTATGTTGGCAAAGAACTGCAGTTTCATATTGTTGATTTTCTGCTGCCTTTCATTTTCCACCTCGATGGCCTGCATGATTTGTTTCTGCTTTTGGCGTAAGCGCAGATTGCGGATAATGGACAGAAGGATGCACAAAACGATACCGCTATATATGGTATAAGCCCACCAAGTGCGCCACCAAGGAGGGAGTATCTTTATTTTCAGTTCCTTGACGTTGGGGCTCCATATGCCTTGTGAGTTGCATGCCTTGACGGATAAAGTATAGTTTCCGGCAGTCAGCATGGATAGGTTTACTTTGTTGTTTTCAGCATAAATCCAGTTGGAATGAATCTTATAGGCATATTTTATCTTATCCGTTTCCACCAGGTCGAGGGCAGAGAAGGACAGAGTGAATGAATTTTCCTTTTCAGTGAAGGAAAGATGTTGTGCACATTCAAGTGAGCTGCCGTTCAGGATGTCCGGATGGGTCATTCCGGATTTGAGCTCAATACCGGTAAGGTAAATATTGGCATCATAACTTGTGGTCAGGATGTCTTGTGGAATGATAGTCTGGTAACCTTGTGGCGTGCCTATCAGTATATTGCCGTTCTGTAGCTTGAGGATGGCGTGGACATTGGTATCGTTGCATATCAGTCCGTCGCTTACGGAGTAGTTCACGATGGCGTATGTACCGTTTGTTATTTTGATTCGTGAGATGCCGTTGCCGGTACCAATCCACATCTGGTTGTTGTTGTCTTCCGTGACGGCTCTGACGAGGTTGGCGGCAAGTCCGTTTTTCTGGTCAAGGAAGTAGATGGAGTCGTTCTTCTGGTTCCATATACTCAGTCCGTGTGGATGTCCTATCCAAAGAAGGTCCCGGCTGTCCTTATAGACAGTGAGCATATTGTTCTCCTTGAAGCGGCCGGCTTCGGCGTAGATATTATAGGCTTGGGTTTCCGTATCGATGATAATGAGTCCTCCTTTGGTCGCTACGTAAAGGGTACTGTCTTTATCATAGTACATATCTCGGACAAAGAATTCTCCCGGACGGTACAAGATGGTGTCAAACTGCTCGGTTTCCGGATTTAACCTCTGTATGTATCCTTTCATGGTACCTATCCAGATGTATCCGTGTTTGTCTACCTTTACTGTATACACATTGTTCTCGAGAAGCTGGCTGTTACTTACTGTGTATTGTTTGATTTGCCCTTTCGAGTAGCATAGCAGTCCTTTCTGGAAGGTGCCTATCCATAGGCGGTTTTTGGAGTCGATGGATAAGTCGACTACAATATTGGCGGGAGTTGCTATCTTTTCGTATGAATCGGTCACTAGTGAACGTCGGATTAGTCCCGTACCGTCTGTTCCGTAGTAAATGTATTCCTGGCTGGTGTCTTCGCAGAAGGTCAGGATATCATCATATTCCAGGGATTTGTTGCATAGTATGATTTGGGACATGGGGCTATAATAGGAAATACCGTGTTTGAAATTCCCTATGTATATGGTTCCGTCTTTGTCCCGGTAAATGGTATTCAGATTGTTGCTGGCAATGGTGTGCGGTTTCAATGGATTGTGCACCAAGTTGGTAAGCGATTTGGTCAGGGTGTTGTAAACGAACAGCCCCATATGGCTGGTAAGTATCCATACGTTGCCGTCTCCCAGGTCGAGGATGCGTTGCACGCGATTGTACTGTATGTGAGTGTTATTGTTCAGGCTGATGTCCTCCCATTGCTGTGTAAAACTGTTCTTGTGCAAAAGTAGGCTGTTTTGGAAGGTGTATACCCATAGGCTTTCGTTTTGGTCTATGTAAATGTGTGGCTCATGATTCTCCAGCAAAGGTCTATAGATGGTGGGAATGGCTATTTCCTTGACTTCGGAAGTCTGCTTGCTGATACTGTATAGGGTACCGTTGGAGTACATTATATAAATGAACTGGACACCTATATAGAGGTTTGAAATCTTTTCAACTGCCAGTGGATAGGCTTTGATGGAGCTGTTGTCCATGCTTCGTATGTAAAGTTTGGAATAGTCGTAGGCCCAAAACTCATTCTTGGATGTTTTTCCCATCCTCAGAATGTTTTTACTGGGGATTTGCAGCCCATCGAGTATGGGTTTATAGTCATTGTCGAATTTACCGGTCTTATAATTATAGATACTGTAGCCGCTGGAAGTCCTTATCCATACATTGTCGTCCGGTCCTTCGAAAATTTCGCTGATGGCATCGTCCGGCAGGTCGGAGTTGTTCTGGTAATACTGCTGGAAGGAGTAGCCGTCGTATTTGTTGAGTCCTGATTCTGTCCCCACCCAGAGGAATCCCCTATTGTCTCTGTAGATGCTTCGGACACTGTTGTTGGAGAGTCCTTCTGTTGTAGAGAGCTGCTTGAACATGACAGCCGGCGGGATTTCCGCTGAGTTACCTTGAACAGTAAGGAGGAAGGCCAGGTTGCATATAAGGAATAGGAGCAGTTGTTTCATGTATTTTCTTTATTAGAAGGATTAACAATATTGTAACTGCAAACTTAAATATAATCCTTCGAACGAGCAAGGAAAGATTTGCGTATTCGTGTGGGATGATATCCTCCGTTTGGTGAAAAATAGTATGCATTTTGTTTCCAATGGCCCTATATGGGTTCTATGAAACAAAACCGGATATTAAAAGACATTTTTAAGGCATCTGTGTTTCCTTTAAGAAAAATACATTTGCAGGCGAGATCATTTAAATCCTAATAGTATGAAGAAAGAACTTTTAGCAGTGGCGATGCTGTTGTTTGCCGGTGGCAATCTGTTGGCACAGCCACATGTCAATGACGGTACTTCGTATTTGATGAACCAACCTCTGGACATGAGTACCGATTTCCGTGACTTGAGTAATACCTTGTTTTTTGCAGATCACCTGGAGTCATTCGATGCCAAGTCGGGTGAAGGGCTGGTGAATTGGAAACGCGGGCATCTGATGCCCCGCCAAGCCTTCAATACCAACGGTGCACAGCCCCGTAAAATGAGAATGCTCGATTTCCCCTTCACTGCCTATGAAAATGACCCTAACCTCAAATTCAAGATTGACTTTGTAACTCCGCGTACGGTACGTATCCGTATGCTAACGACCCCGGTGGAACCCAAACCTGCCGCTTCCATCATGTTGGCAAAGGAACCGGGCAGGGATGGAAGCTGGAAAGTTACCGAGACGAATGACAAGATTATCTATTCCAGCGACTATGGAACCATTCAGATTAACAAGAATCCTTGGAGAATCGTCTTGAAGGATAAAGCCGGACGTATCTTGAGCCAGACTGCCGCTTTGAGCGACGCGGACTCTACGCAGGTAAAATATACGCCGTTCTGTTTTGTGAAGCGGGGAAGCGACAATGCTCGCCGCATCAATCCGGTATTTACCTTGACTGCAGATGAAATGATTTTTGGTTGCGGAGAGTCTGCCACTGGGCTGAACAAGGCCGGACAGAAGGTGAACTTGTTCGTTACAGACCCACAAGGGCCTGAGACGGACCAGATGTACAAACCGATTCCTTTCTTTATGAGTAACCGGGGATATGGTATGTTTATGCATACATCCGCTCCCGTGACTTGTGATTTTGGTGCTACCTATATTGGGCTGAACAAAATGTTCATGGGTGACGAGAACCTGGATTTGTTCGTTTTCTTCGGCGAGCCGAAAGATATTCTGGACGAGTACACCGATTTGGTAGGAAAGCCGGGCATGCCCCCCTTGTGGTCTTTCGGTACGTGGATGAGCCGTATTACCTATTTCAGTGAAAAGGAAGGTTATGATGTAGCGGCCAATATCCGTAAGAACAAGTATCCGTGCGATGTTATCCATTTCGATACCGGCTGGTTTGATGTGGACTGGCAGTGTGACTATAAATTCTCCGAGAACCGTTTCCAGAATCCACAGCAGATGTTGAAGGATTTGAGGTCTCAAGGTTTCCATGTATGTTTGTGGCAGTTGCCTTATTTCACTCCTAAAAACCGTTATTTCTCTGAACTGATAGAGAAAGACATGTATGTGAAAAATGGAAATGGTGAACTTCCCTACGAAGATGTGGTGCTTGATTTTTCCAATCCGGAAACAGTAAAGTGGTATCAGGACAAACTGGCGGGATTGCTGAATATCGGTGTCAGTGCCATTAAAGTAGACTTTGGCGAGGCTGCTCCACTGAATGGTATTTACGCTTCCGGCAAGAGCGGATGGTATGAGCATAACCTCTATCCGGTGCGTTATGATATGGCAGTGTCCGAGATAACCAAGAAGTTGCACAACGAGAATATAATGTGGGCACGTGCCGCATGGGCTGGTTCCCAGCGTTATCCATTGCATTGGGGCGGTGATGCTGCAACTACGAACACGGGTCTGCTGGGTACGCTTCGTGCAGGCTTGTCCTTCGGCTTGTCCGGTTTCTCCTTCTGGAGCCATGATATGGGCGGCTTTGTAAAATCCACTCCGGAGGACTTGTATTGCCGCTGGATACCGTTCGGTTTTCTTACTTCCCATACCCGCGCGCATGGGGCACCTCCGACAGAGCCGTGGTTGTACGACAGCAAGCGTGTGCAGGATGTCTTCCGCAAGAGTGCGGAGATGAAGTACCGTCTGATGCCTTATGTGTATGCTCAGGCTAAGGAATGTACAGAAAAGGGCTTACCGATGCTAAGAGCCTTGTTTGTAGAATTCCCCGATGATCCGGGAGCATGGAAAGTGGATGACGAGTATCTCTTCGGTTCGCAGATTCTGGTTGCCCCCTTGCTTGAATCCGGTATGACGGGCCGCACAGTTTACCTTCCCGAAGGAAAATGGATAGACTACCAGACAGAGAAAGTCTACGAAGGCGGATGGCACCGGATTGAAGCAGGCAGTCTGCCGATAATCATGCTGGTACGTGACGGTTCGGTACTTCCTCATCTGAAGTTGGCGCAGTCCACTGCTGAGATGGATTGGAGCAAAATGAGCCTGAAGGTATACAGTGCTGACAAGAAGCAGGCAGAAGGATTGGTTTGTCTACCTGCCGACAACCGTATTCAGGTTGTGAAAGTGGATTGTGGAAAGGCCAAACCGCAACTGTTGAACCAGATTGAAGGCACTTCCCTGAGTTTCTGAACTTAATCTTTGAAAATCTATATTGAATTCACCCCTGTCGGTATGGAAGAGAAAGGGATATAGTTACCGAAATCTGTGCCACTATGGTGGCACAGATGTGCCTTCCCAATGGCACGGCAGTGCCTCTATAGTGGCACAAAATTGTGTCGCATATCTTTTTCCCGATGTGCTTATGACCGGGGTATTTGTTAAACCTAAGTATTTAGTATTTATGAGAAATGTGATGAAGTATTTGGGTATCATGTCAGTATCGCTGGCATGTGCCGGACCTCTCTTTGCAACAAGCGTACAGCCGTTTGCAGGTGTCACTGTCGTACAGCAGAGTGTAGTTACTGTGAAGGGCCAAGTGGTGGATGAGAAAGGCGAGCCCATCATCGGTGCCAATGTCATTGTGGAAGGTACGACAAACGGTATGATTACCGATTTGGACGGTAACTTCTCCTTGCAGTGTCCCGTAGGTTCTACGCTGAAGACCAGTTACATCGGTTATCTGGCGCGAACGGTCAAAGTAACCGGGAATATGAATGCTCTGAAAATTACTTTAAAGGAGGATACCGAAACCTTGGATGAGGTAGTTGTTGTGGGCTACGGTACGATGAAGAAATCCGACCTCACCGGTTCTGTGGCTTCCGTGAATGCGGAGGAAATGATGAAGCGGAATCCGGTGAACTTGGGACAAGGTTTGCAGGGAGCTGCGGCAGGTGTATCTGTCATCCGTTCTTCCGGTGACCCGGAAGGAGGTTTCTCCATCCGTATCCGCGGTGTGGCAACCGTGAATGGTTCTGCCGACCCACTCTATGTAGTGGACGGTGTGCAGGTAGGAACTTCCATCGATTTCTTGAATCCTAATGATGTAGAGTCCATCGAAATTCTGAAGGATGCTTCGGCTACGGCAATCTATGGTACTCGCGGTGCCAATGGCGTCATTATGATTACTACCAAGAACGGTGGTAAGGGGAAGGCAAAGGTGAACTTTTCGGCCAACTATGCCCTCCAGTTCAATTCGAATAAGATTGATGTGGCTGATGCGGGCTTGTTTGCAAGTGCTGTACGTTCCGCCGTCAAGAATGACGGTATTGCCATGACCAATCTGGCATATGGCGAGGATTACATAGGCAGACTGAACAGCATTGACTGGCAGGATGAAATGTCACGCACGGCATTACAGCAGAACTATAACCTTTCTGCTTCGGGAGGCAGCGAAAATACCCAAGCCAACTTATCTCTGGGTTATTTGAACAACCAGGGTATCGTGATTGAGTCGAATTTTAAACGCTTGACGGCACGCGCTAATATCACTCACAAAGTGAAAGACTTTCTGCATGTAGGCTTGAACTTGAACTATGCACATTCGGAAAAGATGGGAGGAGGCAACCTGAGAAACTATGCACAAGCCATTCCAACCATGGATTATGTAGAGGACGGTGTTTTCTATTCCATGCCTATTGTGTTGCCCGACGGTACTTGGGGACATTACAAGAAAGAAGGCAATGGAGACGTGAACAAGGGAGCTGACAATCTGGTTGCTGCTGCCAAGACTGCCGACAGTATTAATAAATGGGACCGTATGCTTGCTAGTGCTTTCCTACAACTCGATTTGTACAAAGGGTTGACTTTCAAGACTATTGCCAGTTATAATTATTATACAAAAGGTTATAATGGCTATACAGCCTATAATGATAGAACCTTTGGAACTCAAGACCGTAAGGACTCGTTCTCGCTGAACCAGAGCCAGTCCACTTCACTCGGTCTGGAAGCGTTCTTGAACTATGACTGGTCCAATGAGCATCACCGCGTAAGTGCAATGGCCGGTTTCTCTACCAGCGATACGAACGGTGCCTGGCTGAATTCCAGTGCCAACGATTTCCCGGCAGACAACATCCGCAAAATTTCATTGACCAATGACCCATCGTCTAAGCAAACGGATGGTGGGCTGGATTTGAAGACAAGATTCCTTTCTTACTTCGGCCGTCTGACTTATACTTTGAACGACCGCTATATTGTGACTGCAACGGTACGCCGCGACGGTTCTTCGAACTTTGGTGCCGGCAATCGTTATGGTACATTCCCTTCCGCTTCTGTAGCTTGGCGTCTTTCCGAGGAAAAGTTCATTAAGGATTTAGAACTGTTCAGTAACTTGAAGTTGCGTGCCGGATGGGGACAGACCGGTAATGCGGGCAATGGTACCAACTTGTCCATAGCACAGTTGTCTTCGGCAAATGCAATGTACTGGTTCTTTAATGGTTCGAGTGTGATTAACGGTGCCGGTATTGCCCAGCAGAAAGAAATTGATACCAACCTGAAATGGGAAACCAATGAGCAGACAAATATCGGTATTGACTTTGCCTTTATGAACAATGAGCTTTCTTTCTCTGCCGATTACTTTATCCGTGACGCAAAGGATCTGCTTCTGTATCGCCAGATTCGTCCTTCCACCGGTTTCTCCAATGTCTATACTAATGCGGGACATATCCGTAACTCAGGTTTCGAGTTTACTGCTGCGTGGAACAAGAGCTTCAGCGATTGGAATATCGGCATAAGACTGAATGGGTCTACCCTGAAGAACGAGGCTATTGAAGTCGGCGATCCGATATTCAGCAAGTCAGGTTCAGCACAAGATGGCGACAACTGGGACAACCACTCCATTACACAGAACGGCTATCCTGTAGGTTCCTACTATGGCTGGAAGGTAGAAGGCATTTTCAGAACCCAGGCCGAAATTGATGAAATGAATAGGCTGGCGGTTGAAAAGGGAGTTGAAAGTGGTGTATATCAGGACAAGACTACCCAGCCCGGCGACTATAAGTTTGTTGATTTGAATGGTGACGGGCAGATTACCGATGCCGACCGTACTGTTATAGGCAATGGATATCCCAAGTTCACTTACGGAATGAACCTTACCGCTTCCTGGAAAAACTTTGATTTCTCGATGAACTTGTACGGTGTAGCCGGTATGGATATCCTTTCTTATTCTTCGGCCCGCTTGACCTCAGTCTATGCACCCGACGGCGGTTATCAGAATGTACTGAAGGAATATATCAATAATGCATGGTCATCTTCGAATACCGGCGCCAAATATCCGCGTATCACCAAGACAGACTATAATAAGAACATGCGTGTGTCCGACGCCTACATCCAGAAGGGGGATTATCTGAAGATTTCAAATATTCAGATAGGATATACATTCCCGAAGAATGTGCTGAAACCGGTGAAAATGGAAAATGCACGCGTATTTGCCAGTGTCGACAATGTATGTACCATCTCTTCGTACAATAAGTTCGGCGATCCGGAAGTTGGTGACTCCAATGTATTGTATTCGGGATTTGACGGAGGACGTTATCCGTTCCCGATGTCGGTTACTTTCGGTCTGAGTGTACAGTTCTAATACTAACGGATAAAAAATATGATTATGAAAAACTTATATAAACTGTTGATCGGTGTGCTGGCCTTAAGCACCGTAACGTCTTGTGACGATTATTTGGAAGTGGATCATTACGATATTCTTCCGGCAGATTTCATGTTTAAAACGGAGGAGAATGTCCTTTCCGGATTGAACGGACTTTATGATACCTTTTATACGGACCAGCACGGTTCCGGTGATGACGAAACATGGGGATTCAAGCCTCAGGTATTTGCTGCCAACCATTCTACGATGGACTGTCAGGCTTCCGGTTGGGATGCGGAATGGCAGCGTCATGCCTGGAAACCCGATAAGGGTTCCCTGGAGACTGCATGGCGGATGAGTTATCGTGCAGTGGACCGTGCAAACCGTTTCCTGGCTGGCCTGGAGACGGCGGATGCCTCTATATTTGCGGACAGCAATTCCAAGACCGTTTATGAAGCGCAAGCACGTGCCATCCGCGGTTATAACTACCTTTACCTGACGAAACTTTTCGGAAGGGTACCGATGTTGCTTACCGGTGAAACCTATACTACTTCGGTAGGAAAGGCACGTCCGGAATCCGTGGATGAGACTTATGCGGCTATCGAGGAAGATTTGTCTTTTGGACGCGACCATCTGGACTGGTTACCCATGAATGGTGAATACGGACGTATAACCAAGGGGTTCTGCAAAGCTTATTTGGCCGAGCTGTATATGTTGAAGAAAGACTTTACGAAAGCCAAGACGGAACTAAAGGATATAGTGGACAGTGGAACCTATTCATTGGAGCCCTGCTTCGGTAACCTGCATGCCTGGGATACACATTGGACCAAAGAATCTGTATTTGAGGTGATGTATCATGAACAAGGATATATGGGCTGGGGAGCCGATTCGTCTTCAGATGCCATGATGTGGTACGGATATATGTGTGCGGCACCCGAATGGGGAGGCTGGGGGTCTCTCTGTCTTTCTTGGGAGTTTGTACGTTCCTTTGAACCGGGTGACAAACGCCGCCAATACTCTGCTGTTGCCAAAGGGGATACGCATCCCATTACCGGGCAGACTGTAGGGGTGACAAGTGGTTTTGACGGTCTTTTCCAAGGTTCCGAAAATATGCCTACTGTTTATTCCTTGAAATACTGGAGATGCAAGCCAGGTGAGAACAACAAAGTATTCAATCCTATTTCGTTGACTTTGAAGCGTTATGCAGGCATCATGCTCGACTATGCAGAATGTTGTTTCGAGACAGGTGACAACGCTACCGGATGGAACATGATACGTCAGATACGTAACCGTGCTTGGGGTAATTTGGAGATGGGAGCGACGATGATTGACCTACCCGCCGACATGTTGAATACCCAGACGGTGGAAGTGCCGGATGCAGAGACCTATTATACAAGCTATAAAGCAGCCAAAGGCTATACTTCTCCGGTATGGAAGGTGGCGCTGATTATAGAGCGTCGCCATGAATTCAATGCCGAGTTCTCGCTTTACCATGATTTGTGCCGTATGGGTATGTGCAAAGAATGGTTTGCCGCCGAATATCCGAAGACAGCAGCCAACTCTTCACAAGAGGCTTGTCTGCAGACTGGTGACTCATTCCGTTTCTTTGAGCACGAGGCTTATCAGGAAATCTTCCCGATTCCGACGAATGAGATTCTGACCAACCCGCTCATCAATCAGGCTGACCAGAATCCGGGATATTGATAAATTATAAATAAACACTTAATAATAAAATATTTGTGAGTGAAATGTCAGGCACCAGTAGTTGTTGTGATAGACGTCAGCGTCTGTCGTGATGAAAGCCGGTGTCTGACATGACAAACACCAGTACTTGAGACGACGAACACCAGTCTCTGATAAACGGGGAATTAAACAAGGAAAAGTTTGATGGTTTTAGAGAATAATTATGGAAAGGAAGATGTTTTATTGGATAGCACTGCTGGTTGCGTCTTGTCTGGCAGGCTGCCGGTCGCATTCAGGGGAGACAGATATGCAGACACGCATGCGTACAGAGATTGTCACGAATGTCAGGGACAGCGTGTTGCCGTTTTGGATGGATTATGCAGTGGCTCCCGACAGCGGTTTTTATGGAACTGTATTGCGGAATGGTACTCCGGTAGTGGATGCTCCGAGAGGAGGGGTTCTGAATGCCCGGATTCTGTGGAGTTTTTCTGCCGCATACCGTACGTTTAAGGATGAGGCTTATCTGAAGCTTGCGGATAAATCGCAACGCTACTTCATTGATACATTTATAGACAAGGAACATGGTGGGGTATATTGGCTGGTCAATCCTGACGGTGAGGTGCTGAATGCTTCCAAATATACGTATGCCATGACCTACGCCATCTATGGGCTGGCTGAACACTATCTGGCAACAGGTAACAGCGAGAGTCTGGATATGGCTGTCGGTTTATATCATACCTTGGAGGAGAAAGGCCGCGAACCGCAATATGACGGTTATGTGGAATCTTTTACTGAAGATTGGAAACAACTGGATAATTATGATAACAATGCATCCAAGACTATGAATGCGCATTTGCACGTGCTGGAAGCTTATACCCTTTTATATCAATGCTGGAAAGACGACGGACTGAGGAAAAGACTCAAGTTCTGCGCCGAGTTGTTTATGGACCGTATTTATGACTCTTCAAGGAGGCATTTTAATTTGTTCTTTGATAATGCATGGAACAGTCTGGTTGAGATGGACTCTTATGGACATGATGTAGAGGCGGGATGGCTGCTTTGTGAGGCTGCCCGTGTGTTAGAAGACCGTCAACTGATGGATAGGGCGAATCGGCTTGCGCTGGATGTGACGGATGCTTGCTTGGTGGAAGGACTGAGTGACAAAGGGTATATGATGTATGAAAAGAAGGGCGGAAGAACAACCGGGCATGCCTCATGGTGGGGCCAGATTGAAACGATGATAGCTTGTGTCAATGCCTGGCAAATCAGCGGGAATGACGTTTATCTGCAATCGGCCGATACGGTTTGGACTTTCGTAAAGGACTGTATGATAGACCGGGAATACGGTGAATGGTACAGTGATTGTTTTGATGGAGAACCCAAGAAGGATACTCCCAAAGTGAGTATGTGGCGTTGCCCGTATCATACGGTACGCTTGGGAGTAGAAATACATAATCGTTTAAAATAGTATTTATGAAGAAATTTATAGCAGGTGCAGCATCACTGATGCTTTGTATGGGGCTGCACGCCCAGGATTTCAGAATCAATCCATCGGGATATTTTGAGAATGGCGGGGCCAATGTGATGGTGTTCAGTGACGTCTACCCTGAAGGACACCAGGGAGGACTGACCCTTGTTTTGAATGGAGACCGCAGGGCTGCCAATGGAGATGTGCGCTTTGAAATCTCGCAAGGGCAGTGGCAGGGATTGCCCAAGATGAGAAGCAGGGTGGTGGATGAGGCTGACAATGAAATCCGTGTCACATTGAGTTATCCGGATTCGGCCAAACATATGGCAGGCTTTAATCCGATGATTTATCCGGATTTTGTTTTTGGCTATACCATTAAGGTCAAAGGCGAGAAGGATTATCTGGTATTGACCGTTGATTTGGACCAACCGGTGCCCGAGCGGTTTGCCGGCAAGTTGGGCTTTAATCTGGAATTGGTACCTTCCACTTTGCTGGGCAAGCCGTGGATTATGGACAACCGGACGGGAGTCTTTCCCCACCAGGCGATGGGGCCCACCATGAAACAGTCTTCCAACATGGAGCATATCGGAGATTTCAACCCTGGCGGGAAAGCTGATTTGGACCAGTTGCTGTTGGATAGAAAGACTTATAACCCGATGATTGCCGATGATATCGTCTCTGCTCCTTTGGCCGCAGGGAAAAAGTTTGTACTCAATCCTCAGGATGATTTGGCAAAGATTACGATTGAAAGTGAGAAAGGAGACTTGTTGCTGTATGATGGAAGGATAAATCATAACAACGGTTGGTTTGTGCTCCGTTCGGAGTTCCCGGCAGGTACAAAGGAAGGTGCGGTGAAATGGATAATCCGTCCGACAGTCACTAAAGACTGGCGTTATGCACCGGTGGTGCAAGCCTCTCAAGTAGGTTACCATCCTGGACAGAAGAAAGTGGCTGTCATAGAGTTGGATAAACGGGATACAGACTTCAAGCAACCTGCCCTTTATCGCATTGCTGCCGATGGCAGGAAACTGGTAAAGCAGCAGGCTGCCAAGGATTGGGGAGATTTCCAACGCTACCACTATCTGCAGTTCGATTTCACGGAAGTGACGGAAGAAGGGCTCTATCAGGTAATGTACGGCGATGCTGCTTCTCCGGTGTTCCGCATTGCCAAAGATGTGTGGGACAAGGGTATCTGGCAGGCAGAGGTGGAATACTTCTTGCCGGTACAGATGTGCCACATGCGTGTGAACGAAAAATACCGTGTATGGCATGACTTCTGTCATCATGACGATGCACGTATGGCCAAAACCGATATCAACCATATAGACGGATATACTCAGGGAACCTCTACTCTTTGTAAGTACCAGCCGGGTGATTTGGTTCCAGGGCTGAATGTGGGTGGATGGCACGATGCGGGGGACTATGACCTGCGTGTGGAATCCCAGGCAGGCGAGGCCTATATACTTGCCATGGCTTGTGAGAACTTTGGTGCCTATTGGGACGAGACTTCCATAGATTTTGAAAAGAAGATAGTCGAGATTCACCAGCCGGATGGAAAGAATGACTTGTTGCAGCAGGTGGAAAACGGTGCTTTGACGATAGTGGCGGGTTGGAAGGCTCTGGGGCGTCTCTACAGAGGGATTCTGTGTCCTACCGTACGCCAGTATGCACACTTGGGTGATGCGTCGGCCCATACAGACCATGTCAGTGGGACTGCCGACGACCGCTGGGTGTTTACGGAGGACAACCCTGGTAGGGAACTTCAGGTGGCTGCCTGGCTGGCAGGTATTTCACGTGTCTTGAAGGGACATAACGATGCATTGGGAGCGGATTGTCTGGAGATAGCCCGTGAATTGTTCAGGATTACCCGCTGCGACAACAACCGGGTGCTGACAGCCAAGGTACATGCTGCCGTAGAACTTTATCTGGCGACAAAGGAAGTGGAGTACCGTGATTTCGTTTTGCAGCAGCAGGATTTCATCTGCAAGAATATCCGTCAGACGGGTTGGTTCATCGGACGTTTCGACAAAGCTGTGAGAAATGCACGTTTCAGCAAGGCTGTTCGCAAAGCACTGCCGGAGTTGCAGGCTATGTATCAGGAGTATAGCAGTAAAACTCCGTATGGAGTGCCGCATGACAGAGGTAACCGTTCTTCCGGTTCATGGGAACCCCAGCATCTGGGCTACAATTACTGTTACCTGCATGCTGCCTATCCTGACTTGTTTGCACCGGACTATATTTTCAATGCTGTCCAATACCTGCTCGGTATGCATCCGGGACGTAATCAGGCAGCGTTTGTAACGGGAGTCGGTGCCGAAACGATGAAAGCCGCCTATGGTGTCAACCGTGCCGACTGGTCTTATATTCCGGGTGGAGTGTCTCCGGGTACAAATCTGATTCGTCCCGACTTGCCCGAATTACTTCATTTCCCGTTCTTATGGCAGGAAGGTGAGTACTGTTTGGGCGGACATGCTACGTGGTTTATGTATATGGTATTGGCATCTCAGAAAATATTGAATGGTAATGAACAGTAAAATAAAGGTAGATAAGTTTGTAATTGTAGCTTTTCTGCTCTGCATGGTCTGCACTATGGCCATGCAGGCAAAAGCTTATGACAATTTTAAGGTATCGGTCTATGTACGTGCCTACGAGGTAGACAAGATGAAGGACATCCATTGGCTGGATTCGACTTGGAATGTGATTTCACAACAGTTGGAAGTGGACAAGATTTATTTGGAAACACATCGTGATTTACTGATTGTGGATGACGCCACCCTGGAGCAAGCTAAGAAATTTTTCCATGACCGGGGAATAGAGACTGCCGGAGGAATTACCTACACCATCAACGAGGCGAACAGTTTCGAGACGTTCTGCTATTCCAATCCCGAGCATCGTGAGATGGTGCGAAAGATTGCAGAACATACGGCAAAGCACTTTGACGAGTTTATTCTGGATGACTTTTTCTTCACCAGTTGCAAGTCGGACATAGAGATAAAAGCCAAAGGTACGCAGAGCTGGACGGAATACCGTTTGAAGCTGATGACTGAAGCCGGGCGCGACCTTGTGCTGAAACCTGCCAAGAAGGTGAATCCTCGTGTAAAGGTAATCATCAAGTATCCCAACTGGTACGACCATTTCCAAGGTTTGGGCTTTAATCTGGAGGAAGGTCCCCAACTCTTTGACGGTGTCTGGACGGGTACCGAAACAAGGGACCCTGCCGGCAACCAGCATCTGCAGAATTATCTAAGCTATAATATTATCCGTTATTTTGATAATCTGCGTCCGGGCTACAATGGTGGAGGATGGGTGGACTCCGGTGGACTGAATCTGGGTATGGACCGCTATGCTGAGCAGCTGCATCTGACCATGCTTGCCAAGGCTCCCGAAATCATTCTCTTTGCCTATAACCAGCTTCTGGGCGTGAAGTTGTCTCCCAGGTTCCGTACCCCTTGGCAGGGCATGGGCACCAGCTTTAATTATGATGAGATGACTGCCCCTATCCGGCAGAAGAACGGAACTTCCATAGAGCCTACCACCATGGCACGCATTGCGGATGTTGTATTGAAACAGACTGATAAACTGGTAGGTAAGTTGGGTAACCCCATTGGCATCAAGTCCTACAAGCCTTTTCATGTGGCGGGTGATGATTTCTTGCAGAATTATCTGGGCATGATAGGTTTGCCGATGGATATACGTCCCGTTTTTCCGAAAGACCAACAAGTGGTGCTGCTGACTGCCCAGGCGGCTCAAGCTCCGGAGCTCATGACCGACATTAGGAAGCAATTGCAAAGCGGACGGGATGTGGTGATTACAAGCGGCTTGCTGAAAGCCATTCCTGAAAAAATTGCCGAAATAGTAGAGTTGCGTTGTACCGATTTGAAAGCTCTTGTCAATGATTTTGGCCGATATGGACAAGCCGGACGCGATTTATTGATACCGCAGGTTCAGTATTATACGAATGATGCTTGGGAAGTAGTCAGTGCGGGCCGTCCGTTGACGGGAGGAGTATCGGGGTATCCTATTTTGTTGAGAGCTCCCTATGCCGCCGGCAATCTATATGTATTGACCATTCCCGATGATATGGGAAATTTATATGATTTTCCGGCAAAAGCCTTGAATGAGATTCGCCGCATTATGAGTAGGGATATGGATATCTATCTGGAGGCTCCCTCCAAAGTCGGATTGTTTGTGTATGACAATAAAACACTGGTGGTGGAGAACTTCAATGATGAACCGGTGGAAGTGCGTATTGTTACCGATGATGAGGTGACGAGGTTGGAAAATCTGGAGAATGGGGATATTCTGGCTCCCCTTCCTGCCGAACCCGTACAGAGCAGGCGTCCGGTGACACCAAAGAACTCTTTCCGTTTGTCATTACTACCCCATTCGTATAAGGCTTTCCAATATAAATGACGGGTAAGAAGATTGTCGGATAGTTATTCGGAAGGGTAACGGGAGGTCGGTTCTACAATGGGCCGGCCTCCTTTGCTTCCAGTCATCCGTGAGAATGCTTGTGTTCTTTCAATATCCTGTGCGGCAGTGTCCCGTGCCCCAGCAACTCTATCGGGCAGTTGAAGTTGCGTTCCAGCCATTCTTCCGTAACGCCGGTATCGGGATGGTAGTCCAGGGTTTCGTTGACGCAGGCAATGGACTTGACTTGCTGCAACACCGTGCCGATGTCGTGGCTGACGAGAATAATGGCGCAATCCTTGTTTATCTCTGCCAGCAGTTCGTAGAGGCGGGCTTCGAAACGCTTGTCGATGTATGTGCTGGGTTCGTCGAGAATCACCACCTGCGGGTCGGAGATGATGGCACGGCCCAGGAGGGCACGTTGCAACTGTCCGCCGCTCAAAGCGCCGATGGCACGCTGCTCCATGCCTTCCAGCCCCATGCGGGCTATCACGGCAGAGGCTTTCTCGCGGTGTCGGGCGGTGAAGCGTGAAGCCAGCGGCTTCTTGCTGCTGAGTCCTGAAAGGATGACCTCCTCTACGGTGATGGGAAATTTCCGGTCGATGCTGCTGTACTGGGGCAAGTAACCCATGGATAGTTGACAATTGACAGTTGATAATTGACAATTGGCAATTTCGGAGGGGGATGGGGGGCAGGAGTGATATAGAATCTCCCCGGTAGTGGGTTTCAGCAGTCCCAGTATACATTTGATAAGGGTAGTCTTTCCACCACCGTTGGGACCGATGATACCCAGAAAATCACGTTCGTAGATAGTCAGGTTTATATTATGCAGTACGGTCCGGTTATCGTATCCGGCGCTGAGGTTCTTTATCTCTATAATGGGGGATGCAGGCATAGCTTCTTCTTCGTTAAATGGACAGAATCATCGTTTACTCTTTTACAAGCGCTCTGGTCGTATTCATCATCTCCTCCTCCCAGTCGTATGAGAGGGGATTGATAGCCACTACCCGGGTTCCGGTCTGCTGGGCGATAAGGTCGGCATTGCGGCGGTCGAATTCCGGCTGTACAAAGATGATGCGTACCTTCTCCTTCTTGCAGGAGTTTATCAGGCTCTTCAGATGGGCGGGGGAGGGCTCCTTTCCACCTGCCTCGATAGGAATCTGGTGCAGGTTGTAGTCGCGGGCAAAGTAGGAAAGTGCCGGATGATAAATCATGAAGGCACGGTCGGCATTCGGGCTGGAAAGCATCTGGCAGATGAGGCTGTCTGTATGCTCTATCTGCCGGATGAGTACGTTGTAACGTTCCATGTAGACGCTTTCATTGGCTTTGTCTATGGCGCAGAGTGCATTCAGAATGTTTCCGGCAATGATTTGGGCGTTGATGGTGGAATTCCAGATGTGGGGTTCCACACCACCGGCGTGCGTATGGCCTTCGTGTACATGCCCGTCTTTATGATGATGTGCATGGGTATCGTCCAGAATGAGTTCCACATTCTCGGACATATCGAAGAATTGCAGGTGGGGAGCATTGTCCGTCAGTTTTTCCGTCCATGTCTGCTCGAAACCGATGTAGCCGATGCGGAAATAGGCCTTGCTTTGGGCAAGGTCGACAAGCTGCTGGGGCGTGGGGTCGTAGGTTTCCGGACTTGAACCTTTGGGCACCATGCTGACGACGGTGAATTCATCGCCGGCAATGGCTTCGGTGAAATACCGCAGCGGCTCGATGGTGACGGTAATCACGGGTTTATCGTCATTCTTCTTGTTCTGTTGGCCTCCTTGCTTGCACGAGAAGAGCAAGGTGGCTATGAGGAGTAAAAAACAAAACTTTTTCATTTACAATTTACTATTTACAATTTACAATTTGGCTGCGCTGTGGCAGGGGGCATCAACTATTCATTATCAACTATTCCTTATCCATTATCACTTCCTCTTTCCTTCCCCTCAGTATCTCCCGTTTCCCTCCGGGGGGGCCTGGAAGACGCTCTACCTTGAATCCTATGGCTTGCAGCATGCGACGTACTACTCCTTTGGCGCAGTAGGTGGTCAGCACGCCATCAGTGCTCATGGCGGCATGGATATTCCGGAAGACTTTTTCCTCCCACATTCCCGGTTGCTTTTCGGGTGCAAAAGCATCGAAGTAGACAACGTCGAACGGAGATTTATTAATCATTAACAAACTGTCGATGCTTATTGTTTCGATATCTGCCCGCACTTTTCTCAGTGTGAAATAAGGAGTTATGGCAACTTCTTCTTCCCACGCAGCCCGATGCAGTTCCTCGAACAGAGGATTGTCGCTATATTTTAGCGCATCCACCTCCGGCCATGCAAGCGGATAGAGTTCGATACCGGTATAGTGCACAGGTCTCTTTTCCTTTTCGGCAGTTTCCAGTGTAAGCAGGGCATTCAGCCCGGTGCCGAAACCGATTTCAAGGATATGCGGGCGGGCAGTAGCGGATGCTTTCAGTCCCATGTCGATGAAGATGTGCTGTGATTCTGTACGTGCCCCCTTTACCGAATGATAATGTTCATTCAGTTCCGGTACAAACAGTGTCGCACTTCCGTCTTCCGTCTTCTCTATGATTCGTTGCATCACTTCTGCTTTTGTTGAATGTTTTTATTTAGTTTAATTCTCTGTGATTCAGCGTGTTGTTGCGCCTATATATCCAGCGTGCTGCATCTATACATCCAGCACGTTGCATCTATACATCCAACGCGTTGTATCTATACATCTATTGCTCAAACTCACTACATGTCAATAATTCATCATCGAAATGGCTCCTTGCAGTGCCCACAGCATAGCTATGTAGCGCACCAGTTTCCCTGCAAACATGGACGTGGTGGTCAGCATCAGATTACTGCGCATGAAGCCCAGTGCAATGGCTATGGCTTCTCCCACAAAAGGCAGAAAGGCGAAGAAAGCCATCAGTGCCCCTTTCCCTTGGAGGAAATGCTGCATCCGTTCTATCTTTTCCCTTTTTACCTTGAAATATTTCTCAATCCAGTCTATACGTCCCAGACGTCCCATGTAGTAGCACGTCATGCCTCCCAGCGTATTTCCCAAGGTGGCGGAGAGTACGCACAGTGCCGGGCTCAGACCGACCTTGACCAGTGCTACCATCACTATCTCGGAACTGAACGGAATGATGCTTCCTGCCAATAGGGCAGAGATGAACAGACCGACATATCCCCAGTCAATTAGCAGCTGTACGAGTGTATCTACAAAAGCGTCCATATGTTGAATCCTAATAGAATGAATAATCCGATAAATGCACAAATGAAGAATATATTGGAACTGCGGCTATTTGTCAGTACAAACAAGTGTCCCGCCAGGATGCTGACACCGATGAGCAGGAAGGACATCAGGTGGACACTCAATACCGGTTGCAGTCCGATATAGACAAAGATGCAGAAATTCAGCAGGATGAGGAAGTGTAGATAGCTTCGGGTGCGTATCTTGTCTTCATAGCCGGCAATGAGACAGTGTGCCGCGCTGACGATGAACAGAACAAGGAGATACCCGAGGGTGGCGAGTTCCCACGGCTGATAGTCGAACCGGGTGGGAGCGAAGGTCACCAGCTCGCGGAAGGGCTGGCAGAAGAGTTCCATTTGCCCGTAGTAGAGGGCGTGTCCCAGTAACAGCCAGTAGGGTACGCTCCATCCTACCAAGGAAGCGAAGAAACTTTTGGGTTGGAGAGACTGGAAGTTGTAGGCACCTATCCAGAAGATGGGGACAAACAGCATGAGCTGCGGAAAAAGCAGGCTGCCCAGTCCGATGAAGACAAAGGCGTGGAAGAGACTGCCTGTGGGCCGTGCCTGCTGGTAGCTCTTGAAGAGGAAAAACAGTGCCACCAGGAAGGAGGCAGCTGCCAAGTCTCCCGCATACAGCATGTGTAGGCTGGGGCAGACGGATATCAGCAGGAAGTAGACAGAAGTCTGTACCGATGCCCGCATCCGGATGATGGCGAACGTATTGTTGAGCTGTATTAGGAAGTACCCGATGACGGCATACAGAATAAAGCTGAAGAGACGGTTTGCCCAGGTGGGGATGCAGAAGTCGCAGAATGTTTCCCAAAGGGAATATCCGCTTTGCTGTGTCTCCGTCTCGGGCAACAGAACAGCGGTCAGTATCCAGCAGGATACTGAAATCAGGATAGCGGTGGGTAGTGTGAACCGCCCTGCCGTTATCCGGTTCTGGAATCTCTTCGTTCTCATTTATAAGTCAAATCCGATGTCGCGACGGAAATATTTCTTCTCGAAGTTTATCATGTCGGCCACGCGGTAGCTCTTCTGCAAGGCTTCTTCCTTCGTTTCACCATAGGAGCAGACGGCGATGACACGGCCACCGGAGGTTACGGTCTGTCCGTCTTTGGTGGCTGTTCCGGCATGGAAGAGGATGCTGTCTGTTTCGGCAGCCTTCTCGAATCCGGTCATCACCTTGCCCTTTTCGTAGGCTTCCGGATATCCTCCGCTCACCAGCATGACGCAAGCGGCTGTGCGTGGGTCGAATTCCAGTGTACGCTGGTCGAGGTCGCCCTGGGCAACGCCTTCGAGTAGGTCTACCAGGTCGCTCTTGATACGCAGCATTACACTTTCGGTTTCGGGGTCGCCCATGCGGACGTTGTATTCAATCACCATCGGTTCGCCCTTCACGTTGATAAGTCCCAGGAAGATGAAGCCTTGGTAGCCGATTTCTTCTTCCAGCAGACCGTTTACGGTAGGTTCGATGATGCGGGTGCGTACTTTTTCCATAAATGTTTCGTCGGCAAAAGGTACGGGAGTAACGCTGCCCATACCGCCGGTGTTGAGGCCTTTGTCGCCTTCGCCGATACGCTTGTAATCTTTGGCTACGGGCAATACCTTATAGTGGCGGCCGTCTGTCATCACGAATACGGAACATTCGATGCCGCTGAGGAACTCTTCAATGACTACCGTGGCGCTGGCATCGCCGAACATGCCGTCCAGCATTTCCTTCAGCTCTTTCTGAGCTTCTTCCAGTGTGGGGAGAATCAGCACGCCCTTGCCTGCACACAGTCCGTCGGCCTTCAGTACGTAAGGCGCTTCGAGGGAAGCGAGGAAGTCGAGTCCCTCCTGCAAGTTGTCGGCGGTGATGCTCTTGTAGCGGGCAGTGGGGATGTTGTGGCGCATCATGAAGCCTTTGGCAAATTCCTTGCTACCTTCCAGTGTAGCACCTTTGGCGGTGGGGCCGATGATGTCGATATGGCAGGTGGCAGGGTCTTCCTTGAAGCTGTCGAAGATGCCTTGTACCAACGGGTCTTCGGGACCCACAACAATCATGTCGATTTCTTTCTCAAGGGCAAAGGCCTTGAGTGCGGGAAAGTCTGTCGCCTTCAGGTTCACATTCTCGCCTGCTTCGCTTGTACCTGCATTGCCGGGAGCAATATATAGTTTCTCTACTTTCGGGCTTTGGGCAATCTTCCATGCCAGAGCGTGTTCGCGGCCACCGGAGCCTAATAATAATACTTTCATGGGTTCATTTACAATTTACAATGTACAATTTGTCTGTGCTGTGGGGCATCAGGTAAGTTGTACAGATTGTTATACTTAATGATTTATTCTCTCTTTTATTCTCTTCTTTCTTCTACCATCTACTCCCTATTTGCACGCCCGCACTGCATAGCAAATTGTACATTGTACATTAAAGATATTCTTCAAAATATCTTGTTATCTTCTCGTGCAGATGCACACGGTCGCGTCCCAGGACGTTGTGCTTGTGCGTGGGATAGATAAACAAATCGGGATAGGTACGGGCATCCACGCACGCCTTCATGAATGAAAGGGTGTGCTGCGGCACGCAGGTGTCGTCGTGGTCGTCGTGTATGATGAGCAGATGTCCTTTCAAGTTACCGGCAAGGTTTTTCAGATTTGTCTGCTTATAGCCTTCCGGGTTCGCTTGCGGAGTGTCCATATAGCGCTCACCGTACATTATCTCGTAGTATCCCCAGTCGATAACCGGTCCGCCGGCAACGCCTACCTTGAAAATTTCGGGATAGCGCAGCATCAGCGCCGTAGTCATGTGTCCTCCGAAGCTCCAGCCGTGCACTCCGATACGCTCTCCGTCCACATAAGGCTGGCTTTTCAGGAATTCTACGCCCTTCACCTGGTCTTTGCCCTCTTCGATGCCCAGCTGGCGGAAGGTGGCGTTTTCAAACTCCAGTCCACGGTTGCTGCTGCCACGGTTGTCGAGGCTGAACATGATGTAGCCTTTGTTTGCCATGTAGATGTCCCAGCCGCGGGCATCGTTCATCCAGCCGTTCGTTATCATCTGGGCGTGCGGGCCGCCGTATACGTAGACGATGGCGGGATACTTCTTTGCCGGGTCGAAGTCGGCAGGCTTTATCAGGCGGTAGTACAAGTCTGTCTTGCCGTCGGCGGCTTTGATGGTGCCTACTTCTATGCTGGGCATTTCAAAGCCTTCGTAGGGGTTCTTGGCTGTCAGCAGTGTGTGTTCCCGTTGTTTTTTCGGGTTGGTGGACATCAGTTTTATGATACGGGGGCAAGTGGGCGAAGAGGCATTGTCGATGAGGTAAGTTCCCATGAAACCGGAGATTTGTGCCGAGTGCATGCCGGTTGGGTCTCCTATCAAGCTGCGTTTGCCATTCTTCAGGTTGACAGCGTAAAGGTTGCTCTGCAAAGGAGAGATTTCCGTACTCTTGATGATGAGCTCTTTCGTGTTCCGGTTAAAACCTACGATGTCTTGTACAAGCCAGGGGCCGGAGGTGAGTTGCTTCAGCAGTTCCCCTTCCGTATTGTATAGGTACAGATGGTTGAAGCCGTCACGCTGGCTTTGATAGATGAACTTGTGGCTGTCCCATGGCAGGAATAGAATGGGAGATTGCGGCTCCACATATTTGGGATGTCTCTCTTCGATGAGCACTTGTTGCAGCTTTCCGCTTTCCGCATCGTACCGGCACAGTTTAGAGTGGTTTTGGTCTCGGTTTAGCTCTATCAGATAGAGGCTTTTACCATCCGGTGCCCAGGTGATGTTGGTGAAGTAGCGGTCTTTTGGGTCGCCCATGTCCAGATAGATGGTCTTTTGAGTAGCCGGATTGTAGATACCTACCTTTACCTGATGGCTGAGCATGCCGGCCATGGGGTAGCGTATTTTATCCACCAGTGCTATTCTTGTCGTGATGTCAACCAATGGATAGGGGGTGACCATGCTTTCGTTCATTCGATAAAAGGCCAGCAGGTCCCCGGCAGGATTCCAGAAAGTGCCTTTTGAAATGCCGAATTCATTGCGGTGCACACTTTGTCCGCAGACGATACCTTCCGGTTCGTTGGTGACTTTCAGGGTTTGCCCGTCACCGGTCATCACATAGAGATTATTGCCGATAGTATAAGCCAAATGGCGGCTTACCTCGTTCCAATCCTCATTTGCGGCTTGGGCGGGGCAAGGCTGGCTCCAGATGACTTTTTTCTTCTTCCAGTCGACGAGGGCACGGTACTTGCCGGTGTTCAGCAGCAGGAGTGGGTCTATTTGGACTTGAATACCCAGATTGACGCCTCGGGGTACGTTGACAGCCTTTGCAGCATGAAAGTGACGCAGTTTTCCAAGTCCTTTTTCTTCCAGCAGCGCGTTGGCTTCTTCCAATGTGATGGCAGTGAATTTCTCTCCGGGCTTGGCACCTAATCCTTTGACAGCCCATGTACCTTCTATATTGTCGATGCCAAGTTCCAGACAAGCGGCATCGCCCCACCACTGGTACGATTTGTTTTCCGGTTTGTGGTAGGTCTCACCTCCGGGAATCAGATCTTCCAGGGTCGGCTTTTTTAGTTCTTGTGCCATAGCGTTTGTTGCAAGCAGAGCAGGTACTGTTATCAGCAGTGCAAGAATGCTCTTACTTATTTTCTTTGCATTCATTCTCCTTGTCATTGTTCGTGTTATTCTTCTTCCTTCTTTCCCGCCTCTCTTCTTTTGCTTTCCGGGTAAGACTCACCCGACCTTGTTCTGCGTTCTCCACCGAATTCACGTCTTTCCCTCGGTCTGAACTCCCGTCTTTCCCCATCCTTGAACTCTCTTCTTTCACGCGGACGGAATTCGCGCTTTTCGCCGTCCTTGAATTCTCTTGGTCTGCGTTCGCCGTTGAACTCGCGTCTTTCGCTACCGAATTCACGTCTCTCTCCACTGAATCGGGGACGGAATTCGCGTCTTTCTCCGGGTTTGAACTCTTTCCGTTCCCCAGAAGCCGGACGAAATTCTTTGCGCTCCTTGCTCAACTCCTCGCCTTCGGCACGAAATTCCTTGTACTTTCCATCGAAGATTTCGTACTGGCGGAATTCGCATTCCAGCGCACCATTGAATAAAGGTATCTTGGAGGTGGCTTTTAGCCCGATTTGGTCGAAGCACTCTTCCCGGTAAGAAAGAATCCATGCGGTGTTGCCCGTAAAGGCATGTTTCAGACGCTCGCCAATCATGGAGTAAAGGCCCAGCAGGTCGTTGGTAGAGATACGCTCACCGTAGGGAGGATTGGTGATGATGATGGATTTCTCCGCAGGTTGCTCGAATTGCTGGAAAGGTTGCAGCTTCAATACCACGTCCTTGCTTACGCCGGCAGCCTTTATATTGTGTGTGGCAATTTCGTTTGCCTTCGGGCTGTTGTCGTAACCGTATATCTTATGCGTAAATTCACGTTCCTGGCTGTCGTCATTGTATATCGTGTCGAACAGCTCCTGGTCAAAATCCACCCACTTCTCGAAAGCGAACTCCTTGCGGAATACGCCCGGAGCGATGTTGCGTGCAATCAGCGCCGCTTCGATGGGAATGGTTCCCGAACCACACATCGGGTCTATCAGGTCGCATTCGCCACGCCAGCCGGTCATCAATATCATGCCGGCGGCCAGCACCTCATTCAGCGGGGCCTCTACTGCTTCCTGGCGATAACCGCGGCGGTGCAGCGATTCGCCGCTGGAGTCGAGAGACAGCGTACATTTGGTTTCGGCAATGTGTATGTTCAGCAGCACGTCCGGTTTGTTGACACGCACGCCGGGACGTTCGCCGGTCTTCTCGCGGAAATAGTCCACGATGGCATCCTTCACCTTGTAGGAAACGAACTTGGAATGACGGAACTCTTCACTGAATACAACCGCGTCCACGGCAAAGGTCTTGTCCGTATCCAGATAGTCTTCCCATCGGATGGCTTTAATCTGTTCGTAAACCTCGTCGGCATCTTTGGCTGTGAAGTGTTTGATGGGTTTCAGTATCCGGATGGCTGTACGCAGGCAGAAGTTTGCCTTGTACATCATTTCCTTATCACCACTGAAAGATACCATGCGGCGGCCTATTTCTATTTCGTTGGCGCCCAGTGCAGTCAGCTCTTGTGCCAGTACCTCTTCCAGTCCTTGGAAGGTTTTGGCAATCATTTCAAAAGATTGTTCGCTCATCTATGCATTTACTTTATGTGAATCGGCAATCTGGGTAGTTGTCACTCGTTTCTCTCATTAGTGGCTGATAACCATTTAACTACTTGAACTGCTGATTTGAGTTATTTACGATTTTAATTGTTTATTGGTTGTTTGTGACTTACTTCTTGGCCTTTGTCTGTACAATCCTTGCTCCTGCGGGAACATCTTCTGTCACCCAGATATTGCCGCCTACGGTGGCTCCTTGTCCGATGGTGATGCGTCCCAATATGGTGGCGTTGGAATAGACTATCACATTGTCTTCCAGAATGGGATGGCGGGGAATACCCTTGATGGGCTTGCCGTCTTCGTCTAGCGGGAAGCTCTTGGCACCGAGGGTCACACCCTGGTACAGCTTCACGTTGTTGCCGATGATGCAGGTCTCGCCGATTACCACACCCGTACCGTGGTCGATGGTAAAATAACCACCTATTTCCGCTCCTGGATGGATATCGATTCCCGTTTCACTGTGCGCCATCTCGGTGATGATGCGGGGAATGAGGGGAACACCCAACTTGAGCAACTCGTGTGCGATGCGGTAGTTGCTGATGGCGCGGATGGCCGGATAGCAGCTGATGACTTCGCCGAACGACTGTGCGGCGGGGTCACCGTTGTAGGCGGCTTCCACATCTGTGGCGAGTGTACGTCTCATTGCCGGCAGGTTGCTGATGAACTTGGCAGCCAATAAGGCGGCTTCTTCCCGTTGGAGCTCGGTACAACAGTTGCATTCGCCGTCGCCTGCAAAGCAGAGGCCGGCAAGGATTTGCTCGGTCAGCAGGTCGAACAAGCGTTCGACATTGACACCGATATGGTAAGTCACCGTACGGCTGTTGACCGTAGAATTTCCGAAATATCCGGGGAAGATGATGGCTCGCGCCAGTTCGATGATGTCGCGCAGCACTTTTGCCGAAGGCAGCGGGTTGCCGTCCGTATGCTGGTGAAACAGTCCTTTGTATGATTCGCTTTCCGATAGCTCATCGACTGCTTGTGTCAAAATGTGGGTAAAGTTGAGTGGACTCATTATGATATCCTTAAGTTTAAAAGTGGCAACAAAGATAGGAAATACTCGTCAAATATCCTACATATCCCTCATTTATAGTACGTATTTACCATATTTGTGGTATTTTCTACGAACCAATTTTGCGCTACTTTTGTCTTGTAAGAAATAACATACCTCGTTCCACTCCGGATTGTTAGTCTTTTCCCTTAGGGGAATGAGGAATTTAAAAACAGTTGGATTATGAAGAAGATAGCAGAACGCCTTACCGACCTGGTAGGCAACACTCCCTTGCTGGAGTTGAATAATTATAACAAGAATAAGGGTCTGAAAGCCCGTGTTATTGCCAAATTGGAATATTTTAACCCTGCCGGCAGTGTGAAGGACCGCGTGGCGCTTGCCATGATAGAAGATGCCGAGGCAAAAGGGCTGTTGAAGCCTGGTGCCACCATCATCGAACCTACCAGTGGGAATACGGGCGTAGGGCTGGCTTTTGTGGCCGCCGCCAAAGGTTACAAGCTGATACTGACGATGCCCGACACGATGAGTTTGGAACGCCGCAACCTCTTGAAAGCCCTTGGTGCGGAACTGGTACTGACTTCGGGTGCCGACGGTATGAAAGGCGCAATAGCCCGTGCCGAAGAACTGAAAGCCGCCAACCCCGGCTCGCTGATTCTACAGCAATTTGACAATCCTGCCAATCCGGCAATGCACGAGCGTACTACCGGACAAGAAATCTGGCGTGATACAGACGGCCGGGTGGATATTTTCGTGGCCGGTGTAGGGACGGGAGGCACAGTGAGTGGTGTGGGTGCAGCCTTGAAAGCCAATAACCCGAAGGTAAAGATTGTGGCTGTGGAGCCCGAAGATTCTCCCGTACTTTCCGGTGGGAAGCCCGGTCCCCATAAAATACAAGGTATCGGTGCCGGATTTGTGCCGAAGAACTATAACAGTGCCGTAATAGACGAAGTTCTGCAGGTATCCAATGATGACGCCATACGTACGGGCCGCGAACTGGCGAAGTATGAGGGATTGTTGGTCGGCATCTCTTCGGGAGCTGCCGTTGCTGCAGCTACCCGCTTGGCACGGTTGCCCGAGAATGAAGGAAAGACGATTGTAGCGCTGCTGCCCGATACGGGAGAACGGTATCTTTCGACGCTGTTGTATGCATTTGAGGAATATCCGTTGTAAAAGTAAATATTTCTGCCGGTTATCCGCTCCATCAATGTGGAGCAGGTGACCGGCAGATGGTATTTATAGTTCGCTTGGTCTTAACCCGAATGACCGGCAGCTTATTTTCTCTACTTTCACTTCCCATATCTTGACATTGCGTACGGCGGGTTCGGCATATTTGCATTCATTTTCCGTATATTGCTTCATCAGCATGTCGAGTACGCGTCGCTTCTCTTCCATGTCTTCCACGAAGTGTACTTTCCCACGACAGATAACACTGCGCGACTTCATGCTGTAGCTGCATGCCACTTGCCGGTGCATATAAACCAGCTCGTGTCCTTCGCAGAAGGTGATGCAAACTTGCGGGTGCTTTGTTACCATCTCCACTTTACTGCCTTCCGGGCCGGAATGCAAGTATATTACCCCGTCTTGATAGGCAAAGTTCATGGGAACCGCATATGGGTTTCCTTCAAGGTCTGTGATGCCCACTATGCAGTATGGGCATTTACGGATAATTTCCTCAATCTGTGTAGGGTCTGTAATAGTAATTGTCTTCATGTGCAAAGCCTCACCCCCGGCCCCTCTCCGAAAGAGAGGGGAGTGGGGAAGTGGGGATATTTAATATTGTAGGGTTATTCTTTATTTCACTTCACTCAAGTTTCGCAAGTTTTCAATTCATTGCTCTCCTCTCCCCTCTCTTTCGGAGAGGGGTCGGGGGTGAGGTTACACCAGTGCAAAGTCCAGCTGCTTCTTTTCCAAGTTAGCGCGTGCCACCTTAATGGTAATGGCATCTCCCAGACTATAAATTTTATTTTTGCGGCGTCCGCGCAGGCAGTAGTTCTTTTCATCGAATTCGTAATAGTCATCGTCGAGGTCGCGGATGGGAATCATGCCTTCGCACTTGTTCTCATTCAGCTCCACGTAGAGTCCCCATTCCGTTACGCCGGAGATGACGCCGTCGAAGGTCTGTCCCAGGCGTTCGGTCATGAATTCTACTTGCTTGTACTTGATGGAGGCGCGTTCCGCGTTGGAGGCTATCTGCTCCATGCTGCTGCTGTGTTCGCAGAGGGCTTCGTATTTCTGTTCGGACACGGTGCGGCCTCCCTGGTCCAAGTACTTGGTGAGCAGACGGTGTACCATCATATCCGGATAGCGGCGGATGGGCGAGGTGAAATGGGTATAGTAATCGAAAGCCAAACCATAGTGCCCCACGTTATGCACGGAGTAGCGTGCCTTCTGCATGGCGCGGATGGAGACGGTTTCAATCAAGTTCTCCTCCTTCTTGCCCTGGATGTCGTCCAGCAGGTGGTTGATGGACTTGGAGATGTCGGTCTTTGTACCGCTGGTACGCAGCTTGTAGCCGAAACGGGCGATGAACTGTGCCAGGTTGTCCAGCTTCTCCGGGTCGGGGAGGTCGTGAATACGGTATGGCAACACTTTGGCTTTCTTGCCTTTGGGCACGCGGCCTATCTTTTCGGCTACGGTGCGGTTGGCAAGCAGCATGAACTCCTCTATCAGCTTGTTGGCATCTTTCGACTCCTTGAAGTAGACGCTGACGGGTTTGCCCTTCTCGTCAATTTCGAACTTCACTTCGTAGCGGTCGAAGTTGATGGCTCCTGCCTTAAAGCGGTTCTCACGCAGTATTTTGGCAAGCTTATCCAGTTGGAGCACCTCTTCCTGGAAGTCTCCTTTGCCGGTTTCTATAATCTCCTGGGCTTCTTCGTAGGTGAAGCGGCGGTCGCTCTTGATGACGGTATGTACCACGCGTGAGTTCTTCACTTCGCCTTTTTCCGTCATTTCAAAGATGACGGAGTAGGCAAGCTTCTCTTCGTCGGGGCGGAGTGAACAGATGAAATTACACAACCGTTCGGGGAGCATTGGGATGGTGCGGTCTACGAGGTAGACGGATGTGGCACGCTTCTCGGCTTCCTTGTCTATGATGCCGCCCTCTTTCACGTAGTGGGTCACGTCGGCAATGTGTACGCCTACTTCCCAAAGTCCCCCTTTCAGTTTGCGGATGGAGAGGGCGTCGTCGAAGTCCTTGGCATCCTTGGGGTCGATGGTGAAGGTGGTCACACCCCGGAAGTCCTCACGTCGGGCTATTTCCTCGGCGGAGATTTCGGCGGGTATCTTGTCGGCAGCTTTCTCTACGGCAGCGGGGTAGACATAGGGCAGGCCGAATTCCGCCAGGATGGCGTGCATCTCGGTGGTATTGTCTCCTGCGCGCCCCAGGATGTCGATTACCTGGCCGATGGGGTTCTTGGCTTTGTCGGGCCATTCCACCACCTTTACGATGGCTTTGTCGCCCGTCTTGCCGCCTTTCAACTTTTCTTTGGGGATGAAGATGTCGTTGGCAAGCGTACGGTTTTCCGTTACAAGGAAAGCGTATGACTTGGCAACTTCCAGGGTACCCACGAAGGTGTCGTTGGCACGTTCCAGTATCTCGATGACTTCTCCTTCGGCTTCGCGTCCGCGACGCTTGGCATAGAAGGCGATACGCACTTTATCATTGTTCATGGCGTGTGCCGAGTTGCGTTCGGCCACGAATATCGGTTCGCCTCCACCTTCCGGTATAAAGGAATTCTTGCCGTTGCTCTTGCGCTGGAAGGTTCCGGTCATTTCCACGCCGTGGTTGTTCAGCTTGTATTTGTGCTTGTCCACTTCTGTGATGTAGTCGTCCATCGACAGTTCGGACAAGATGTCCATGCACAGCATCTTCAGCGGATGTGTGGTGAGGTGGAGTTGTTCAAAGATGTATTTCAGGGATAATACTTCGTCTTGCTTTGTGTGGAAGAATTCCAGCAGTACTTTGACGAGCTCTTTCTTCTTCATGCGTTTGCCGGCTTTCTTTTCTTTCTTTTTGGCCATAATGTTATGATGTATTTTATGTATAAATAGAGATTCTGTGTCAATCTGTGTAATCTGTGGTGATTACCTCTTGCAAAGTAAACAAATAAATACGTTCCTTCGTTCACTCAGACTTCAAAATATTATCATTCTATTGAAAATAATGAAGGAACGACAGATTGTAATGGATTTATGTACTATATTTGCACACAAAGTGAAGATAGGCTGTACCTTAGACGAAAAGCAGATGGAAATGCAAACTCTGAACAAAAAAGCAGATGCCACACGGGAAAAAGACATTTACCGGGTGACGGTTGTGGGAAGTGTGGTAAACTTTCTCTTGCTTGTCTTCAAATTCTTTGCAGGTATTGTAGGTCACAGTGCCGCCATGCTGGCAGATGCGGTACATTCTTTGTCGGATTTCATTACAGATATTATTGTCATTGTTTTTGTGCGCATTTCGGCAAAGCCCGAAGATGAAGGACACGATTACGGTCATGGCAAGTACGAGACGCTGGCAACTGCCATTATCGGTATTTTTCTGTTGTTTGTGGGATTCGGCATTTTCTGGAACGGGGCTTCCTCCATTTACCGCTTCCTGCAAGGCGGCTCTCTGCAGGAACCCGGTATACTGGCACTGGTGGCTGCATTGGTATCCATCGTTTTCAAGGAAGTGCTTTATCAATATACCGTATTCAAGGGCAGGAAGTTGAATTCGCAGGCGGTTGTTGCCAATGCCTGGCATCACCGGAGTGACGCGTTTTCGTCCATAGGCACGGCAGCGGGTATAGGTGGCGCCATTCTTTTGGGTGACCATTGGCGGGTGCTGGACCCGGTGGCAGCGGTTATTGTCAGCTTCTTCATTATGAAGGTGGCTGTGCAGTTGTTGATACCGTGTGTGGACGAACTGTTGGAGAAATCGTTGCCCGTCGAGGTGGAGGATGAGATACTGAAGACGATTCTTTCTTTTCCCGGTATCAGCTCGCCGCATCACCTTCGTACGCGCCGCATCGGCAGTTATTGTGCCATCGAGGTGCATGTGCGTATGGATGGTAGCATCTCGCTGGAGGAAGCTCACGAGACGGCAACGGCGGTGGAGAACAAGTTGAAAAGGCAGTTCGGCAAAGGAACACTGGTCAGCATCCATGTGGAGCCGGTGAAGAAGAGTAACGAGGCGACAGAGTAACACAAGGAGCGTCAAGGTGACGGACCGGATGAAAAGTAATTAGTAATTTGTAACAGAAGAAGTGGAATCGATTTTAATTACAGGAGCAAGCGGATTTATCGGAAGTTTCATCGTGGAGGAGGCGTTGAAGCGCAAGTTCGGTGTGTGGGCGGGTGTACGTTCGTCCAGCAGCCGCGAGTATCTGCGTGACCGCAAGATACATTTCCTCGAACTGGACTTTGCGCACCCCAATGAACTGAGGGCACAACTCTCGGGACATAAAGGGACCTACAATAAGTTTGATTATATTGTCCATTGTGCCGGTGTGACGAAGTGTGTGGACAAGAACGAATTCGATTTGGTGAATTATCTGCAGACCAAATACTTCATCGATACGCTGAGGGAGCTGAACATGATTCCCAAGCAGTTTATCTTCATCAGTACGCTGAGTGTGTTCGGCCCGGTACGCGAGAGGACCTACGACCCGATTATGGAGAGTGACCCCCCTTCACCCAATACCGCCTACGGACTCAGTAAACTGAAAACAGAACTTTATTTGCAGAGTATTCCGGGTTTCCCCTACGTCATCTACCGGCCGACGGGTGTATACGGGCCGCGTGAGAAGGATTATTATCTTATGGCAAAGTCCATCCGGCAGCATACGGACTTTTCTGTAGGCTTCTGCCGCCAGGACTTGACGTTTGTATATGTAAAGGATATCGTGCAGGCCATCTTCCTCGGGATAGAGAAGCAGGTGTCCCGCCGCGCCTATTTCCTGGCTGACGGGAAGGTGTATAGCAGCCGTGCTTTTTCCGATTTGATAAGGAAAGAATTGGGCAATCCGTTTGTTATTCGCCTGAGATGTCCGTTAATTGTATTGAAAGTCGTATCTTTGCTCGCTGAATTTTGGGCGAAGCGGCAGAACAAGACCAGTACGCTCAATTCGGATAAGTATAGAATAATGAAACAACGCAACTGGCAGTGTGACATCACACCGGCCGTCGAGGAACTGGGCTTCAGTCCTGAGTACGACCTGGAACGGGGTGTAAAGGAAACCATTGCCTGGTATAAGGATAAGGGATGGCTTTAGATTTATTTAAAAGGGTAGAAACCCGTAAGGGGCTTTTTGCGGTAGAGAAGATTACGCTGATATACAATTTGCTGACTTCCATTCTCATTCTGTTTCTTTTTCAGGAAATGGATCATCCGGTGCAGATGCTTGCAGACCGTGTTGTCATTGCGGGTATGACGTTCCTGCTGATGTATCTTTACCGGCTGGCACCCTGCAAGTTCTCTGCCTTTGTGCGCATAGCCATCCAGATGTCACTGCTTTCCTATTGGTATCCCGACACCTTTGAGTTCAACCGGATATTCCCCAATCTCGACCACGTGTTCGCGTCGGTGGAGCAGTGGATGTTTGGCGGACAGCCTGCTGTGTGGTTCTGTGAAAGGTTTCCGCAGATGTGGGTGAGCGAGCCGTTCAATATGGGGTACTTCTTCTATTATCCGATGATTCTGCTGGTGGTGGTGTGGTATTTCCTTTATCGTTTCGACCTTTTCGAGAAGGTTTCGTTCGTCATCGTCACCGCTTTCTTCATCTATTACCTTATTTATATCTTCGTCCCCGTTGCCGGGCCGCAGTTCTACTTCCCCGCCATTGGAAGCGACCATGTGGCGCAAGGTATCTTTCCGTCCATCGGTGACTATTTCCATCACCATCAGGAACTTCTTCCCGGTCCGGGCTATGAGCACGGCTTCTTCTACAACCTGGTGGAGAGTTCCCAGCAGGTGGGTGAGCGCCCCACGGCTGCTTTTCCCAGTTCGCACGTCGGAATGTCTACGGTACTGATGATTATGGCATGGCGTGGCAGCAAGCGTCTGTTTGCCTGCTTGTTTCCTTTCTATCTGCTGTTGTGCGGGGCTACGGTCTATATCCAGGCACATTACCTGATAGACTCTATCGTGGGTTTCGTATCGGCTTTCGGCATTTATATCCTGGCCACGTGGATGTTCAAGCGATGGTTTGCGCAGCCGATGTTCCGCTAGTCGGGCACGGTGATTATCTTTCCACTGTCTGTGGGCAATACCAATGTACGCGGATAAACTTCTGCCGGAAGTGAATGCTGGAAGTTTACGATGAGCTGTTTGAGCAGTTTTTTCTTTTTCATAAAGACATATTTATGGGATTCTTTCTTTCTTGGGAAGACGAATATAGGGACTTGTTTCTTTCTGCCAAAGAAACAATGTTTTTTTTCTTGCCTCCTTGTTGGTAAGGTTTTGCCTTCCCATTGGCAAGGCTTTGCCACCGCGTTGGCAAAACTTTGCCATAGGCATGGCAAAAGTTTGCCAAGGGCAAGGCAAGTGGTTGGCAAAATTTCTTGCTGACAGACAGTGAGTTATGCGGATGGCAACAAAGCGTGTCATCTGCGTCTGAATAGCCCCCCTCTCAGAAGCTATTCAAGAAGGAGCGTGAGGATGATTGCTCAAGTATCGGACTCGATGGTAAAAATCGTATGCGGTTTTCTCCTATGGCAGCAACGGTTCTATCTCTTCGAAGATGCGGTACAGTTCCTCCTTCGTCTCTGCCCGCAGCATGGCTATCCGGGTGTCGCGGAAATTGGGAATCCCTTTGAAGAGCGGGCTTGCTGCCAGGTGGCGGCGCACGTGCAGTATGCCCCGTCGTTCATCCAGCAGGTTGACGCTGTCTTCCACTTCCTGGCGGAGTACGTTCAGCCGCCATTCGGAACTCGGCGGAGGGAGTTCTTCGCCCGTCTCCAAATAATGCTTCACTTCCTTAAAGAACCACGGGCGGCCGAAGCTGGCACGGCCTATCATGATGGCGTCCACACCGTAGAGGTCGAAGCATTCTTTGGCCCGTTGGGGAGTGGTGATATCACCGTTGCCGATGATGGGAATGTGCATGCGTGGGTTCTTTTTCACCTCGCCGATAAGTGTCCAGTCCGCCTCGCCGGTATACATCTGGGCGCGGGTACGGCCGTGGATGGTGAGGGCGGCAATGCCGCAGTCCTGCAACTGCTCGGCAAGGTCTACGATGATTTTACTGTTGGCATCCCAGCCCAGGCGGGTCTTCACGGTGACGGGAATCTTCACGGCATCTACCACGGCACGAGTGATTTCCAGCATCAGCGGAATGTTCTGTAGCATACCGGCACCGGCACCCTTGCCGGCAACGCGCTTCACGGGGCAGCCGAAGTTGATGTCCAGCGTGTCCGGATGTGCCTGCTCCACAATGCGGGCGGCTTCTACCATGGTGGCGGTGTCCCGTCCGTATATCTGTATGGCTACGGGCCGCTCTTCATCGCTGATGTTCAGTTTCTGCTGGGTCTTGCCTACGGAGCGTATCAAGGCATCGGCAGAAACGAACTCGGTATATACCATGTCTGCTCCGAAGTGCTTGCACATCAGGCGGAAAGCAGGGTCGGTGACGTCCTCCATCGGGGCGAGGAATACGGGGCGTGGGCCCAGGTCTATATCTTTAATCTTCATAATCTAAGCGGATTTGTCCGCAAAAGTACAGAAAAAAGCCTACCTTTGCATACTCTAATTCAAAAAGAAATGATGAAACACTCAATCAGTGACTTCGAAATCATGGCACCGGTAGGCTCGCGCGAATCTCTCGCAGCAGCCATACAAGCAGGTGCCGACTCCATCTATTTCGGTATCGAGAACCTGAACATGCGTGCCCGTTCGGCAAATACCTTCACTATCGACGATTTGCGGGAAATAGCCCGGACGTGCGACGAACATGGCATGAAGAGCTACCTCACCGTCAATACCATTATATACGACCATGACATTCCGCTGATGCGTACCATTGTAGATGCGGCAAAGGCGGCAGGCATCTCGGCAGTCATTGCCGCTGATGTGGCAGTGATGAGCTATGCCCGGCAGATAGGGCAGGAGGTACACCTCAGCACACAGCTCAACATCAGCAACGTGGAAGCCCTGCGCTTCTATGCGCAGTTTGCCGATGTGGTGGTGCTGGCGCGTGAGCTGAATCTGGAGCAAGTGGCAGAAATCTACCGCCATATCCGTGAGGAGAATATCTGTGGACCCAGCGGAGAGCAGATACGTATAGAGATGTTCTGCCACGGTGCCCTTTGCATGGCAGTCAGCGGAAAGTGTTATCTCTCATTGCATGAGATGAACCACTCCGCCAACCGCGGTGCCTGCATGCAGGTATGCCGCCGTAGTTATACGGTGCGCGACAAGGAGACGGATGTGGAATTGGAGGTGGACAACCAATACATCATGTCCCCCAAAGACTTAAAAACTATCCACTTCATGAACAAGATGCTGGATGCAGGTGTTCGTGTTTTCAAAATAGAAGGACGTGCCCGCGGACCCGAGTACGTGCGCACGGTAGTGGAGTGTTACAAAGAAGCCATCCGTTCCTATCTGGACGATACATTCACCGATGAGAAGATTGCTCGGTGGGACGAACGCTTGAAGACGGTCTTCAATCGTGGTTTCTGGGACGGCTACTACCTGGGACAACGCTTGGGCGAATGGACCAAGAACTACGGCTCTGCCGCTACGGAACGTAAAATCTATGTGGGTAAGGGTATCCGCTACTTCTCAAACATCGGTGTGGCGGAGTTCCTGGTAGAAGCAGCCGAAGTGAGCGTAGGCGACAAGTTGCTGATTACGGGTCCCACAACGGGTGCCGAATTCGTCACTTTGGACGAGGCACGCGTCGATTTGAAACCCGTGCAGACTGTAAAGAAAGGCCAGCATTTCTCGATGAAATCGGTGAAAATACGTCCCAGTGACAAACTCTACAAGCTGGTCAGCGTAGAGGAACTGAAGAAGTTCAAAGGCTTGGATGTGGAGAAACAACGTGGCTAAGTATCAAATAGTAAATAGTCCAATAGTAAATATGAATTATATCTATGAACTTCCCATGAAGGTGCGCGACTATGAATGCGACCTGCAAGGCATCGTCAATAATGCCAATTATCAGCATTATCTGGAGCATACGCGCCATGAGTTTCTGTTGAGTGCCGGCGTCAGCTTTGCCGGACTGCACGAGCAGGGGGTAGACCCGGTAGTGGCACGTATCAATATGGCTTTCAAGACTCCCCTGAGGAGTGGTGACGAGTTTGTCTCCAAACTCTACATGAAGAAGGAGGGTATCAAGTACGTCTTTTACCAAGATATCTTCCGTGCTTCCGACGGCAAAGTCTGTCTCAAAGGCATAGTTGAAACCGTATGTGTGGTGAACGGACGGTTAAGCGATAGCGAACTGTTCGACCGTCTCTTTGCCCCTTATCTCAATCCGTGTGAATCTGTGTAATCTGTGGTGGAATGAACAGTGACGAATGGATTTGCAGCATAGCTCTCACACTTTGCCCCGGTATAGGACATATCGGGGCAAAGCGTTTAATAGAGGGTATGGGCAGTGCTGCCGAAGTATTCAGTCGGCGGAAGGAGCTCCCCGAAATCATGCCCGGTGTGAATCCGGGGGTAGTGACGGCTCTTGATTGTCCCGCTGCCTTTCTGCGTGCCGAGCAGGAGATGGAGTTTGTAGAGAAGAATCGTCTTTCCTGCCTGACGTTGAAGGATGAGGCTTACCCTTCCCGCTTGCGCGAATGTGAGGATGCGCCGATTGTACTTTTCTTTAAAGGAAACACCGATTTCAACCGCCTGCATGTCATCGATATGGTAGGTACACGCCGTGCCACCGATTACGGCAAGCAATTCTGTGCCGACTTCCTGCGCGATTTGGCCGTTCTTTGTCCCGATGTGCTGGTAGTAAGCGGACTGGCTTACGGGATAGATATCCATGCCCATCGGGCCGCTTTGGCAAATCATCTCCCTACCGTTGCTGTCCTTGCTCACGGACTGGACCGCATCTATCCGTATGTCCACCGGAAAACAGCCATCGACATGCTGGCACAAGGCGGACTGCTGACCGAATTCCTTACCGGGACGAATCCGGACAAGCATAATTTCGTCAGCCGCAACCGTATTGTGGCGGGTATGAGTGATGCTACCATTGTGGTGGAGTCTGCCGCAAAGGGAGGTTCCCTTATCACTGCAGAGTTGGCGGAGGGATACCATCGTGACTGCTTTGCCGTTCCGGGGCGTGTTACGGACGAATCTTCCATCGGTTGTAACCGGTTGATACGCGACAACAAGGCCGCCCTTATCCAGAGTGCGGAAGAGTTTGTGCAGATTATGGGCTGGGCCGTAGCGGAGCAGCCTGCCCGGACAGAAGGTATTCAGCGTAATCTCTTTCCGGAACTGACAGAAGAGGAGGAGCTTGTTATGCGCATCCTTATGCGGCAGGGAGACCTCCATATCAATGCGATGGTGGTGGAAGCGGACATACCCGTCAACCGGATGAGTGCCTTGCTTTTTGAATTGGAGATGAAGGGAGTGGTCAAGGCAATGGTGGGTGGTGTCTATCACTTGCTGACTTGAGCGCGGCAGGTCTCTTGCCTTATATGGACGGTTTCCCGTATTTCATGATGAACTTTTCCGGGTGGTCCGTCGCTATGATGTCTACCCCCAGGTCGACTGCCTTCTGGTTCTCTTCCGTCTTGTCGTCCAGCCCCAGGACGAGTGCCAGTACCTGCAGGTTGTGCTCACGGCATTTCTTTACGAATTGTGGGGTAAGGGAGTCAATCCAGACGACAGCGATGTCGGGATGCAGTTCCTTTACGACATGCTCTATGTCCTTTTCACTTTTGATGTAGGCTTGCAGGGTTCTTACCTCGGGTGCCATCTTTCTGAAGCATTTGGCATGATACTCCTTGCTGAAGGTGAAGTTGCAGTTTTCCAGCATGCCTTCGTCCTTTATCAGATCCAGTAATTGGTGCAGACCGCCGTTGCGGTAGTCGATGGTGATTCTTAAACCGTGCTCTTTGGCCTTGCGTAGCAGGTCGGTAAGACGTAGTACCCGTTGTCCGGCAAATCGGGGCGCAAACCAAGAGCCGGCATCCAGTGTGTCGATGTCGGCGGACAGCCATTGGGAGATGGCGCCGGTACCGTTGGTGGTACGGTCGAGGGTGGAATCGTGCAGTACGTAGAAGACACTGTCCTTACTGATGCAGACATCGCATTCTATATTGCCTACACCGTATTTGATGCACGAATCTACGGATGCCATTGTGTTTTCGGGAGCGATGGTGGCGGCACCACGGTGTGCGCTGGTTAGGGGTATCTTGGTGGTGGCGGCAGGCCGTTGGGAACATCCTGCGGTAAGTAGGATTATGGAAAGCAATGCGAGTACCGGTTTTTTCATAATGGGCTCAAGTGGTGATGTTTTCTTCTTTAACAGTTATAAAAGCCATCGAAGATAGCTATTTTTTGTCATTCGGAGAAACGTATGGGCATAAAAAAAGGAGTACCGCTGTACTCCAACCTTTGTTAACCTTAAATCTAATACTATGAAAAAAATCACATTACAAATGTAAGGTTCCCGTTGTTATCTTCCAAATTTCAGAATGTTCCTGCTACTTCTTTTGTATTTCTTTCACTGAATTTTACTGTTTTCGCACACGGATTGACTTTTTGAGAGAGAAGAATCTATTCACAGCGTCCCGGATAAGGCAGAAGTTGCAAATCTGTTTCAATCGTTTCACAGAACCTTTCAGCCTTTGAAAAGAGTGATGGAAAGTGATTTTTATTCGGTAATTATCTTCTACTTTTGTTTGTATACAACGCGAAATTATGGGAAAACGCATTTTTATATATGTCTTTTGGCTACTCCTTTTTTGCATGATGTCGGGGCAGGTAATAGGGCAGAATAAGTCGGTAGAATCCCATAGCCATACTTGTAAAACGGTGCTGGCGTTAAAAAATAATTTGCTTTACGACCTGGCCTTGGCTCCGAACATAGAAGTGGAGCTGCCATTGGGAAAGAGGTGGTCTTTGAATGTTGAGTACAAATGCCCTTGGTGGTCTGACAGCGGATGTAATTTCTGCTATCAGCTCCTTTCGGGAGGGACAGAGGCGCGTTACTGGTTGGGAAACCGCCATACGCGCGGAAGATTGTCCGGACACTTCCTGGGAGCATATGCCGAAGGAGGTACCTATGATTTTCAGTTGAAAAAGGAGAAGGGATACCGGGGGAAGTATTACGCAGCTGCAGGAATAACTTATGGATACGTGCGTCCACTGGCTCGGCATCTGGCGATTGAATTCAGTGTGGGCATTGGATACTTGGATACGGAGTACAGGAAATATACTTCTTATGGAAATGACTTGGTTTGGGTCAGCAGTGGAAAGTATCACTTTATCGGGCCGACAAAAGCAAAAATTTCTTTGGTATGGCTTCTAACGTCGGGGAGATGAGTGGTATGAAAGATGCACGGCATATGATTCTCTGGCTGTTCTTCGGGCTGTTGCCAATGCTGGGAAGCTGTGACTTCCGCGATATGCTGGATGATTATCCCGTTAGCGGAGTACAGATTAAACTGGATTGGAAAGGGGTGACGGATAAGCTGCCGCAGACCATGCGGATTATCTTCTATCCGAAAGATACTCAGGGGAGAAAGGTTGAAAGTTATCTGCCTGCCGGAGGGGGTGAGGTGAAGGTACCGCCGGGGAAGTATGCGGTGGTGGCCTATAACTTCAATACGGAGAGTATACAGATACGGGGCGACGAGAGTTATGAGACGATTGAGGCTTTTACGGGACACTGTACGGGGCTGGATGTACACGAAGATATGGTTTGGTCGCCCGACCCTTTGTATGTGGTGGCTTTGGACGAGGTGGAAATAAGGCAGAGTGATGTGGCGCTTCCGTTGGACTGGAAGCCGGAAGCGGTAGTGGACCATTATTCCTTTGATATAAAGGTGGAAGGATGGGATAGAATATCGAGCATCATCTGCCATGTGGACGGCTTGAACGGAAGTTACTTTATAGGCAACCGTGCTTGCCATTTGAGCGAGGTACCTATATGTGTGGATACAAAGCGTGAAAACGGGCTTTTATGGGGGCATTTCTCCAGTTTTGTATTACTGAAAGATACCAAGACCCGTGCGGATAGTCCTATGTTGCTGACACTGAAGATTGTGAAACGAGATAAAACGGTTCAAGAGGTGAAGGTGGATATCACGGAAGTGATTGAAACAGCTCCTCCCTCGGGAGGAGGCGAAGAAGAACCTGATGTGGGCGTTCCTGGGTCGGAAATCCATATCGAGGTTCCCGTACCGGAGGACAAGGTTGTGGTGGATGATTTGGAACCGGGAACTGATGAAGGAGATGGAGGGATTGGTGGCGATGTGGACGATTGGGATGATGAGACGGATGTGGAGCTACCGGTGAATTGATAGCAAACAGACAAATAAATATATTAACTTTAATAACAGACAATTATGAAGAAGGTTTTATTTTTGGCTTTGGCTGCAGCAGCAGTAATGAGTTGCTCGGAAAGTGAGGAGATAGAGAATGCCGGACAAAAGGCGGAGATTAAATTGGGAACAGTAGTGGGTAACACTACGAGAGCCACAGTGACTGATTTGCCGGAATTGCAGAAGGTAGGGTTCACTGTGTATGCTTATAATACGGGAGCAACAACAATGGCCTCTGTTGCGACTTTTGATGCGATGAAGGAATTCATGGCAGCTGTTAAGGTAACTTATAGTGCTCCCGACTGGAGTTTGACTGGGGGAACATATTATTGGCCAATGACGGATAACTTGCAGTTCTTTGCTTACGGGAATCCGGGTACCGGGGCCTTGACGTACAATCAACCGGCTGCTAGTGCTATATATCCTTCCATTACTTATACGGTAGCGGATGTAGCTGCCCAAACGGACTTGGTAGCCGCGAAAGCGACGGATGCAACCAAGGCATCAAATGCCAGTGGGGTATCTTTGAAATTCGGCCATATACTGACCCAAATAAATTTCACTGTCAAGGCAGCCGACGCTTTGACTTATAAACTGAAAACACTTACAATATCCGGTGTGCACAATAAAGGAACTTATGGTTTTGATGATTCAATATGGAAGTCACAGGAAGGAACAGCCACTTATGCACATACGATTGACGATGGTGCATTGGAAGTGAATACAACGGGTGTGGAAGTGAATACAGCCTGGATGTTGATGCCCCAGACGTTGGATACGAATGCCAAAATCAATGTTGTCTATGACATCTATGAGAAAGACGTTCTTCTTGATACTGTAACTTCCGCCATTGACTTGAATGATACACAAGCCTGGGGTGAAGGCAAAAAGATACGTTATACGCTGACGCTGGCCAATAAGGCGGCAAAAGTAACCTTTGTACCTGAAGTTGGTCCATGGAGTACGGCTGATGATACGAACGTGGAAAAATAAAACGGCACTGTCCGCAATAAAAAACGGCACTATAAAATATTTTGTGTAAATGTAAAATACGGGATTCAGTATGGGTTC